>CAKPKU010000019.1 GCA_934167365.1 uncultured Clostridia bacterium
TTAATTTCATACTTATTACTTAATCCATCTGAAATTGCCTTAAATACTG
The DNA here is from genome assembly GCA_934167365.1 of uncultured Clostridia bacterium. Lineage (GTDB taxonomy): Bacteria > Bacillota > Clostridia > TANB77 > CAG-508 > CAG-492. The sequence continues at coordinate 50 of CAKPKU010000019.1, forward strand.
CTTCTTTGGCACAAAATCTTGCAGCATATGATTGATATTTATTTTTTCCTTTGCTTTCACAATATTTTATCTCATTTTCTGTAAAAACTCGCTTTTTAAATTTATCTTTATATATTTCGCATAGTTTTTGTATTCTTGATGTTTCAATTATATCATTACCTATTTTAAATTTCATTATTTTTCACCAACTTTTAAAATTTTTTTATTTATATAAAAAGCGACCTGTATGAATTAAACTTAAGAAATTAGGATATTTCTAATTTCTTAAGTGCTCTTCAATGTGGTCGCTTTTGTTTTATTCACATATATAATAAGTTGCGTTAACATCTTCAATAGAATGCCATTTTCCTATAAATTGTATTTTTGATATATCAGTAATATTTTCATTATATTCAGCAACTGTATTACCATATTGGTCTATAATGTTCCATTTTCCATCTTTTTTAGCTGCAACATATCCATAATCATTTTGCTCTGTAATATCTTCATATTGGTATTGTACTACTAAAGTTCCATCTTTATTTACTAAACCAAATTTTCCATCGTTTTTAGCTACATATAAAGTATTATTAGCAAATACCTCTCTATTAGTTTTTTGTTCAAATTTTAGATTATAGAATTGGTATTGATCATCTACAAGAATTCTTATATATCCATTATGTACTGTCATATTTGTTCCAGAAACTCTTTCTTGTAAATTTCTGTCTATTAAATATAATTTTTGATCATCAGTTTTTGTTCCTACTAAACAATCAGCATCTTTATTAAAATATAGTGATTCATATTGAAGCTCTAGACTTTTTTCATTTTTTGAATTTATTATACCATATTTATTATCTTTTTTTACTATATAATAATCTAAAAATGCATAATTCATATCATCATACTCACATGGAACTTTTTCAGTTTTATCTGTTGCTATTATTCCATATTTTGAATTATTTTTTATTACAATATTTTCACTATTGATTGATTTCACGTCTTCATAATTTATTTCTACACTTTTTTCTGTACTTTTATTTACTATTTGCCATTTATCATTTTCTTTAACTATATATGTTTCATTTCCATATACATGTTTAATGTCTGAATATTTGCATTCAAAAATAACATCTTTATTTGTAGCAATTACTCCCAACTTTCCATCACTGTTTTTTACAATATATCCATTATTGTAATCATCATTTAATGCTTCTATACTAGAATATTTTGTATCAATTATTTTATTTCCTGAATTGTTTACTAAACCAAATAATCCATCCTTTTGCACTAATATACTATTTTTTACATTTTTTAATGTATCAATTTTTTGATATTCGCATGGTAAAATTTCATTCCCATCAAAGTTAATTAAACCAAACAATCCATCTTTTTCAACTTTTAAAACATTATCTTCATACCAAATATTGTTATTATTATCATAATTACTTAATGCTTCTACTGAATTATATGCTGTATATAGTTGTTCGTTTTTTGAATTAATTGCTTTTGTTTTATATGTATTATCTGAATAATTTACTTCATACATACATAAAAATATATCTTTTTTATTATTTGGTATTGTTATCATATCTGTATATGTAGGCTCTATTATGTTTTCTCCTTTAGAGCTTATTACTCCCCATTTTCCATTAGAATATGATGTAAAATAGGAAATTTCTGTGAAGTACGCTGTTCCATTTTCATTCTTTTTTAATATTGCTTTTATTCCTATACAAAATAATACTATTAGAGCTATTACTGCAATTACTGCAAAAACTTTTTTCATATTCAGCTTTTGTTCACCATTATATCTCTTTCCTTTTCCCATAATGTCCTCCATAATTGAACTTTAATTTTTTTAGTTTAATTTTGTTCCACATTCTGGGCAAAACTTACTTTCTTCAGTAACTTCTGTTCCACAATTATGGCAAAACTTCTTTTTATTTTCTGGTCTTTTTGTTCCACATTCTGGACAGAAATTTCCAGATGCTTTACTGTGACAATTTGGACATTCCCATTCTGTATTTACTACAGTTTGCTCTTGAACTTCTGGCTGATTATCAGATTGTTCTTGTTTTTCTGTTTCTGGTTGTTTCATTTGTGGCTGTTCCATTTGTTGCTTCATTTGTGGTTGTTGTTGCCAAGGTCCTTGTGCTGCTGCTCCAGTAAATCCTCCACTTGTCATATTCATCATTCCAATTCCCATGAATCCATTAGCTGCTCCTGAAGAATTACGTGCTGCATCTTGAACTGCATTTGCATATGCACCAGTCATAACACCTTGTTGTTGATATACATCTCCACCAATTTCATAATCATTCATTTTTTCTTGAGATTTTTCATCTAATGTTATACTTTCTACAATAAATGAAACTAATGATATTCCTCTTCTTCTTATTGCCTCATCAAATATATTTTCATCCATTATTTGTTTAATTTCATCAGTTTTATTTGGTAAATCTAATACATCAAATTTATATTTATCGCTTCCTAAACTGTTCATTACATTTGAAAAAGCACCTATAACTTCTGATCTGATTTGATCTATTAAGTCTGATTTTCTATAAATATTAGCTATACCTGCAACTTCACTCATAAATGTAAATGGATCTGATATTTTAAAAGTATATCTACCAAAACATCTTACATTTACACTCATTGGAATATAGCTTCCTGTTCTAGCATTCATAATTGGATGTCCCCAATCTTTATATGGTACAGGTGCAGGTGTTCCAAATTTATTATTCATTATTTCTTTTAAATTAAAGAAATATACAGCTTGCTCTTTTGCACTAGCTCCATTATATGTAAATCTTTGCCACATTTCTTTAAACATACCACCAAATTGTCCTGCAAATAATGATGGTGTAGATGATGAATCAAATGTATATACACCTTGTTCAGCAGATGCATCAACAATTCTACCATTATCAAAAATGATAGCACATTGACTTGGTCCTACTATTATTGTACTTCCATTTGATATTACACCGTTATTTGTTGTTTTTTTAACCATTAAAACATCATTAGGCATATCTTCACATCTGATTGCCTCTTTCCATTGATCATGTAATGTTGATCCTACTGCTCCAAAAGCCGCTTTAATTAATCCCATAATTATACCTCCTATTAATAATCTTCATTATATGAAGACATTTTCCATACTCTTAAATTTATTTTTTCTACATGTGTCCCACAATATTCGCATTTGTTATTTTTCAAGCTCTTTAGTGGTGCTCCACAATTTGGACACCTAACTGAAAAGTAATGTTGATTCTCATCAAATTCAGTCTCATCATATACGTAAACAAATTCACTTAAATATCTTGTTTGTTTCTTTACATCTGGAAAAGATTTTTTATCTTTTCTATTTGTTTTATAATAATAACTTAATGTTGATGATATTTCTATTGTTGCCATACCATTTTTTTGCTATATCCACTTAATGCATGTCTGCCAAATTCTATATTATCGAATTTCTCATATGTATCATTTGATTTCATGTCATTAATTTGCTCAATAATTTTTTTTTGCACATATATAAAATCACTGTCATCTGCTATTAAAGTATTATCCTGTGATTCTATAACATTTAATATTTTCCTTAAATTATTTTCACACATTGAAAATAATAAGTTTTTATTAAAATCTGGAAAATCCCTAAGAATTTGTGGCTCTAATAACCTAGTTAATCCCCTTCGTACATTTTTTATTCTTGCATACTCTTCCATTTCAAGATTTGAAGCATTTTTAATAGCATGTTTGAACATTCGTATTCCTGGTTCTCCTACTTCAGCTCTTATTTTCCAATAAAAAATTGCAATTATAATTATTATAGCAAGTATTATTCCTAATAGTGCTCCTAGCAATCCTAATAAAAAGTTCATAAAAATCCTTTCAAATATATTTATAAGTATCCATAACACATCTTACATTTAATCTTACTTTTTGTCAATATTCCCTAATTTAAAATATTGCTCATTACGACAAATTACGTAATAATTTTGTATGCAATGTTTTGGAATTAAAAAATTCCATATTATTTCTTATTATATAAAAATCAATATATTGGATAACCAACATATTGACTTTAATTTTCTATTATTCTATTAATTCATCATTCCACTTTTGCAACTTTCTTTATATTTGTAAAATGATATTAATCCTATAATTGAAAATACAACAATTCCTGCAATTTTAATAGTATCATTCTCACCTGTTTGAGGCATTTTTGTATCTACTGTTGATGTTGATGCTTTTTTATCATTACTTTCTATTTCTTGAAAGTTTGTTGTATCAATTGTATCTTTATCATACTTATTTAGATTAATTGGCTGATTACTTGTTGCTACTGTACTATTATTTGATGATTTTTTAGTGTCATCTGTTTGTGTTGTTTTGCTTTCTTGTTGTTTTGTTGTTTCAGTTTGTTGTGACTTATTTTCTTCTTGTTTTGTTGTTTCGGTTTGTTGTGATTTATTTTCTTCTTGCTTTGTTGTTTCGGTTTGTTGTGATTTATTTTCTTCTTGCTTTGTTGTTTCAGTTTGTTGTGATTTATTTTCTTCCTGTTTTGTTTCAGTTTGTTGTGATTTATTTTCTTCCTGTTTTGTTTCATTTTGTTTATTTTCATTAGATTTTACTTCTTCTATTGTAGTAAAATCATCTGTATTTATATCTTGTTTGTTATCTTCGTTTTTTGTTTTATCTTCTGTTTTTGATTGATTTTCATCTTTTTTTTCAGTATTTTCTGAATCTTCATTTTTTGTACTTGAGTTTTGTGAATTATTTTCTGTACTATTATTGCTTGGTTTACAATCAATATAATCACATAAAGTACAATTTCCTATTGAAACATATACTACAACATATCTTGTTGTTACATTTTCAATTGTTGTTGTGTAGTTGTCATTTTCTACTTTATTAACATTTAATATTGTTCCATTTTCCTTGGTTTGATATGCCAAGTCATCATATGCTAGGACATCATCTACTGCAATATATTTACATACTACACCAGTATAAATATCTGAATTAACTGTAATGTCAACTGTTACTGTTGATTTTTCATAATGTAAGTTTATTTCCAAACTTTCTTTATCATTTGCATTACTTCTTAATGGCAATAATAAACTTAAAATTAATATCACTACAATTGATAGAGAACACATTGCCATCATTTTATATTTATTCATAAAATCCTCTCCTTTAATATTCAACATCCTTCAACATATTTTCAATTTTAACATAAATTTACCATTTTTTCAATGTTTTGTAATACAAATTTTGTTTTATTAGTTCAGTTTTATAAACTTAATTTTATATCTTTTCCATTTTTAATTCATAGAGGAGCACATCGTGCTCCATTACTTATTTTTTTATTAGAATATATATGCTATTATACTTTTTTTGTTTCATTTATGAAGCATACTATACTACTTATTAGAATACTTTATTTTTATAAAGAAACTTTATTGTACTGTATTCCTAAATCTTCGCATATTTTTTCTTCTCTATTAGTACATGTGAAAAATACTATTTGATGATTATTACTATATTTTTTATATATGCTATCAATTGTATTTTTTAAACGAACATCATCATAATATGCAAATGCTTCATCAAATAATATAGGCATATTTTCTTCTGATATATCTTCTAACATTGAAATTCTAAATGATAAATATAATTGTTCAATAGTTCCTGTACTAAATTTTGTAAGCTCTTTATAGTCACCATTGGAAATTTCAACCATTATACCATTTTCTTCATTAATAATAACTTTGTTATATTTACTGTTTGTTATTTCTGATATACTTTTTGATAAATTTTTAGTGAATTTTGGTGTTACATTATCTTTCATTTTTTGATATGCTATTTCAATAAGCTCCTTTGCTAAATTAATGGAATCATTTTTTTTATTTAATAGCTCTAATTGCTCATTGTTGTATGCTAATTTTTCTTCATTTACAGCGTATTCTTCAATTTTTGGTAAAATATTTTCCTTATCAAGGTCTAATTTGTGCATTTCTATATTAGTTTCATTTATTAAATTTTGAACAAATTCCATTCTTTTTTGAATATCTGTACAGTTTATAAGATCATTTATAAATGTTTCTCCTAATTGTATTTTAAATTTTGAAATACATTGCATTTTCTTCATATTTATATTGCGCAATATTTCATTTCTTATTTGCTCTGTTTCATTAATTTGTGATTTTTCATTTTGCTCTAATAAATTAATTTGAGCATCTATTTCATATATTTTTCTTTCAAGCTCTTTGTTAAATAAATTAATGCCTTTTTGTTTATTTTCTAATTCATCATTTTTTCTTTTTGCTTTGATTTTTTTAGTTATACCTATTCCAATTAATATAACTGAAATAACAGCCATAATCACTCCTACTATTGGCTTTTTGAGAATTATAATTACAGCAGAAATTGCTATTAGGATAATAGCTATTATTATATATATATTGACTTTAGATGAATCAATTTGAGTATCTGTAACTGTTTTTTTATTTGAGTTTAATTCATCACGTTGCTTAATTAGATCTTGAATTTGATTTTCAAGTTCATCAATTTTTCTTTCATTAAATTTCAACTTGCTCTGCTCTACCTCCTCTTCCTGCTTAAGAGAATTGAGCTCTTTTATTGCATTGTATTGTAAATTTAACATTTTTATTTTTTCTTCCAAATTATGTTGCTTTTCTTCTATCTCAAACTGATAATCTTCAAATTTTTCTAGCTCTCTATTTTTTAACTGTAAGCTTTCAATTTCATTTATTACATTATTAATTGGTTTTCCCTGACTTCTACTCGTTCCTATTTCATCTAGTTGTTTTTTACTTAATTTATCTAAAGCTTTTTTATATGAAATATTGTCATCACCTGTTGAAGATGTATTTGCAATTTTTTGAATTAAAATATTTTGAGTTTGGTTATCTATTTCTACTTCTTTTTGAAAAGATACAACAGTTGAAATAAAAGTCTGTTCATCTACATTTGTTTGTTCGTAAAAAAATTGATTTCCTGTATTTTTATCTATCGAAAATTCTTTAGAAATATCTTCCATTTTATTATTATATATTTTGGCATTTTTCTTTCCAAACTCCCTGTATACTTCGTAGCTTTCATTATTATCTAATGTATATTTTATTTTTCCTGAAAAATCCTCTCCATCCCATGGTTTATATTTTTCATAATCAGACATTGCTCTTCCTTTTTTATTTCTTGATGTACCATAAAATATATTAATTATATAATTTAATAATGTAGATTTTCCTTTTTCATTTTCGCCATATATAATATTAATACCATTTTTTAAGGAAAGCTCTTTATCTTTTAATTTTCCATATGAGTTAATTTTTATATCATCTATTCTCAAATAACACACCTCTAATTATTTTTCTAATATTTCAAGTCCAATTTCAAGAGCATTTTCTAATATTTCTTTATCATAATTTTCATCATTCATTCGTGACATAATCTCTTGAACAAATAGACCTTTTAATGTAGTTTCGTTAGAAATTTCTTGTATATTGTAGTTTAATTTAGTTAAATTTTTGTATTTTATAATGTTTTGCCTTGTTATCACCTTTTTTAAATTATACATATCTATTTCAAATGATCTTTTACCTACCAATATTATTTCATAAAAATCTTTTTCATTTAAGTATATTAAATTTAAGTGCTCTATTAATTCATCAGCTGAATTAAACTGTCCAACATCAACTTCTAAAACTTTGAATTCAGATTCATCTAATGGAATAAATTCAGTTTGTAAGCCTTCTTCATCTATATTGCCAACAACCATTCCATGTTTTCCTTCTTCATCAAAACCTATTGCTATTGTTGAGCCCGGATAAACAATATGCTCTTCTTTTGTATAATTACTTTTATGTATGTGACCTAATGCAACATAATCAAAACCTATTTTTTCAAGAGCAGATCTTTGAATTGCATTGTATTGCCTTTCAGTATTATTAGTACCATTCAATGTTCCATGTGTAATTAATATATTAATTTTGTTTTTATCTTCTAATTCAAAATTTTCAATTTCAGAATTAGTATAGTAAAAATCGTTAAATCCATAACCATAAATATTAACATTTTCAGTATTGACAACAGATATTGATGGTCCAAATATATAAACATTATTATTCCAATTATATTTGCTGTAAAAAGAATTTTTTAAATATGGATCATGATTTCCTGGTGTAATAAAAACTTTGGTATTACTTATTTCTTTAAATAAATTGTTAATATATTCAATTGTGCTTTCTCGTATAAACTTATGTTCATATAAGTCTCCTGCAATAAATAAATATTCAATTTCATTATCTTTTATAAAATCAATTATTTTTCTAAAAATTTTTCTTTGATCTAATCTTCTTAAAATTCCCAAATTACTGTTGTTCATTTGTGAAAATGAAGTATCAAAATGCATATCTGCAATATGTACAAATTTCATATAAACCTCTCAATGTTTTTTTTAATTTATATCACACAACACATTTAAAGTCAACGAAAAAAGAACAATTGTTTTATTTTGTTTCAGAACAATAGCGGACTAAAAGTCCGCGTTAAATTGTTCGTGCGCCAAAATTACGCAGTAATTTTGTGTGCAATGTTTTGGCGAAGCCTTTTTATATAATAGGAAATCGCCTTCTTTAAAATATTAAACAAATTAAATTTACCGTTAATTTAATTTATACCCATATGTAGAATTTTCCTATTATATAAAAAATGAGATTCAAGTTACATATATAACTTAAATCTCATTTTTCTAATATTATATTTATTTTATAATTTATACTAAATATTTCTTAATTCCATAAACTCCTGCTGTTACTATTAATAAAACTCCAAATCCTATTGAAACATATGTTATTATATCAGATCCTGTTTTTACTGTTAACATTACAGGTGCATCATCTATGTCATCTTCACCTGGTACTTTATTATTTGGTGTTGAGTCAATATCTTTTGCTCCATGATCATTATAATCTTCACTTATTTCAGCAGTATTTGTCATTACTCCCATATTGTTTTTGCTATTAACCCAAGTTAATAAAATTGAAACTTCTGCACTTTCTCCTGGTTGTAATAAAGTGTTTTCTAATTCTCTTGTAACAACTTTTCCATCTTTTTCAGTCCAGTTTTTATTGTCAGCTGCAACAAATTTTAAACCTTCAGGAATATAATCAGATACTTCTTTAGCATATCCAGCAATTTCACCTTCATTAGTTACTCTTATTGAATATCTAAATTTAACAGTAACTTCATTTAATTTACTTTTCTTTAAGTCAACTTTTACAACATCTTCTGGATTATCTTCAGCTTTATGACCAGTTTCATAAACTTTAGTTTCTCCATCTTCTATTACAATTGCTTGTGTAACCCATTTTCTTAATGCTAAATCGAAATATTTAACTTTAACTTTTTCAATGTCTTGGTCATCTTCGCCTTCATTCCATTCATTTGGAATAGAATCTCTATCTGTAACTTTATTTTTGTTTGAATCTGCATCTTGAGTAATTTGGGCATAATTTACTAATATTCTATCTGATGTGCCTGGTTCGATTACTTTAAATGAAACTTTAACATCTTTATAATCTAATTCAGTCATTGTTTTTGTATTAAATCCTTTTATTATAGAATTTTCTAAATAATTAGTTACAATTAAATCTGCTTTTGATGCATCAGTAGTGACAACATATGTTTTTCCACCATAAGTTATTGAATTTTCTGACTTTGTATTATTAGATTCTGCATACATTACCCATTTATATTGTGTATTTGTACTATCTTGTGGTAAAAATTCTAAACCATCTGGTATATCATCCATAATCTTCATTGCATATCCATCAGCTTCACCTTCGTTGTAAACTCTTATTGTATATGTAACAATATCGTTTGTACAAACTTCTACTGGGTCTTTTGGATGATCATATTTAGCTGTTGTAACTGTTCCTGTTTTTAATTCAGAAACATCTACTTTTGGAATTCTTGATGTTATATCTTTATCATTAACTTTAGTTATAAATTTACGTAATGCCAAATCAAAATCTTTTTTCTCATTTGGTATAGTAATTGTAATTAGTGAATCAGAAACATCAATTGTAACTGAACTATCACTTCCATCTAATTTTGTATTTGTTTTATCTAATATGTATTTATTGTTTTCTTTTTTTGTTACTATATTTAATATAATATCTTTATCATAACCTTTATATCCATCTGGTGCAGTTGTTTCAGTTATAGACATTACTTTTTTCTCATTTTCTGAAGTAATTTTTTGATCTTTTAATACTTCGACTTCTCCTTGCTCATTAGTAGGACCAACTTTTAAATTAAAGTCTTTTCCTATTGTAAAGTATGCTCCTGCTAATCCTTGATTTTTATTAGAAGAATCAACTTTCTTAATTACTACATTATATTGTCCTGTAATTTCTTTTACTTCTACTGTTTCAAAGTCATCATCATCTTGAACTCCTGGGTAGTAATCTTTAACTTCTGATGTTTTTCCAGATTTATCTGTATATGTGTATGTTTTAGATTCCTCATACCATTTTTCTAAATTTAAACTTCCAGAAATTGTATTTTGTACAGAATCTCTATCAGAATCGCCTATTGCTTTTGCTGATTTCCATGTTCCATTATCATTATATCCATAATTTGTTATTTCTGCTCTATTTGTTATATATCCAGTTGCATTTTCAGAAACTTCACAAATTATTTTTACTTCTTGATAAATATTTTCTTTTTCTCCATTTAATATTCTAGTTATGGAGTCTGCTTTTATTACTGTATTTCCATTATATTTTAATACAATCTTTTTGCTTCCACTTGTTGCATCTGTTGTATATTCTTTAGAACTTTCATCTGCTATTTTAACAAATTTCAATCCATCTGGTAAGTAATCTGTTATTTCTTTAGCATATCCATCTATTTCACCTTCGTTGTAAACTCTTATTGTATATTCGATTTTACTTCCATTGTTTACAAGTAGGCTTTGTTTAGTATGATGATATGCAGCTGTACCAAATTCATCTAAAATTGTTTTTGATTCAGCATCAATTACTGGTGCTCTACTTACAGAAGGTGCTTTATCATCAACTTTAGAAATAAATTTTCTTAAGCTTAAATCAAATTTTCCTTTTTCAACTTCTTTATTTGGTACATAAATCATTATAGTATTATTATCTTTAAATGAAATCTTACAAGTTCCATTAGTTCCATTTCCTGTTAATTTAACATTTTCTTTATCTAATATATAATTATTTCCTGATGATTTAAATTTAACAGATAAATTTAATGTTCCATTATATTTTTCAAATCCTTCTGGTGCTGTATCTTCAACAATTGTATATTTATCTTCAGCAGAAACTGAAGTAATGGATTTATCTGATGTTATAATAAGTTCACCATCACTATTAGTGTTTTCAGATTTTTTATTTTCTGCTCCACTTATTGTAAAAACTGCTGGATTATTTGTTATAGCTGTTGAACCATCAGCTTTAGTTTTAACTAATTTGATAGTATATTTTCCTGAATAAGTAGTTTCTTTTTTATCAGAAAATCCTTTTTTAGTTATTTCCTTATTTATATTTATTACATTTTGATTTTTACCATTTACTAATGCAATAGCAGTTACTTTAGCTCCAGAAAACATTTCTGCAACTTTTATTTCAGCTGAAGTTACATTTGCATAATCTGTAATATCAATATAAAAAGCTCCTGTTTTTGTATCAACTTTTATTTTTTCACTTGAAACCTCTTTAGTGTTTCCATCAACAGTAGTAACTTTTGCTGTTATTTTTGATTTTAAATTGCTATCTATATTTAAAGTTACACCACTTGATTTTAAGTAATATGGTCCTACTTGTTTTTTAGTAATATCTAATTTTGCATTTGAATTATCTAATGAAATAGCATTTGAAAATGTTCCATTTGATGTATATTCAGAATTTTTGTCTGCTAAATATTTTAAAGCATGATATAAATATTTGCATGCATTTTGATCATCAGAAGTTATATTTGTTCCTGAAATACCAGCATTAATAAATTTATCGCAGTCTATCTTTTCTTTATTTTTTGTATAATTCCAAAGATTTAACTGTTCAATTACTTCTATTAAATTTCTATCAATTTTATTTCCTTTTTGGTCTTTTCCACTACCAACTGTTTTATTTAATGATTTTATATTATCAGCAGTAATGTTTCCATATGCACTAACTTCTTTTTTTACATCAGTAGATGTTACTAGCTCTGCTAAATATTCTAGTGAAACATCTGCATTTTTAGCAGTACTTATGTACATATGATCAACAAGCCATAGTGCAGATCCATAATTGCTAAAATATTTGCTACATTCATTTGAGTTGTATAAATTTATCTCTTTATTGTAAGTAGCATAACTTAAATGAGTTCCTTCATCTATACAGTATAAGTTATTATATTTTGCCTCCTTTTCTGATTGTCCTGGTGCCACCTCTGGCATTAAAATATCTTTGCTACCAGCACTAACTTTCATCGAAGCTGATCTTAAATCAACACTTACTGGTGTATCAGCATCTGATTTTGGCCATGCTATTATCCCCAAAATGATTGCTACTGCTAATAGCACTATTGTAGAATTTCGTATAGCTTTATTTTGTAACAAAGCCATCATTTTCATTTTAAACATTCAACAATCCTTCCTTTCTAATAAAACTAACAATTATTTTAGCATATATATGCATTTTTTACAAGTTTTATGTCAATTTTTGTGAAAATAAAAAGGAATTAATAAATAATTCCTAAAATATGCTTTGGTTTTTCCACAATTTCTTGTGAAATCTCATAACATTTTTTTAATTTTTTGACAGCTGTTTCTCCTAATTCTATGTCATCAGAGTGAACATAAGCAATTATATCTCCATTTTCAACTCTATCTCCAATTTTCTTTTTAATTATAATTCCAACCTTATTATCTATTTCATCTTCTTTTTTTACTCTACCAGCTCCAAGCTCACAAGAAATATAGCCAATTTTCTCATTTTCAAAAGACTTTATATATCCACTCTTATCACAAACAACTGGCATAACAAATTTAGATTTTTCAAATTTAGAAACATCATCAATATATGAAGTATCTCCACCTTGGTTTGCCACAAGCTCTCTAAATTTTTTTAGTGCCTTTTTATTTTTAATATTGTTTAATATAGCTTTTCTATTTTCATCGATATTATCACCTTTTCCAGCTAGTTTAATCATAAAACTACCTAATGTCAAAACAATATCTTCAACATCTTTTTCCATATTTCCATTTAATGCTTCTATTGCCTCTACAACTTCCAATGAATTACCAATAGAATAACCAATTGGTTCATTCATATTAGTTAGAACACAAATAGTCTCTTTTTTAGCTAATTTTCCAATTCCAATCATTGTTTCACATAGTTTTTTAGCATCCTCCATATTTTTCATAAAAGCCCCACTACCAACTGTAACTTCTAATACAATTTTTTCTGCTCCTGCTGCAATTTTTTTACTCATAATACTAGATGCAATTAGTGGTATACTATCAACACAAGAAATTGTATCTCTTAATGCATAGATTTTTTTATCTGCTGGTGCTAAATTTAATGTTTGACCCATTAAACAAATTCCAATATTTTTTACATTTTCCTTAAATTTTTCTATATCTATATTTGTACTATACCCTGGTATTGATTCTAACTTATCAATTGTTCCTCCAGTATAACCTAATCCCCTACCAGACATTTTTGCAACTGGAACTCCTAAAGATGCTACTACTGGCATTAAAATTAATGTTATTTTATCTCCAATTCCGCCTGTGCTATGTTTGTCAACAACTTCCCCCAAGTCTGATAAATCTAAAACTTCTCCAGATTCAGACATTGCTAAAGTAAAGTTTGTTGTTTCTTCATAATTCATTCCATTAATATAAATTGCCATTATCAAAGCAGCAGCTTGATAATCTGTTATATTTCCATTTGTATAATTTTTTATAAAAAAATCAATTTCCTCTTTACTTAAAGTTTTTCCATCTCTCTTTTTTGAAATAATTTCTAAAATGTTCATTTGTAAATCACCTTAACCTTTTTTCTTAATTTTTAACAATATTTTTTACAAAACTCAACCTATGCAATGGGCACAAACCATATTCTTTTATTGCATTAATATGAGCTGCTGTTCCATAACCTTTATGTTTTGCAAATCCATATTGAGGATAAATTTCATCCCATTGTCTCATTATTCTATCCCTTGTAACCTTTGCAATAATTGATGCTGCTGCGATTGAATAACTTTTAGCATCACCTTTAATTATTGGTCTATATTCAATTCCACATGTATCTATACCTGTTAATGCATCTACCAATATTATTTCTGGTTTAACAGATAACGATTTTACTGATTCTGTTAAACCTGCCTTTGTTGCATTTAATATATTTATCCTATCAATTTCATTTTGATCTACAATACCTACACTATAACTTATTGCTTCTTCTATAATTAAATCATATAATTTTTCCCTCTTTTTTTCAGAAACTTTTTTTGAATCATTTACCCCTTCAATCATAGAATCCTTTGGCATAATTACTGATGCAACTACGACTGGACCTGCAAGAGGACCTCTACCAGCTTCATCAATACCACATATATAATTATATCCTTCCTCATATACGTTGTTATCTATAATTTTTAGTTCATTAAGTCTTTGTAATTCTTTTTCCTTCATTTTTTTCTCCTACTCTATATTATTATTAATTTCATTTTTTGAATCTGTATTTTCAATTAAATCAGATAATTTATATTTTACAACACCATCTATAAAAATTCCATCTTTATATATAACTTCTGCTGAATTATAATTTACAATATAAGAGCTGTCTTCTTTATTATAAATTTCTTCAGATATTCCCATTAATTCAATATCTTGGTTATTTAATATATAATAATTTTGTAGCTCCTCATCTAGTATATTAATTGACTTTAATAAATTAATTATATTCTCATTATTTGATTCGTTAACCTTTTTTCCAAAATAATTATCAGTATTTTTATTAACCTCAGATTCTCCCTTAATAACTTTAATTTTCGCCTGTAATACAAGCATATCTGTTTTTATATCATCATCTTTGCTTTCATTTACCTTTTTATTTATGTACTTGCTAGAAATAGCAATAGCTGTTATTATAACAGCAAATATTGATATTAATATTACTAATTTTATTGTATGCCTTTTTTTGTTCATAACTTTCCTCTTTTAATAAACCTTTCTTTTTTTGATGATTATATATCATTTTCCCCTGCTGTACAATTGTTTTAAGCTTTTTTTAAGGAAAGTCTATAAATTAAAACATTTTTTTCACAAAATTTTCACAAATATCTTGTATGATTTATATCAATAAGTTATTATGGTTATATAATTTTAATAACTTATCAAATCAAACAAAAATTAATTATGATAAATAAAGAAAGGACTGGGATTTATTATGGAAGATAATAATTCATTTAAAGCAGTAAAAAATGAAAATTCAAAATATTCAATTCCTAAAGGAAAGGTTGGATTTTTTAGAGGCTTTTTTGTTCCTCTACTTGCAGGAGCAATAGGATCTGTTTTAGTAGTTGGTACATGTTTAACAATTACTCCAATTAAAGAATTCATAGGAGAAAAATTTTCCATCGAATCATCTAGTGAATCAAGAAAAGATTCATCTACTTCAGCTCCAGATGTAACATCTACTATTGGAAAAGGTGTTTCTATTGAAGATTATTCTAATACAAGTGTGGCAGTAGCAAATAAAGTTTTGCCATCAGTTGTTGGTATTACAGTAACATATTCTGTAAATTCTCCTTATTATTCTTATTATGGTATGTCTGGAGGAACCTCAACAGCAACTGGATCTGGTGTAATAATAACTAATGATGGATATATATTAACAAACAACCATGTTGTTGCCTCATCATCTAGCTCATCATATTATCAAGTTAGTAAAGCTACAAAAATAACTGTAACATTATATAATGATGAAACAGAATATGAAGCAAAAATAATTGGAACAGATGAACAAACTGATTTAGCTGTTTTAAAAATAGAAAAAGATGGTTTAACAGCTGCAGAGCTTGGAGATTCAAGTAGCATAAAGGTAGGAGAATTCGCAATGGCAATAGGAAATCCTTTAAATATGCCAAGTACTGTTACAACAGGTATTATTAGTGCTACAAATAGAACTATAACATCTGATAATGTAAAATATAAAGTAATTCAAACTGATGCTGCTATTAACTCTGGAAACAGTGGTGGTGCATTAATAAATGGAGAAGGAAAAGTTATTGGAATAAATACTTTAAAACTTTCTGGATCTGGAATTGAAGGAATTGGTTTTGCTATTCCTATTAATGATACAATAAGCATTTATAAAGATTTAATAGAAAATGGTAAAGTTTCAAGACCTTATATAGGAGTTTCAGGAAGAGATGTAGATGAAGATACTGCTAAAAGAAATAATTTAAAACAAGCTGGTGTATATGTAGTAAATGTTGAAGAATTTTCAGCTGCTGAAAAAGCTGGTATTCAAAAAGGTGATTTAATTGTTGAATTTGATGGTACAAAAATTACTACAATGGATGAATTAAATGATCAAAAAAATAAACATTCAATTGGTGATGAAGTAAAAATTAAAGTATACAGAAATGATGAAGAAAAAGAGCTAAGTATTACTTTAGGTGAAAGTAATAGCACTAATGAATAAAAAACAGCGGACTAAAAGTCCGCTATTTTTTATATATTTACTTCTTATATTATACTAAATTTAAACTTTTACCTATTTATAAAATTAAAGACCAAAACTAACACCTAATGCATTATTTATTTTTGACATTACTTTATCATCATCCACATGACCAATTTTTTCCTTTAATCTGCTTTTATCTATCGTTCTAATTTGCTCTGTAAGCACTATTGAATCTGATTTTAAACCATTTTCCTTTGAATTTATTTCTATATGCGTAGGTAATTTATTTTTTCCTCTTTGTGAAGTAATTGCTGCTGCTATAACAGTTGGGCTATGCATATTTCCTACATCATTTTGTATTATAATAACTGGTCTTATTCCACCCTGCTCTGAACCTACAACTGGACTTAAATCTGCATAAAACATATCTCCTCTTTTGACTACCATATAATTCACTCCTATTATTTCAATATTAAAGTGCTCGTATATTTCAATTCGCATGGATAGATAATTAAGATATATACCTTAATTTTTTATATCTATCTCATTATATAATATGTAAATTATATCTTTATTGTTATCATCTTGTACTACCATTTTCTTAGGTTTTCCTGTTCCTTTTTCAAGGTACAAAGTTCTTTTCCCTAAATATGCATTTATTGATGTGCTTAATTCAAAAACAATATCATCATTTTGTTCATATATGTTTATTTTTTCTAAATTTTTATTACAATCTTCAATAAATGAACTAAGACACAATACATTATTAGATAAGTACGGATAATCATTATAAATTTTACTCAAATTTAATTTTGAATTTTTAATTTCTAATGTATTATCTTTATATATAATTGTTGTACCTTCAATATTTTCTGGTTTGTTAACTTTTTGCTCTTCATAAGATCCCTTTTTATAGCTTTGCTCTAATATATATTTATTGGTATTTTTATTACTAATTGTTGTAACATCTAATACAGCTGTATACGAATTAATATTTAAAATATACTCTTTTATTTGATCAACACTTTTGTTACTTTCATTATTTCCAAATTTAATTTTTTTATAATTAAATTTACAAAAAAATAATATTATCAGTAGTATAATAAAAAAAAGTGAAATTAAAATAACCTTTTTCTTCATGACAATATTCCTTTCATAATAAAAATAAAAAGAATAGATGCAATATCTATTCTTTTCATGTATATTCATATAGTCATAAAGTATTCTGTTAATGTAGTTTCAAGTTCTTTTCTATCTGCAATTTGGTTTATTTTATCTCTAATTTTGCTGGCATCTTTTGTATTTTTTATATACCAACTAATGTGTTTTCTCATCTCATTAATAGCAACTCTTTCGCCTTTATCAATTATTTCATAATTTAATTGTTCTAATATTAAATTTAATTTATCCTTATTTGAAATATCAAATTTTTGACCTAAAAGCTCTAATCTGATTTTTTCAAATATCCATGGATTTCCGAGTGCAGATCTTCCAATCATTATTCCATCAACACCTGTTAACTCAAACATTTTTTTTACATCATCTGTACTTTTTACATCCCCATTACCAATTACTGGTATATTTACAGATTCTTTTACCTTTTTTATTATTTCCCAATCTGCATTTCCAGAATAAAATTCTGATCTAGTTCTACCATGTATTGTTATTGCTGATACTCCATGCTCTTCTGCAATTTTTGCGATATCTGTTGCTACAATATGATCATCATCCCAGCCCTTCCTAAATTTAACTGTGACAGGCACTGATGAATTCTTGACCACTGCATCTATGATTTCTGTTGCTTTTGGTAAATCTAAAAGCAATTTACTACCATCTCCATTTTTCACAACTTTTGGAGCAGGACATCCCATATTAATATCTATAATATCAGCATATTTAGATACATATTTTGCTGCATATTTCATTGACTCTACATCACTTCCAAATATTTGAACAGCAATAGGTCTTTTTTCATCACTCATATTTAATAATTGATTTGTTTTATCATCATTATAAAATAAACCTTTTGCACTTATCATTTCTGTATAGACTAATCCAGGATTAAATTTTTCACATATTATTCTAAATGCTCTATCTGTTATTCCTGCCATTGGTGCTAGAACTAAATTACTATTTAATTTTACATTTCCTATAACTAATTCTTTATTATACATATTTTTCTACCCTTTTTAAAACATTATTTTTTGTCTTCTACCACTTATATTTAACAGTAAACCTACTAAAATAAAATTCGTAAGCAGTGAACTTCCACCATAGCTTACAAATGGAAGTGGAACTCCTGTAATTGGTAATAACCCCATTGTCATTCCTATATTTTCTAACATATGAAATAAAAAAATTCCTGCAATTCCTGATGCAATATATGAACCCAGATCATCTTTAGCTGTTTTAGCAATCTTTAGTGATTTAGTTACTAATACAACATATAGACCTATAACTAAAGCTGCAACTATAAATCCCATTTCTTCTCCAATTGCAGAAAAAATAAAATCTGTTGTCTGTGGATATAAATATCCTAATTGAGTTTGGCTACCATTTTGTATTCCCATTCCCCAGAATTTTCCTGATCCAATTGCTAACTTTGACTGTAATACATTATATCCAGATCCTCTTGGATCTAAATTAGGATTTAAGAACACATCAATTCTAGTTTTTGCATGATTTGGCAATACAAAAAAATATAATGCTGGAAGTGCTATAACAGCTAAAATTACTGCTGAAATAATATACTTTTTATCAATTCCTGCAACTAATAAAATTATTGTCGTTGCTATACAAAATGCAATTGCAGTACCATAATCTGGTTGAATTACTATTAATAAAACTGGAAATATCACAACTGATAAACACTTTGCTAATTGCAATGGTCTGCTTATTTGCTCCCTTCCATTTTTTTGCACTTTGCTTATTATTAATGCAAAACTTAATATAACACATATTTTTGCAAACTCAGATGGTTGAAAAGACACAGATCCCATTACATACCAACTTGTTGCTCCATTTATCGGCTTTGTAAATAATACTCCTATTAAAAGCCCTATCATAATTATATATAAAATTGGTGAAATTTTTGATATTACATTATAATCTATACTAATAATAGCTATCATGATAGGAATACTTATTGAAAACCAAAGTAACTGTTTTTTTAGCTCTGCATAATCAGAGCTTTTTGTAACAGAAAATAATTCTATACATCCTATAACAGTCAGTATTAAAACACATACTAATACTGCCCATTCCATATTTTTCAGAATCTTGTTCTTCATAATACACAATTCCTCCCTAAATACAAATCTAGTGTGAAAAATAAACAATAATTTTATATTTTTTATGTACAATAAGTTTATTTTTCACACTAAAAAGGCTCTACTTTTTAGAAATAGCAGTTTTTTTATTAATATCTTTTTTTGATGCTGTTTTTTTACTTTTTTTACTATCTAATGATAGTTTTGCACTTTTGGTAGCTTTTTTTTCCAGTATATCATTTTTTTTACCTTCTACCTGTTTTTGCTCTTTTATTGATTCATTATCTTTTTTTGTATTTTTATCATTTTCTTTAATTTCTTTATTTTCTTTATTTTTACTTTCTGTAGTCTTTTTTTCTAGTTCACTTGCT
>CAKPKU010000020.1 GCA_934167365.1 uncultured Clostridia bacterium
AATAAAAAAAGAAATAAAAAAGAGCAAATAAAAGAATGGAAAAAATAAGAAATAAAATAAATAAAAAAATAAAAAAAGAAATAAAAAAGAGCAAATAAAAGAATGGAAAAAATAAGAAATAAAATAAATAAAAAAATAAAAAAAAAAATAAAAAATGAACAAATAACGAATGATGAAAATAAGAGTATCGGAAAGTTTGTGTAAGCTTTAAACTTCTTATGATATAAAACATAAATATGAAAAAATTTATTTATGTTTTTAGCTAAATTTAATATAATTGACAAAATGTGATTTTGTCAAGAGTTGATTTTTAATCCTGCTAAAATTTAAGTTTTAGCAGGATTAAAATCGGCTTTTTTTCTATATACTCATGAAAATGAAAAATAAGGACATTTTTCATGTAGGATAATATAATTTCATTAATAAAAAAATGCGATTTTAAATCGCATTTTTTTATTTTTTGGAATTATTTTTTTCTTTTTCTAAATTATCTTTAGCTACTGTCATTAGTAATTTTAAACGGTTTGTCTGATTAGCTTCACTAGCACCAGGATCATAATCAATCGGAGCTATATTAGCATTTGGATATTTATTTCTAATTGTTTTTATAACGCCTTTTCCTACAACATGGTTAGGTAAACATGCAAATGGTTGAACACATACAATATTTGGAATACCATGTTCTATATATTCAATCATTTCAGCAGTTAAAAACCAACCTTCACCGGTTTGATTTCCGATAGATAAAATATCTTTTACTTTATCTTCAAGTTCCCATATATCACAAGGCAATAAGTATCCTTTTTTTGAGTTGGCTAATGCTTGTCTAGAGTCTTTTTCAAGAATATCTATTAATTTTATTGCATATTTAAATATACTTGCTTTTAAAGATCCCGTTTGAATTAGTTGATTAAATGTAATTTTATGTGTAGCTATAAATTTTACAAATCCCATAAAGTCTGGAAGTATTACTTCAGCTCCTTCTTCTTCTAACTTATCAGCTACATAGTTGTTTCCAAAAGGATGATATTTTATTAAGACTTCTCCAACTATTCCGACTTTTGGCTTTTCAATTGATGTATCTAATTCAATTTTTTCAAAGTCATTTACCATTTCATATATAGAATTTTTAAATTCTTTTAAAGTTGATTTTGTAACCAATTTTTTACATTTATCTAGCCATAGATCAAATAATTTTTGTGTTTCACCTTTGTTTTTTTCATAAGCTCTATTTTTTGATAAAAGCTTTTGTATTAAATCACCTAAAATTACTGATTTAAATAATCTTTCTAAAAATGGTAATGTAAGCTTAAATCCAGGCATTTTTTCCATTCCTACAACATTAAATGAAATTACTGGTACATTTGCAAATCCTGCATCTTTTAAGGCTTTTCTTATAAATCCTATATAATTTGTAGCACGGCATCCTCCTCCAGTTTGAGACATAATAATTGCAGTTTTATTTAAATCATATTTTCCTGATTGTAATGCTTCTATCATTTGTCCTGTTGTAAGTATTGATGGATAACAGGCATCATTATTTACATATTTTAATCCAGTTTCTACTGTTTTACTTGTACATTCTCTTAATAATTCAACATGATATCCTGAAGCTTTAGCAGCAGCTTCTATAAGTTCAAAGTGAATTGGAGCCATTTGAGGGATTAAAATAGTATAATCTTTATTCATTTCCTTTGTATATATTTTTTTATGAATTCGATAATCACCATTTAAATCTGAATCTTTTTCTTTTTGGCGTTTATTCATACTAGCTAGTAATGATCTTATACGGATTCTTACAGCTCCTAAATTATTTATTTCATCAATTTTTATTAATGTATACATTTTTCCGTAACTAGACAAGATTTCTTCTACTTGATCTGTTGTTACGGCATCAACACCACAACCAAATGAATTTAATTGTACTAGTTCTAAATTATCTTTTTGTCCAACTAAATCGGCAGCTGCATATAATCTTGCATGAAATGTCCATTGATCAACAACTCTTAATGGTCGTTCGGCTTGAGTTAAATGACATACACTATCTTCGGTCAATACACTTAATCCTAGACTTGTTATTAATGTATCAATTCCATGATTGACTTCTGGGTCTGTATGATAAGGTCTACCTGCAACTACTATTCCTTTTAAGTTGTTATCTTCTAGGTATTTTATTGTTTCTTCACCTTTTGATCTAATATCAGACTTAAATCTTTGATATTCTAGTTCTGCCATTTTAGCAGCAGTTAATAATTCTTTTTTTGTAAAGTTATATTTTTTAAATTCAGGTAATTCAAGAATTGTTTTTGCTAATTTATCAGCTTCAAAAGGTAAAAATGGGTTTAAAAATTCTATGTTATTTTGTTTTATATCTTCTACATTATTTTTTAATACTTCAGAATATGAAATTACTATTGGACAATTATAATGATTGTCTGAATCTTTATATTCTTTTCTAGAGTAAGGTATACAAGGATAAAATATTGTTTTTATTCCTTGTTTAATTAAACTAACAACATGTCCGTGTGAAAGTTTTGCTGGAAAACATACAGATTCTGATGGCATTGATTCAATGCCTTTTTCATATGTTTTTCTGTTACTTTTCTCGGATAAAATAACTCTAAATCCTAAATTTGTTAAAAATGTAAACCAAAATGGATAATCTTCATACATATTTAAAACCCTAGGGATTCCTATTGTACCTCTTTTGGCTGATTCCTCTGTTAATGGAATATAATTAAATACACGTTCATATTTGTACTTTATTAAATTTGGCAATTCAGATTTTTTATTTGTAATTCCAGCACCTTTTTCACATCTATTTCCTGAAATATATCTACTTCCATCATTAAATTTATTAATTGTTAATAGACAATGGTTTTCGCAGTTTTGGCATCTAACATGCATTGTATCAACATGCAAATTATCTAATTGGTCATTTTTTAAAATTGTAGAATGATATTCCATATCAAGATTAGACTCATATTGTTCTTTGGCTAATAAAGCAGCTCCATATGCACCCATAAGTCCAGCAATATCAGGTCTGATTACGTTTTTTCCTACGATAGTTTCAAATGCCCTTAAAACAGCATCATTATAGAATGTACCACCTTGAACTACAATTTTATCTCCTAATGTATTTACATCTCTAATTTTCATAACTTTTTGAATAGCATTTTTTATTACAGAATATGACAATCCAGCTGATATATCTCCAACTGAATAACCTTCTTTTTGAGCTTGTTTTATTTTAGAATTCATAAAAACAGTACAACGTGATCCTAAATCAACAGGATTTCTTGCTTCTATTGCTGCATTTACAAATTCTTCAATAGATAAATTTAAACTTTTTGCAAATGTTTCTATAAAAGAACCACAACCAGATGAACAAGCTTCATTTAGCATTATATTATCTATTGATCCTTTTTTTATTTTTATGTATTTCATGTCTTGACCACCAATGTCAACTATACTTGTAACACCAGGCATGAATTTTTTTGCAGCTGTATAATGTGCAATTGTTTCAATTTCATTTAAATCAATTTTTAAGGCAGTTTTTATTAGTTGTTCTCCATATCCAGTTACACCGCTAAATCTTATGTCTGCTGTTGATGGAAGTTTTTCATACATTTTCTTTAACATATTCATTACACTTTTTAATGGATTTCCTTCATTATTACCATATAATGAATAAAGTAATGTTCCTTCATTATCAATTACAACAAGTTTTGTTGTTGTTGAACCTGCATCAATACCAATGAAACAATCACCTGAAAAATTATCTAAAGTTCCTTTTTTTACACAATCTTTATTATGTCTTTCTTTAAATTCTTCGTAATCTGCATCAATTGAAAATAAAGGTTTTAATGGAACGGTTGTTGTATCATGAGATTCCCTTAAAACAGATATTTTACTTTTTAATATTTCATTATTTATTGTTTTATTTTCTACAGAATTTAATGCTGCACCTTTGGCAACAAATAAATGTGCCTCTTCTGGAACTATTATTTCATCATCTTTTAAATTTAATGTTTCTATAAATCTTTGTCTTAATTCTGATAAATAATTTAGTGGTCCACCAAGAAATGCTACATTTCCTTTTATAGGTCTACCACATGCAAGTCCACTTATTGTTTGATTTACAACTGCTTGAAAAATAGAAATTGCGATATCTTCTTTTGCAGCTCCTTCATTTAAAAGTGGTTGAATATCAGTTTTGGCAAAAACTCCACAACGTGAGGCTATTGGATATATAGTTTTGTGCTTTTTTGCAAGTTCATTTAATCCACTAGCATCTGTGTCTAAAAGTGAAGCCATTTGATCTATAAATGCTCCAGTACCACCTGCACAAGTTCCATTCATTCTTTGCTCAATAAAATTATCAAAATAAATTATTTTGGCATCTTCTCCACCTAGCTCTATTACAACATCAGTTTGAGGGATGTAATGTTCTACGGCTTTTTTGCAAGAGACAACTTCTTGTAAAAATGGTAAATCTAAAAAAGTGGCAGCAGACATTGCACCTGATCCTGTTAAAGAAATTGTAAATTGTGAATTTGGATATTTTTTATTTAGGTTTTCCAAAACATTGCAAACTGTATTTTTTGTGTCTGAAAAATGTCTTTCATAATTTTTATATATAATATTTAGATTAGAATCTAAAACAACTATTTTTACTGTAGTTGAACCAACATCTAATCCTACATGTAAAATTTTATCCATAAATTTCTCCTTTTTGCTCAAATATTTGTTCAAAATGTATTGTATATTGAAACTCGAATTTTGTCAAATTAAAAGTGCTTACAAATATAGGATTTTACGGGAATATTTAGTACTTGTCTGTAATAAGATTTATAAACAAAAAATAGGAGGTATTTATATGAAATGGACAAAGAAGAAAATAGGAGTGATAATCGCCATAGTTGTGATTGTTATTGCGGTTATTATGTTTATTATATCTAATATAGGTATAGAAAAAGTAGATCAAAATGAGATTGCTAATGAAATTATTCCTGAAGAAGAAATCTCAGATCAACAATTAAGGGAAACAACAGTATCCCTATATTTTATAAATGGAAATAATGAAATTATTTCAGAAATTAGAAAAGTAGATTCAAAAGTTTTGCTAAATAATCCATATTATGAATCAATAAAATTATTATTAGAAGGTCCAACTTCTGAAGATGTCAGAAGTAGTATACCTGAAAATACGAAATTAAATAATGTTGTTAGAAATGGAGAGGTATTAGTTATAGATTTTTCAAAGGAATTTATTGAAAATCAAAACGAGAATGTGGAAGAAGAGGGCTTGGCAATTAGTCAAATTGTTGATACTGTTACACAATTTACTGAAATAAATTCTGTAAAAATACTAATAGATGGGGAAGAAAATAAAGTTTCAAAATCAGGATCTATTAGATATGAACAAATATTCACTAAAGAGGATTAGTGTTTTCTAATGTTATTTTTTATATATTGAATATCCTTTTTTAAGCATATTGATTTTTTTAAACAACACATTTTATTTAAAAAATATTCTACATCATAAAGAGATTGCAAATTTAACTTTGATTTTTTTTGATTATTTATTGGAAAGCAATTTTTCATAAAAATTAACTCCTTTCTATATAAAAATACTATGAAATTTATTTGTTTTATTATATAATATTAAATATTTAGTATTTTTGTTAAGGAGAAATAAAAAATTGTGGAAAATATTTATATAAAAGATGATGAAAGGTTAGATGATTTAGAGCTAAATGGATTAAAAATTATTCAAAAAAAAGATGGTTTTTGCTTTGGAATTGATAGTGTTTTATTAGCCGATTTTTCAAAAAAAATAAAAAGAGATAGTAATATAATTGATTTAGGAACTGGTACTGGAATTTTAGGAATATTATTATGTCAAAAAACGAATTTAAATAGGGTAATTGGGGTAGAAATTCAAGAAGAAATTGCAGATATGGCTAGAAGAACAATTAAGCTAAATAATTTAGAAAATAGATTTGAAATATTAAATGATAATATTAAAAATTTAGATAAAAAACTAAAAATTGATTATTATGATGCAATTGTAACGAATCCTCCATATAAAAAAGAAAATTCAGGAAAAATTAATGAAAAAAATCAAATTAAATTAATTTCCAGACATGAGGTAAAGGCAAATTTAGCTGATTTTATAAGTATTAGCTTTAAATTATTAAAGGATAATGGAACATTATTTATGGTTCACAGAGCTGAAAGAATAGTTGATATTATTTCTGAATTAAGAAAAAATAGACTAGAGCCTAAAAGAATTAGATTTGTTTTTTCTAACTATGAAAGTGATTCAAAATTAGTATTAATTGAGGCAGTAAAAAATGGAAAATCTTTTGTAAAAATTGAAAAACCTTTATATGTATATAATAGTGATGGTACATATACTGATGAAATTTTAAAAATATATAATAAGAAGTAGGAGTGCAATATGAGTGGAATATTATATTTGGTGGCAACACCAATTGGAAATTTAGAAGATATAACATTGAGGGCAATTCGAGTATTAAAAGAAGTCGATGTAATTGCGGCAGAAGACACAAGACATAGTTTGAAATTACTAAATCATTTAGAAATTTCTAAACCATTGATTAGTTATCATAGACATAATGAAGATATAAAAACAAATTTATTAATTGAAAAATTATTAAATGGTGAAAATATTGCATTAATAACAGATGCGGGAACTCCTGCAATTTCTGACCCAGGAGAATTTATTGTTAAAGAGGCAATTGAAAATGATATACAGATTGTACCAATTCCTGGTGCATGTGCATTGATTAATGCATTAATCGCATCTGGAATGGATACAAGAGAATTTGTTTTTTATGGTTTTTTACCAATTAATAAAAAATTGAGATTAAAAAAATTTGAAGAGCTAAAAAAAGAGCAAAAGACAATTATTATTTATGAAGCACCTCATAAAATTGCTACAACTTTAAATGATATATATAAGAATTTAGGTGATGTACATATAGTATTAGCTAGAGAATTGACAAAAATACATGAAAGTTTTGTACGAGGCAAAGTATCAGAAATACTTGATAATATTGAGAATATTAAAGGTGAAATAATTATTTTAATAGAGGGTAATAATAATATTGAAGAGCCTGAAAAGCTTGATATGAGTATAGAAGAGCAGTATGAATTATATGAATCTCAAGGAATGTCAAAAAATGATATTATTAAGAAGATTGCTAGGGAAAATGGTGTAAAGAAAAATGAGATTTATATGAAATTTCTAGAAAAGTAAACTTATAAATAAAGAATATTAAAACAGGATATTGTAATTTTAGAATTATTATATCCTGTTTTTATAATAAATAGTTCTAATACAAATAAACTGGAATAAATTTATGATAAATACATAGAAAAGGTGAGATTATGCTTAACAAAATTTGGCCAGTATTTATCATTATTTCAATATTATTTGCAATATTTTCAGGAAGAGTTGAAAACCTAAATAATTCAATATTTGAATCAACAGAAACTACTATCTCTATTACAATTACTTTAATTGGAACGATGTGTTTATGGAGTGGAATTATGAAAATAGCATCTAATTTAACATTAATAGAAAAACTTTGTAAAATTCTAAATCCATTAATTAATTTTTTATTTCCTGAATTAAAAAATTCAAAAAAAATAAAAAAAGAAATTTCCATGAATATGATAGCAAATATTTTAGGTTTAGGAAATGCAGCTACACCATTGGGATTAAAAGCAATGGAAAGTATGCAAAAGGAAAATAAAACTAAAGATACTTTAAGCAATTCAATGATGACTTTTATTTTAATAAATACAGCCTCAATACAACTTATACCAACAACTGTTTTAGCAATTAGGAAGTCTTTAGGGTCATCAAATTCAACAGAAATAATTATACCAGTTTGGTGTGCAACTATATGTGCAGCAGTTGCGGGAATTAGTGCGGTTAAGATTTTAATAAAAAAAAATAAGAGGTGAATGTGATATGAATATAATTAATTATATATCATTAATAATTTTACCAACAATTATAGGAATAATAGTAATATGGGGGCTGATAGAAAAAAAGCCAGTATTTGATTTATTTCTTGATGGAGCTAAAGAAGGGCTGGAAGTAACTGTAAAAATATTTCCAACTTTAATTGGTATATTTTTTGCAATTGGGTTATTAAGAAGCTCTGGAGTTATTGAATGTATAACAGAAATAGTAAAACCAATATCAAAATTTATTGGAGTTCCATCAGAAGTAATGCCTCTTGCAATGATTAGACCGATTTCAGGAAGTGCATCAATTGGAATAGGAACAGATATAATGACAAAATTTGGTGTAGATAGTTATATTGGAAAAACCTGCTCTGTAATAATGGGCTCAACAGAAACAACATTGTATACAATAGCAGTGTATACTGCATGTGTTAGAATAAAGAAACATAGGGGGGTAATATATGCATCACTATTCGCAGATTTAATTGGAATTATAGCTTCCTCATATATATGTCGAATTTTGTCGTGAAGAATTTGTTGACAAAATTAAAGTTTGGGGTTAATATGAAAACTGTAAAATTTAAGTCTAACAAAAAAAGTTTTTTATATCAAAAAAATTTATTCTAGACAAAATTCCAAGTTTTTAATTTTGTAGAGGAAAAATATATCTCCGTGAAAAGCCCCCTTTTCATTATTTTGTAATGCATACCCCTAAAACAAAAATGCATCATTTAGGCAATTTTTCCTCTACATACATATATATATAATTACCTATGATAAGTTTCATTATTAAGAATTTTAAAAGATCTAAATAATTGCTCTAATAAAAAGATTCTTATTAATTGATGAGGAAAAGTCATTTTTGAAAAGCAAATTAATTCATTAGATTTTGCTAAAATATTTTTTGAAAGACCAAGTGTCCCACCAATTATAAATGTTATATTTCCAGCAATATTTGTTGAAATATTAGATATTTTTGAAGCAAATTCTTCAGAAGTATACTGTTTACCTTTTAAATCTAATGAAATTACATAAGAGCTTTTTTCTAAATGTGATAAAATATTATTAGATTCTTTTTCTTTTATTTGATTTATTAGAGAATCATTTAAATTAGATGGTAATTTTTCATCTTGAAGTTCAATAATATTTAAATTACAGTATTTTGATAATCTTTTTGAGTATTCCTGTAATGCTTCAGTTAAATATTTTTCTTTTAATTTTCCAACACAAATAATATTAATATGTAACATATGTTTTGCTCCTTTATGAAATTTTTATAATTTTAGATGGTTCATTTCGTGTAGCTACTGTTAAATCTAAATTAGAAGTATTACAGCTATTATGTATCAATTCATCCATTACTGTTTGGTATGCAAGCTCTGGAAAATTGTTTTCTTTACTAAGATGACCTAACATTACAGATTTTAAATTACAATCTAAAAGTTTTGAAAGCAAATTACCTGCATCAGTATTTGAAAGATGACCATATTCTCCAGAAATACGTTGTTTTAAATAGTATGGATATTTTGATAATCTTAATATATTAGGATCATAATTTGATTCGAGCATTAAAAAGGAGCTCTTATCAATTCTATTTATGATTTCTGGCGTGATATGTCCTAAATCTGTGGCTATGCTCAACTTTTTCATTCCATCAGATATTGTGAAACCACATGGATCAATTGCATCATGAGGAATTGAAAATGGAGTAAATAATAAATCTTTTACATAAAAGTTTATTGAGGAAGAAAAAAATCTTTGAAGAGTTTTTTCAATTTTAGCAGACTGAGTTGGCATTGCTGACCAAGTTTTTTCAGTTGCAAATACAGGAATATTGTATTTTTTTGATAGTGTACCTACACTTTTTACATGATCAATATGTTCATGTGTTACAACAATTGCATCAATTTCTTGTGGAGAAACATTAATAGAAGAAAGTGCATTTTCAATTTTTTTAGCACTTTCTCCTGCATCAACTAATATTTTTGTATTATCATTTTCAACAAATAAGCAATTTCCACTGCTCCCACTATATAAACTACAAAAATTAAACATAATAAATCCTATTCTCTAATTCTAACAATATTTGCACCTAAATTTCTAAACTTGTCTTCAATGTTTTCATATCCACGATCGATATGTTCCAAATTATGAAGTTCGGTTGTACCATTAGCAATGATGCCTGCAATTATAAGTGCTGCACCAGCTCTTAAATCAGTTGCACATACAGGAGCACCTGATAAAGATTCAACACCCTCAAAAAATGCTGTTTTACCTTGTGCAGTTATTTGAGCTCCCATCTTTGCTAATTCATAAGTATATTGAAATCTAGATTCCCAAATGTTTTCAGAAATAACACTAGTTCCATTGGCAATTGAAAGAACCACTCCCATTTGAGCTTGTAAATCTGTTGGAAATCCTGGATAAGGTGCGGTTTTTATATTAGTTTTTTCTGGACGTTTATCACACCAAACGTGAATTTCATCACCTGATTCAGATACATGACCGCCCATTTCAATTATTTTAGCTGTTAAGCATTCTAAATGTTCACTAATACAATTTTTTAATGTAATATCTCCTTTTGAGGCGATTGCTGCTAACATGAATGTACCAGCTTCAATTTGATCTGGAACAACTGAATATGTTGCATTACCCTTTAAAGATTCAACACCATTTATTTTTATTATATCTGTACCAGCTCCACGAATATCAGCTCCCATAGTATTTAAAAAGTTAGCAACATCAACAACATGAGGCTCTTTAGCAGCGTTATCTATTGTGGTTGTTCCTTCAGCTAATACTGAAGCAAGCATAACATTTATTGTTGCTCCAACTGAAATAGTATCTAAATAAATTGGAGCTCCAGATAATTTTTCGGCTGAGGCAACTACTTTTCCATTAGCAACTTCAACTGTTGCTCCAAGTGCTTCAAACCCTTTAATGTGTTGATCAATAGGACGTGCTCCTAATTTACAACCACCTGGTAGTCCAACTTCAACATTATGACATCTGCCTAATAAAGCACCTATTAAATAATAAGATGCTCTAAACTTACTTGTCATATCTAATGGAGCTTTATGGCTTGATATGTTTGAAGTATCTATTCGTGCTGTATTTTTATCAATCCATTCTATTTTGGCTCCTAATTTCTCTAAAATTTTACATTGTATTTGCACATCACTAATATTAGGTAAGTTTTCAATTGTGCAAACACCATTTATTAAAAGAGTTGCAGGAAGTATAGCAACAGCAGCATTTTTTGCACCACTAATTACTACTTCTCCATGTAACCTGGTTCCACCTTGTATAACTAATTTTTCCAAATGAATAACCTCCATACATATAATCTATCTATATATACCATAAAAAGCATTTTTTTACAATAATAAAAGTTACATATTTTCAAATAATTCAATTAATTTAAATTTAATTTTTAATTGTTGATTTTCAGGATTATTGTATAATACTTTAAATTCTTCATTGGAAAGATTTTCTTGTAAAAATTCTTCAGATGAGTTTGTAAAATTACAAGATTGCTCTGTTATACACAAAGAAGGAAACATTACGCACCACCAATTTTGTCCAGCTGCTTTTCCTATTTTTATTTGTAGTGCATCATAAAAACCATTTGGCAATATAAAATTTGAATATTCTTTTGTTGGAAAATAAAAATTACCTATTGATACTGTAATATCATAATCAAAATTATTATCAAAAGTTATTTTTTTTGCTATTTTTTCAATATTTTCTTTTGAATTGTTTAGTAGCTCTAGTGCTTCTTCTTTAGATTTTGCATTTTTTAAAGTTGGTTCCATGTATTCAAGTACTGCATCTCTAATTTGATATTTTAGCATTTGATCTTCAGTTGAATCACTATTGGCAACAACGTGTAGTCGTAAAAATTTATTTGATATACTTTTAGACATGGCATTTGAATATGATTTAGCAGAAACAAAAATAAATAAAAATAGTAAAAAAATAGTAAAAATAAATTTATAAAATATTTTTTTTAATTTATACATAAGACCTCCAATATTTTAATTATATAAATAAATTATTAACTAAAAATTGGAAAATATACATAAGTAAATTGTCGAAAAAAAGAGTGCGATTTAGTTTGACACATCAATAAGTCGATGTTAAAATTCAAAATATAAATTAAGGAGGCTTCAACATGAAGTTAAAAAAATATATACAAAAGTTATGTTGTTTTTACGCTAGTGATTGGCACCTAACAGTAATGTTATTACCATATATAAGTAAGAAAATAAATGAAGATAGCAGTATATATATGAAATGTGAAAATGATATTAAACAAAAATTAGAAATACTATTAAATAAATTATCCGTAAAAAATGAAAAAGGGATAATGAGTATGAGTTGGAATAATACAGTAAATGAAGATGAAACAGATAGTAAGGAAAAAATTTATATAATATCAGGAAGCGAAGAATTTATAGAAAACAAAAATCAAGAAATAGAAGAATATTACCAAAATAAAGATGAAAATATAAAAATCATAAATTGCTATGAAGTAAATGAAAATTGCAGATTGAAAGATATAATTGAAGAAAATGGATATACAAAAATATTAAATACAAAAGGTGAGGAATTCATAGAAAAATGATATAAAATAATTTAATATATTTAATTGACTAATTGCATAAAATGTAATAATATATAAAACTATAATAGCATTATATTTATATGTAATTAGGAGGAATCTATATGACATACGAAGATTTAAAAACAAAATTAGAAAAAAATAAACAAAGTCACATACTATCAAACTATGATTTAGCGGACAACAATACAAAAAAAATATTGGAAGAGCAAATTAGTAGAATAGATTTTGAACAAGTAAATGGACTTTATGAAACTACAAAAGAAGAAGTATCATTTGAAAATGATGTAATTGAACCAATAAAATATATTGACAAAGAAAAATTATCTAAAGAAGAATATGATAAATATTTAGCTTTAGGAGAAGATGCTATAAAAAACGGAAAATATTCTGTTGTTACTATGGCAGGTGGTCAAGGAACAAGATTAGGACATAAAGGACCAAAGGGAACATTTGACATAGGATTAAAATCACATAAATCTATATTTGAAATTTTAGCAGATAATATTAAGGCAGAATCTAAAAAGTATAATGTTATAATACCTTGGTATATAATGACAAGCAAGGAAAACAATGATGAAACAGTAAAATTCTTTGAAGAGCACAATTATTTTGATTGTGGAAAAGAAAATATTAAGTTTTTTGAGCAAGGTAAATTACCAATGTGCGATGAAAGTGGAAAAATATTGATAAATGAAAAAGGAGTTATAAAAGAGGCTTCTGATGGTCATGGTGGAATATTCCAATCAATGAAAAAAGGCAATGTTACTGAAGACATGAGAAAACGCAATATCGAATGGGCTTTTATTGGTCCAGTAGATAATGTATTAGTAAAAATGGTAGACCCAATTTTATTAGGTATAATGATAGATAAAAAAGTTCCTGCTGGAGGAAAAAGTGTTGTAAAAGCTAATCCATCAGAAAAAGTAGGAGTATTTTGCAAGAGAAATGAAAAGCCAGGTGTAGTTGAGTATACAGAAATTTCAAAAGAAATGGCTGAAAGAGTAGATCAAAATGGCGAATTAGTTTTTGGAGAATCACATATCAATTGTAATTTATTTAGTGTTGATGCGATTGAAGAAGTTGCAAATAAAAATTTACCTTATCATATAGCACATAAAAAGGCTAGTTACCTTGATGAAAAGGGCAATCTTGTTGTGCCAGATAAACCAAATGCATATAAATTTGAATCATTTATATTTGATGCATTTGATATGTTAAATGACATGGCAATTCTAAGAGTAAAAAGAGAAGAAGAGTTTGCTCCTGTAAAGAATGCAGAAGGAACAGATAGTCCAGAAACTGCAAGGGCATTATATGAAAAATATTATAATATATAATTTAATGATGAGGGTTCTAAATTTACTATAAGAGCCCTCTTTTGTTTTTTAGGAGGTAAAAATGGAATATTTAGAAAAGTATAATGAATGGTGTAATAGTGAAATTTTTGATGAGGAAACAAAAAAAGAGCTAAATAGTATAAAAGATAATGATAATGAAATAAAAGATAGATTTTATAAAAATTTAGAATTTGGAACAGCAGGTTTAAGAGGAATTATAGGGGCTGGAACAAATAGAATGAATAAATATACAGTTACACAGGCAACACAAGGATTAGCAAATTACATATTAAAAAATAATAAAGAAAACAAAGGTGTAGCAATTGCATATGATTCAAGAAATATGTCAGAAGAATTTAGTAAATGGGCAGCATTATGTTTGAATGCAAATGGAATAAAAACATATAGATTTGAGTCATTAAGACCAACACCAGAATTGTCTTTTGCAGTTAGATACTTAAACTGTATTGCAGGAATTGTTATAACTGCAAGTCACAATCCATCTGAATATAATGGTTATAAGGTATATTGGGAAGATGGAGCTCAAATAGTTGCTCCTGTAGATAAAGGAATTATGGATGAAGTAAAAGCTGTAAGTGATTTTTCTAAAATTAAAGATATGGATATAGAAAAAGCAAAACAGGAAAAGTTATATAATGAAATTGGAAAAGATGTAGATGATGCATATATAGCTGAACTTAAAAAGTTAGTTTTAAATAAAGACATTATTGAAAAAGTTCAAAAAGATATAAAAATTGTATATACACCATTACATGGAACAGGTAATTTACCAGTACAAAGAATTTTGAAAGAAATCGGATTTGAAAATGTTTATGTTGTACCTGAACAAGAAAAACCTGATGGAAATTTTCCAACAGTTACATATCCAAATCCTGAAGACAAAAATGCATTTGAATTAGCATTAAAATTAGCATCTGATATTAAGGCTGACATAGTATTAGCTACAGACCCAGATGCAGATAGACTAGGAATTTATGCATTAGATACTAAAACAGGAGAATATATGCCATTTACAGGAAATATGTCAGGATTATTAATTGCAGAATATGAATTATCTCAAAAGAAAGAAAGAAATATGATACCTGAAAATGGAGCTTTAATTAAAACAATAGTTTCTTCAAATTTAGCAGATGCAATAGCTAAAGAATATAATGTAAAATTAATAGAAGTTTTAACAGGTTTTAAATATATTGGAGAGCAAATAAAGATTTTTGAACAAACAAAATCTAATGAGTATTTGTTTGGATTTGAGGAGAGCTATGGATGTTTAATAGGAACCCATGCTAGAGATAAAGATGCTATTGTAGCTGTAATGGCATTATGTGAGGCTGCTGCATATTATAAAAATAAAAATCTAACATTATGGGATCAAATGATAAACATTTATGAAAAATATGGATATTACAAAGAAGGTCAAATTGCCTTAACAATGAAAGGTATTGATGGCGCAAATAAAATAAAAGAAATAATGGAAAATATGAGAAAAAATCCATTAAAAAAATTAGGTCAATATAATGTTGTAGAATATAGAGATTATAGTATAAGTAAACTAGAAAATTACAAAAATAATACAACTGAAATAATAAATTTACCAAAATCTAATGTTTTATATTATGAATTAGAAGATGATGCATGGTGTTGTGTAAGACCATCAGGAACAGAGCCTAAAATTAAATTTTATATTGGTGTAAAAGGAAAAAGTATTGAAGATTCAGAAAATAAATTAAAGGAATTATCTGAATTTATGAAATCATTTGAAAAATAAATTTATAAAACTAGATTACCAGCAAATAAGCATTGTTGGTAATCTAGTTTTTATTTGTTTGTTATAATAGAATTAAAAATATTTTGTCGAAAAAAATAAATATGTGCAAAATAAAAAAATTATGATAAAATATAAATGTAAAATTACACGAATGAAAAGTGGAGATGAGTATAGTGTTAAATAATAAAACAATGATGCAATATTTTGAATGGAATTATCCAGCAAATTGTACGTTATGGTATAAACTAAAAAAAGATGCACAAAATTTAAGACAAATGGGAATAAATATGGTATGGCTTCCACCAGCATATAAAGGAGCAGCCGGACTTCATGATGTAGGTTATGGTGTATATGACTTATATGATTTAGGAGAGTTTGAACAAAAAGGCACAGTTCCTACTAAATATGGATTGAAGGACCAATATTTAGAAGCAATAGATTCATTACATAATAATAATATAAAGGTAATTGCTGATGTAGTATTTAATCAAAAAATGGGAGCAGATGAAACCGAAGATGTTATTGCTGTTGAAGCATCTATAAATGATAGAAATATAGTAATAAGTGATCCATATCAAATAAGTGCATGGACAAAGTTTAACTTTGAGGGAAGACATAATAAATATTCTAATTTTAAATGGGATTGGACACATTTTCATGGTGTTGATTGGGATGAAAGAAATAAAAGAAATGGAATATTTAAATTTTATGGAAAGAACTGGGATAAAGATGTTGATCCTGAAAATGGTAATTTTGATTATTTAATGGGAGCAGATGTTGACTTAAATAATGTAGATGTAGTTGAAGAGCTTGAAAGATGGGGAAAGTGGTATTTAAATTATTGCGATTTAGATGGATTTAGATTAGATGCAATTAAACATATTAGAGGTAGATTTTTTAAAAAATGGATAGATAATATCAATTCTAATACAAATAAGGATTTATTTTATGTTGGAGAATATTGGAATTTAAATGTACATATACTTAAAGATTATTTAAGCAAATGTAATTATAATATGACCTTATTTGATGTACCATTACATTATAATTTTTATAATGCATCAAATAGCAATGGAAACTATGACATGAGAAAAATATTTGATGGAACATTAGTAAAAGAATTGCCTGAATGTGCTGTAACATTTGTAGATAATCACGATACGCAAATGGGTCAAGCATTGCAATCTGAAATAGCATCATGGTTTAAACCATTAGCATATGCATTAATTTTATTAAGATCAGAAGGAACACCATGTGTATTTTATGGGGATTATTATGGTTTTAATGGAGATGAAAATTCATCTATAAAAACAAAACTAACCCCTATTTTATTAGCAAGAAAATTATATGCATATGGAGAGCAAATAGATTATTTTGATAATGAACATATAATAGGCTGGGTAAGAGCAGGAGATAAAGAGCATAGAAATTCAGGTGTGGTTGTAATTATGACCGATAATGCAGGTGGTTCAAAAGAAATGTATGTAGGAAAGAATCTAGCAAATTGTGTATTAATAGATATAACAGGAAACATGAAAGAAAATGTATATGTTGATAAAGATGGGAATGGAATATTTTATTGTAATGGCGGAAGTGTTTCAATTTGGGTTAAAAAATAAATTAAAAAATTTTACAAGTTTTTATTATAATAAAACATTATAATAAAATAATTAGAACTAAAGTGAAAAATAGAGTTCAAATTAAATTATAATTTGAATTCTATTTTTTTTACAATACTTCTTATATATTAAAAATTACTTTATTTTCTTGAAATAGATGAGTCGTTTTGATATAATTTTTTCAGTTTATTTTGAAAGGATATGAGATAACAATGGATATTTTACAAATTATAGCAGATGAATTAAATGTAAAATACACACAGGTAGAAAATGCAGTAAAATTGATAGATGAAGGAAATACAATACCTTTTATAGCAAGATATAGAAAAGAAGTAACAGGTGGATTAAGTGATGAGGACCTTAGATCATTATATGAAAGATTAAATTATTTAAGAAATTTAGAGGAAAGAAAAGAAGAAGTAAGACAATCAATAGAAGATCAAGGTAAGCTTACTGATGAGATTATTTTAGCATTAAAAAATGCAAAGATATTAGCAGAAGTTGAGGATATTTATAGACCATATAAACAAAAAAAGAGAACAAGAGCTACAATAGCAAAGGAAAAAGGTCTAGAGCCATTGTCAGAAACTTTGTTAAATCAAGACAAAAATGTTTCAATAGAAGAAATTGCAGAAAAATACATTGATCCAGAAAAGGGAATAGAAACAATAGAAGATGCGCTAGCAGGAGCAAAAGATATAATAGCGGAAAATATATCAGATAATCCAACATATAGAAAAGAAATAAAAAGATATTGTTATAGAGATGGAGTTATTACAACAGAATCTAATTCAAAAAATGATGAAGGTGAAGATGTTTCAACATATAAAATGTATTTTGATTTTAATGAAAAAGTAAATAAAATACCAAGTCATAGAATTTTGGCTATAAATAGAGCAGAAAAAGAAAATGCTATTAAATTAAAAATACAAAAACCAGAAGAAAATATTATTGATTTTATGGAAAGAGATATAATAAAAGATAAAAACAGCAAATATGCTAATATATTGGAAGATACAGTTGAAGATAGTTTTAAAAGATTAATAGAGCCTTCTGTTGAAAGAGAAATAAGATCAGACTTAACAGAAAAAGCAGAAGAAAAAGCTATAAAAGTTTTTGGACAAAATGCAAAACAATTATTAATGGGAGCACCATTGAAAGGTTTAACAGTAATGGGATTTGACCCAGCATATAGAACAGGCTGTAAAATTGCAGTAATAGATGAAACAGGTAAGTTACTTGCAACAACTACTGTATACCCAACAGAGCCACAAAACAAAGTAGAAGAAGCAAAAAAAGAGCTTAAAGAGCTTATAAACAAATATGACATAAATATGATTGCAATTGGAAATGGAACTGCATCAAGAGAGTCAGAAAA
This sequence comes from uncultured Clostridia bacterium, assembly GCA_934167365.1. Classification (GTDB taxonomy): domain Bacteria; phylum Bacillota; class Clostridia; order TANB77; family CAG-508; genus CAG-492. Next base: position 18,755 of record CAKPKU010000020.1, read on the forward strand.
ATTTGTAGCTGATATGATATCAGAAATTGATAAAAAGGTTTATTATGCAATAGTTAGTGAAGCAGGAGCATCAGTATATTCTGCATCAAAACTAGCAACAGAAGAATATCCTGATATAAATGTATCTTTAAGAGGAGCAATATCTATTGCACGTAGATTACAAGATCCATTGGCAGAGCTTGTAAAAATAGATCCAAAAGCAATTGGAGTTGGTCAATATCAACATGATGTAAATCAGAAAAAATTAGCAGAAAGCTTAGCTGGTGTTGTAGAAGATGCAGTTAATCAAGTTGGTGTTGATGTAAACACAGCTACACCTTCACTTTTATCATATGTTTCAGGAATAAACAAAACAATTGCTAATAATATCGTAAAATATAGAGATGAAAATGGAAAAATAAAAGAAAGAAAAGAGCTTTTAAAAGTTCCAAAGCTTGGAAAAGTAGCATATCAACAATGTGCAGGATTCATAAGAATTTTTGATGGAAAAAATCCTTTAGAAATAACAGCAGTACACCCTGAAAGTTATGAAAAAGCAGAGCAGTTATTAGAAAGTATAGGATATAAAAAAGATGATTTAAAAAATCCAGAGCAATTAAAAGATATAAAAGTAAAACTAAGTGGAATTAATATAAAAGAAACAGCTCAAAAACTTGATATTGGTGAAATGACATTAAAGGATATTATAGATGAACTTTCTAAACCAGGAAGAGATCCAAGAGATGAAATGCCAAAACCTATTTTAAGATCAGATGTCTTAAAATTTGAAGATTTAAAAGAAGGAATGATATTAAACGGAACTGTCAGAAATGTAATTGATTTTGGTGCTTTCGTTGATATTGGAGTAAAACATGATGGATTAGTTCATATATCTGAATTAAGTGAAAATTATGTAAAAAATCCTTCAGATGTAGTATCAATAGGTGATATAGTAAAAGTAAAAGTAATTAAAATAGATGAGAATAGACAAAAAGTTAGTTTAAGTATGAAAATATAAATTAGTAGTATAGAAAAAATGTATTAATTTATAGTTTTTTGTACTAAGAAATATATTTACAAATAAAACGAAATTTTCATATTAACAAATTATATTGAATAATTGATTTCCCATCTGGAAGTTTTTGAAAAATGTTTGTTTTTCGTTGACAAATATGGCAAAAGTATTATATAATTAAAAATATATTATATAATTCAAAAGAAGAAATTTAAATTAAAATAAAATCGCAAAAAGGTAGTTGTCAAATTTTAAAAATATAAAAAAGACATCATGCCTTTTTTATGTGCTATCAATGACTTTGTTATGTCAAGTTAAAATAAGAGGAATTATGTTGTAAT
>CAKPKU010000021.1 GCA_934167365.1 uncultured Clostridia bacterium
CCAACTTCATGAGCAGTTACATTTCTTCTTAAAGGTGCTTTTTCAGCCATTACATCTTGTATTGTACTAAAATCTTTTATTCCTCTTGCAGATAATGTTTTTATGGGTCCTGCTGAAACTCCATTAACACGAATTCCCATAGGTCCAATATTATCAGCTAAATATCTTATACTACATTCAAGTGCAGCTTTAGCAACTCCCATTACATTATATCCTTTTAAAACTTTTGTAGATCCATGGTATGTTAAGGCTACAATGCTTGAGCCTTCACCAATAAGTCCTGTTTCTTTTGCAATTCTTGTAATTGATATTAGTGTATATGCACTAACATCATTAGCATGTGCAAAACCATTTTTGCTTGTATTTATAAAGTCATTTTTTAAATCTTCTGTATTAGCATGTGCTATACTATGTAAAATACCATCTATTTGTCCATATTCTTTTTGCATTTCAGTAAATACTTCTTTTATTGCCTCATCATTTGATGCATCTAATTCATATGCTTTTGATCCTTCAAATTCAGAAATAAGCTCTTCTATTTTTGCTCTATTTTCTTCTCCCATAAATGTAAATATTAATTTAGCTCCTTGTTCATAAGCTGATTGTGCTGCACCATAAGCAATACTCCATTTATTTCTAATCCCCATAATTAATACTGTTTTATCTTTTAAAATCATCTTTCTTACCTCCTAAAATTTATTATTATTTTACTTTTAAATTTCCAATTTTTCTAAACTTTTCATACCTTAAATTAATTAAATCATTTTCGGTATATTGTGATAAATATTTCACATTTTCAATTAAATATTTTTTTATTTCATCACTAACTAAATTTATATTATTTTGAGCTCCACCTTCTGGCTCTGTAATAATATGATCTATAATATTCATGCTTTTTAGATCAGAAGCGGTAATTTTCATTTTTTCAGCAGCTTCGGCTGACTTTGTAGCATCTTTATATAAGATACTTGCAAATCCTTCTGGTGATAAAATTGAGTAAACTGCATTTTCAAGCATTACAATTTTATCTCCAACTCCTAAAGCTAATGCACCTCCACTAGATCCTTCACCAATAATAATGCAAATTATTGGAACTTTTAATCTAGACATTTCAAGAAGATTTACTGCAATAGCTTCTCCTTGCCCACGCTCTTCAGCACCTAATCCTGGATATGCACCTGGAGTATCTATAAATGTAATTACAGGTCTTTTAAATTTTTCAGCTTGTTTCATTAGTCTAAAAGCTTTACGATACCCTTCTGGATTTGTCATTCCAAAGTTTCGCTCTATATTTTCTGAAGTAGTTTTTCCTTTTTGTTGACCAATTACAGTTACAGGAATATCTCCTAACAAACCAATTCCTCCTATAATGGATTTATCATCTGCATAACATCTGTCTCCATGTAATTCAATAAAGTCGGAAAAAATCAAGTTTATATAATCTAATGATTTAGGTCTATCTGATCTACGAGCTAATTCAACTCTATTCCATGCTGTTAGATTAGTTTTACTCATTTTCATCTCCTCCTTTAATATGTAATTTTAATATATTATATAAAGCTAATTTCATATCTTTACGCTCTACTATTTTATCAATAAATCCATGCTCTAATAAAAACTCTGAACGTTGAAAACCTTCAGGTAGTTTTTGCCTTATTGTTTGCTCTATTACTCTAGGTCCAGCAAATCCAATTAATGCATGTGGTTCAGCTAATATTATATCACCTAACATAGCAAAACTTGCTGTAACTCCTCCAGTAGTTGGATCTGTTAATACACTTATATAAAGTAAACCTGCATCATCTAATTTAGCAAGTGCAGCTGAAGTTTTTGCCATTTGCATTAAAGATATAATACCTTCTTGCATTCTAGCTCCACCAGATACACAAAACATTACTAATGGTAATTTATACAAGATAGCTTCTTCTATTGCTCTTGTTATTTTTTCTCCTACAACAGCTCCCATACTCCCCATTAAAAAATTGCCATCCATTACTGCTATTACAACTTTAATTCCATTGATTTTTCCAAAACCTGTTTGAACAGCTTCTTCTATTTTTGTTTTTTCTTGTAATAGCTCTATTTTTTTTATATATCCTTCAAATTTTAATGGATCAGATGTTTGCAAATCTGCATTAATTTCTTCAAATGTGCCTTCATCAATTATTTGAGCAATTCTTCTTCTGGCAGATATTCTAAAATGTTTACCACAATTAGGACAAACATTTAAGTTATTATGAACATCTTCTTTATATAAAATTTCTTTACAGGATTCACATTTTACCCATTTTCCAATTAACATTTCTGAAGCCGAATGATTTTTTTCGCTTTCAGAATCTGTTTCATTCATTTTTTTTATTTTATCAATTATCATAATTTATTATACTTCCTTTATATAACTTATTTTTATACTTAATTATGTAAGAAAAAAGACCATATCTTTAATTAATTGTTAATTTAAAATACAAAAACTATCTCAAAACAAAAATTTCTACTATTCTTGATATTGCCAAATATAAACATTTTATGTTATAATTAATTAAATTCCCTGAAAGGAGAAAGTCGTTTATGAAAATTACTTATATGTATCAATTTATTGGTTACGATGTAAATGATCATATTCGCGTAACTGGCAGTGGTAGAGCCACCATGATTGATGAGGTAAAAACTTATCAGGATTTACAACCAATAATGGACGACGTTATGAAGCAAACTGGAATGGCAAGAATACAAATAGTATCTTGTATTCCGCTTGAACGAAAAAATGACGACGACGAGTAACACATACATAATTAATTTTCAACCTAACCACCTGTTAAATAACAGGTGGTTTAATTATTGCATAATTTTAGTACTCAAACAATTTAGCAAACTTTGTCCTCTATTACCCTATAAATCAAGCTCTTTTTTTATAAATGACGTATCATATTTATTTGTACAAAATTTTTCATTATTTAATATCTTATACAAAAAGTCTGTATTAGTATCAATTCCCTCTACAATAAATTCTCCAAGTGCACTTTTCATTTTTGCAATAGCTTCAGGTCTATTTTTAGCATGTACAATTAATTTTCCTATCATTGAATCATATGTTTGAGGTACTTCATAACCTGCATATATTGCAGTATCTACTCTTACCCCATTTCCTCCTGGTAGTAATAAACCTGTTATTAACCCAGGACATGGCATAAAATTTTTATTTGGATTTTCTGCATTAATTCTACATTCAATACTATGTCCACTGAATGAAATATCCTTTTGTGAAACAGATAATTTTTCACCAGAAGCGGCTCTTATTTGTTCTTTTACTATATCAACTCCAGAAACCATTTCTGTTATTGGATGTTCAACTTGTATTCTTGTATTCATTTCCATAAAATAAAAGTCCAAATTCTTATCAACTAAATATTCAATAGTGCCGACACTTGAATAGCCTATCTCCTTAACAGCTTTTACAGTAACATCGAACATCTTTTTTCTAACTTTATCTGTTAAAATCATTGATGGTGTTTCTTCAAGAACTTTTTGGTTTCTTCTTTGAACAGAACAGTCCCTTTCACCTAAATGAACAACATTACCATATTCATCTGCTAAAACTTGAACTTCGACATGTCTAGGATTTTCAATAAATTTTTCTATATATATACTATCATCATTAAAAGATATTTTAGCTTCTTGTTTAACGATATCGTAACTGTTAATAAGCTCTTCTTCGTTATATGCTATACGTATACCTTTACCACCACCTCCGGCAGAGGCTTTTATGATAACAGGATATTTTATTTTTTTACTTATTGCTTTTGCATCATCTAAACTTTCAACAAGACCATTTGAGCCTGGAACAACAGGTACTCCTGCTTTTTTCATAGTTGCTTTTGCTTTAGACTTATTACCCATAAGCTCTATAATTTCACTAGATGGTCCTATGAATTTAATTCCTATTTCATTACACATTTTAGCAAATGAACTACTTTCAGATAAGAAACCATAACCAGGATGAATACTATCTGCTCCTGTTTGACATGCAGCTTCAATTAAATTTTTTACATTTAAATAACTTAAACCTGATTTTGCTGGTCCTATACATACTGATTCATCTGCCATTTTTCTATGTAAAGAATTTCTGTCTGCTTCAGAATATACAGCAACAGTACGAATTCCCATTTCTCTGCATGCTCTTATAATTCTTACTGCAATCTCTCCACGATTAGCTATAAGCACTTTCTTTAACATTTAACTTCTCCTTTCTTTACTGTTTTTTTTATTATACTAAAGCAAATGTTAATTCGCCTTTTGCAGCTATTTGACCATCAACAGTTGCAATAGCTTCTCCAACTCCAATAGGTCCTTTTCTTTTTATAATTTTCATTTCAAGTTTTAATACATCGCCAGGAACTACTTGTCTTTTAAAACGTAATTTATCAATTCCTCCGAATAAAGCATTTTTTCCTTTATTTTCTTCTAGTGATAATATAGCTACTGCTCCTGCTTGAGCTAGAGCTTCTGTTATTAAAACTCCTGGCATTATAGGTTGTCCTGGAAAATGTCCTTGAAAATACCACTCATTTATGCATACATTTTTATAAGCAGTACAACTTTCTCCAGGAACATATTCTTCTACTCTGTCAATCATTAAAAATGGAGCTCTTTGTGGAATTATCTCCATTATTTGATTTACATCTAACATTGTGTATATTCCTCCTTCACAATTTCTAATTGTTGACTTTATTTAATTTTTATTAGAACTTGACCATATTCAACCATTTCTTCATCTTTACAACAAATTTCAACAACTTCTCCATCAAATTCACTTTCAACTTCATTCATAAGTTTCATTGCTTCAACAATACATATAACATCGCCTTTTTTTACCTTATCTCCAACTTGTACAAAAGGCTTTGATTTTGGAGATGCTTTACTATAAAATGTTCCTACCATTGGAGATTTTACTAATTTATAATGCTCTTCTTCTTTAGCAGAAGCGGATATATCATCTTTTTTTAGATTTGGAACATTTGATACCATTTGTACTTGAGGTTGCATTATAGGCATTTGATTCATAAATCCCATTGGTGAAATTGGAGCTACACATTCAGAATGTTTTTTAAGCTCTATTTTTGTTCCATCTGGAAATTCTATTTTTAGCTCATCTAATTTAGAATCTTCCATATCCTTTATGACTTCTTTTAATTCATTATAATTCATATCACATATCATCCTTATATAATGTATTTAGGTTTTTTGCAAAGGATTTACCTATAAACCTTGATAATATATAATTTTAATACAACAATAGAACTAATTTATATAAATTAATCTACATATTTTTTGATTATTATAGTACTATTGTGTCCTCCAAATCCAAGTGAATTTGACATAGCATATGTAATTTCTTTATTTCTTCCTATATTTGGAACTACATCTAAATCGCATTCTTCATCAGGAACTTTGTAATTAATTGTAGGTGGTACAAATTTATCTTCAATAGCTTTTATACATGCTATTGCTTCAACTGCACCAGCAGCACCTAATAAATGTCCAGTATTTCCTTTTGTAGAGCTTACCATAACTGTTTTTGATGCATCTCCTAAAGCTGTTTTTATTGCTGCTGTTTCAAATGAGTCATTTAAGTGTGTTGATGTACCATGTGCATTAATATAATCTATATCTTCAGCTGTTATATTTGCATCTTTTATAGCTGATATCATAGCTCTTGCTCCACCTTCTCCTCCTGGTGCTGGTGATGTTATGTGGTAAGCATCTGAACTTGCTCCATATCCTACTATTTCAGCATAAATTTTTGCTCCTCTTGCTTTTGCATGCTCTAGCTCTTCTAGTATTAATATACCTGCTCCTTCTCCCATAACAAAACCACTACGCTCTTTATCAAAAGGTATACTTGCTCTGTTTTTATCTGGATTTTGTGATAATGCTTTTATATTTGTAAAACCAGATATACTTGTTTCAGTAATTGTACCTTCAGATCCTCCTGCTAAAATAACATCTTGATATCCATGTTTTATTAATCTATAACTTTCTCCTATACAATGAGTTCCTGTTGCACATGCTGTAACCATTGCAAAAGATTCTCCTTTAGCTCCTATTTCTATTGCTATATTACCTGTTGCCATATTTGATATTGCCATTGGAATATACATAGGAGATATTCTATCATGACCTTTATTAACAAGAATTTTTGTTTGCTCTTCAATTGTTCCTAATCCCCCAATTCCAGAGCCAACAACAACACCCATTCTATTCATGTCTGTATTTTCAGAAGTTATTCCACAATCTTTCATAGCTTCTTTTGTTGCAATTAATGCTAATTGTGAATATCTATCTAATCTTTTTGCTGATCTTCTATCCATATAATCTTCAACATTAAGATTTTTTACTTCGGCTGCTAATTTAACTTTATAATCTGTTGTATCAAATCTAGTTATTTCATCAATACCACATTTTCCTTCTTTTATACCCTTCCAAAAATCTTCTACATTGTTTCCAATAGGTGTTACTGCACCCATACCTGTTACAACAACTCTTCTTTCCACTTTTTTCATCCTTTCTATTATAATACTTTAGTTTTATTTAGCTCATTTTACTTTCAATTTTGGTATTAATTACATTACCATACCACCATCAATATTTATAACTTGTCCTGTTATATATGAACTATCTTCTGATGCTAAAAACTTTACTACTTTTGCAATTTCTTTACTATTTCCCATTCTTTTTAATGGAATTTGCGCATATATAGATTCTTTTACATTGTCTGGTAATACACTAGTCATATCTGTTTCAATAAAACCTGGTGCAATTGCATTAACTAAAATATTTCTACTTGCAACTTCTTTAGCTAAACTTTTGGTAAATCCTATAATTCCAGCTTTAGAAGCGGAATAATTAGTTTGACCTGCATTTCCTGTAATACCAACAACAGATGAAATGTTAATAATTCTTCCAGATTTTTTCTTTACCATAAATGGAATAGCATTTCTTGTCATATTGAATGTACCAACTAAATTAACATCAATTACTTTAGTAAAATCTTCTTGATTCATTCTCATAAGCAAACCATCTTTAGTAATACCTGCATTATTTACTAATACATCAATTTGACCAAAAGTATCAATAGTTTGTTTTACAATATTTTCACAAGTTTCATAACTTGTAACATCTCCATTAACTAATAAACATTTAATACCTTTTGACTCAAGCTCTACCTTTAAATTATTAACTTCATCTGTAAGAGCTCTATAATTTAGTGAAATATTATATCCATTATCAGCTAGCTCTAATGCTATTGCTTTACCAATTCCTCTTGTAGCCCCAGTAATTAAAGCTACTTTATTTGATGTTTCCATTTTTTTATTCCTTTCTTATGTGATTATATATTTAAATCTCTAATAATATTTTCAAATGATTCAACATTATTTGTGTTAAACACTTTAATTTCTTTATTTGTCTTTTTTATAAATCCTGATAATACTTTACCTGGACCTACTTCGATAAATGTATCAACTCCTTGATTTATCATATTTTCAATTGAATCCTTGAATTTTACAGGATTAATTACATGATTAGCAAGTATTGATTTTATGTCATCATTATTAGAATATTCTAATGCATCAATATTTTTTATAACCTTTTTATTTGAAATAGTATTAATATTAATTTCATTTAAAGCTTCACGCAATTTATCTGATGCCTCTTTTAATTTCTCTGTGTGAAATGGTCCACTGGTTTTAAGTTCAATAGCTCTTTTGGCACCCGCTTGTTTTAATAGTTCCATAGCTTCAGTTACAGCTTCTTTTTCTCCTGAAATAGCTACTTGACCTGTACAATTATAGTTTGCAGGAACAACAAAACCTTTTGTTACTTTTTTACAAACTTGTTCAATTGTATTATCATCTAAACCTAAAATGGCGGCCATACTCCAGTCTCCTTCAGGTAAACATTCTTGCATAAAAGTTCCTCTTTTTTGTACAATATTAATTCCATCTTCAAAACTAATAATATTACTATAAATTAATGCAGAATATTCCCCCAAACTCAATCCTGCTGAAATATCAGCTTCAATTCCATTTTGCTTTAATAGCTCTGCAATTGCTAAACTCATTACTAAAATAGCAATTTGAGTATTTTTAGTTTGACCAAGCTCCTCTTCAGTTGATTCAAAACTAAGCTTGGCAATATCAAACCCTAATATAGTACTTGCCTTATCATATATGGATTTTACACATTCATATTTCTCATAATAATCTTTTCCCATTCCAACAAATTGAGACCCTTGACCTGGGAAAACAAATCCTAATTTCATTTTATTCATCCTTTCAACTAATGATTTAAAATCCACCTTATAACTAATGTTAATATGTTAATATTTTATTATAATATTTTTAAGTATAAAATTACTTTCAATATTATATTTAATATTCATTTTAATGTCATTAGTCTTAGTGGTCAGTTTTTTCATTTTTTTCCAATGCTTGTGCTTGTACAACAGTTAATGCAATAGTATCAAAAACTCGCTCTGCACTACATGCTCTTGATAAATCTGTTATAGCTTTTTCTAATCCTTGGCATACAGGACCATATAATTTTGCATTAGAAAATCTTTCAAAAATCTTATATGAAATATTCCCTGCATTTATATCTGGAAATATTAATATATTTGCTTCACCTTTTAATATACTATTAGGTGCTTTCATTTTTGCAACCTCTGGCATAATTGCAGCATCCATTTGCAATTCTCCATCTGAAATTAAATCTGGTGCAATTTTCTTTAATCTTTGTGCTGCTTTTGCTACTTTTTCAGTAGCTGGTGTTTGTGCACTACCATGAGTAGAAAATGACAAAAATGCTATTTTAGGCTCTTTACCAGAATATGCCCTACAACTATTAGCTGAAGCTTTTGCAATTTCTGCTAATGCTAAATAACCAGGATTTGAATTTAAAGCACAGTCTGAAATAAAAAATAAGCCATCTTCATTTCCAAAATCTTTATTTTTATATTCAATCATAGTCACTGTTGATAATATTCTTGTTCCAATAGTTTTAAATAACTTCATTGTTGGTTGTAAAACTTGCTTGGTTGAATGAGTGGCTCCTGCAATATATGCATCAGCTTCATCAAATTTTACTAGCATCATTCCAAAAATTAATGGATCTAATACTATGGATTTTGCACTTTCATATGTTTCTTCTGAATAATATTCAATATACTTTTCTACATATTTATCAATATTTACATTTTGTGGATCAATAATTTTAGCTTTTGAAATATCTATATCATTATTTTTTGATATACTTTTTATTTCACTTTCGTTTCCAACTAAAATTATATCTGCGGTTCCTGCATCCATTGCCATTTGAGATGCTTTTAAAATTCTAACATCAGTTGATTCTGGCAATACTATTACTTTTTTATCTTTTTTTGCTTTTTCAATAATATTTTCTATAAAACTCATATTTTGTAACTACCTTTCTAAAATAAATTAGTTATTTGATTAAATCTAAATACTTTTCTTCAAATATATTAAAAAATTCAGCAATGATATCTTCTCTAACAAAATCTCGATCATATTCATGTTTTAATGATGTAGCAATATTTTCTATTTCTGAATTAAAATTTGTTTGATTTACATTAATACCAATTCCAACATAAATATATTGTACTATTTCTGCATTTGTAACTGATTCTGTAAGTATTCCACACATTTTTTTACCATTACACATAATATCATTTGGATACTTAATTTTAAGATCTATATTATATAAATTATAAATTGCAGTCACAATACAATTAGCTATTAATATTGTAATTCCTTCTATTTTTTTTATATTACAATTTGGTTTTAGAACAAATGTTCCACATATATTTTCACCAGTACTATCATACCATTTTCTATCATTTGTTCCTTTTCCATTAGTTTGCTTATCTGTTACTATGTATGTTCCGTTTTCTATATAATCATTTTTGGTAATTCTTTTTGCTTCGTTTTGTGTTGAATCTATCATTTCATAATATTTGATATTTCTACCTAATAAGATTGTATTTAGTTCCCTTTTTATTTTCTCAACATTTAAGTTCATTTTTTTACCTCTAACATTACTTTAAAATATTAACATGATGAATATATCACATATTTTTTCAAAATCCAACTAATTGACTTTTATTTTTTTATTTTTTTATTGTTTGAGCTTGTATCTATTTTACATAATTTCAAAATAATCTCCTTGGTGTCAACTTATTATGTCTTTTAATGTGTCTTCTTCTACTTTTCGCTAATTTGATTTATATATAACTTGATTTCCAGAATAAATATTTTATTTTAATTTCATACTAATACCTATAATAATAGCGGACATAAAGTCCGCTATTATATTGTTTTTTGTTGTTACTCCTATATTCATAATAATATTGGTTGGATTTGTTCCCTTTCTAGTGCTTTTTCTAATGTTGGTATAATGTACTCTGAATCAAATACTAGTGAACGTGGCTTAGTAATCGGATTATCTTGTTTGAATGGTACAAAATAATAATTGTTTCTATTCAATATTTTGCCTATATTCTCTGCCGAACCTGATAACCCATCATTTGTTGATATTGCGATTACTAATGGATTTCCATTTCTTAAATGCGATTTTGCTGCCATTGTAGCTGGAGTGTCTATTATTCCATTAGCTAATTTTGCGATTGTGTTTCCTGAACATGGCGCAATTAGCATTATGTCTGTCATTGCTTTTGGTCCAATTGGCTCTGCCCCTTGGATTGTGTTTATTATTTTTTTATTCGTTATTTCTTCTACTTCATTTATGATTGCTTTTGCATCTCCAAATTTAGTATCTAATTCATAGCTATTAAAAGACATTATTGGTATAACATTTGCCCCCTTTTTTACTAGCTCCTTTATCTGCTTAATTACTTTAGAAAATGTACAAAAAGATCCTGTCATAATGACACCTATGTTTTTATCTTTTAAATTCATATCTTGCCTCCTTTCATTATATAATATGTTTTTATGTTAATTTTGAGCTATTGTTTTTCTATTTACTTTACTTTTTTCAAAAATAATCTCTATGGTGTCAACTCATTATGTTTTTCCATTTTTTAAAATAAAACTGCTTAACAAATTTTTATATATTATTGTTAAGCAGTTTTATTAATAATCATATATTAGTTTGTATCGAAAATTTCTCCAATTGTTCTTATACTTTCAATTAAATCTCCATATTCTATACCTTCTGCATAAAAGTTATTTTTTTGATATCTTTCCCACTGATTCTTCATTGTTTCATCATCTTTTAAATCTTCTAAAACTTCTTTCCATTGTTTTATGACCTCTTGTGATCCTCTATGCTCTGAAGTATACATTATTGCAACTTTTAAAGTTTTTTTATCGATATTTTTCATTTGTGTTTTTAATAACATATGTACATCATAAAAATCCCTTATTCTAGTTCCTAGCACTCCCCTTTTTATTATTGCTTCAAACTTTTCAGCTAGTACTGTTTCCACGTTATAAGACCAAACATGAATTTTCCTGTCTTCTAACATTAATTCAAAACTATATTCAATTTCTCTATAAGTTATCTTATCTCCTGTTGTAACATCTATTTTCATTATAACAGGCATATTGTTCATGTATTTTGCTTCAAATGTTAATCTATATCCATTATAGTCATCATTTTCCCTTATTTCCTCTACTTTGTTAATTTTCAAAGCTACATCATCTTGTAAATCTATTTTACAAACATCTTCCATAATGTTTTGAACATTTTCTTTTGTTAATTCAAAACCTTTTATTGTAGTATCAATATCCATTGTTGTTCTACTATCAATGCCTAACATAGCAGAAATCAGCATCCCTCCTTTTAAGATAAAATTATCTTTATATTGAGATACTGATATTCTTTCTAATAATCGCTCTAACATATATGTTTGTAAAACTGATTGGGCTGAGACTTTATTTTCTTTAGCTATATTGTTTATTGTAGCTTTTAAACTCATTGTATTTTTCTTCATAATAGTTCCTCCATCTACTTCTTTAGTTTATTAAATTAATCTAATACTTCCATATATTGTTTTAAAATTTTATCTATATTTAATTTTTTAGCATATTTATACAATAAATTCAAGTTTTTATTTGATAATTTAAAATATTCTTTCATTGCATTATTAAAAATTTGAGGATCAATTTTATTTCTATCACGAATTATATCACACATAGTTCTTTCTATATCATAAATTCTTATTGATGTTCCATCTTCCAAGTTCAATGTTGTAGCGCCTAAAGCATGTAGCTCTGGTTTTATATAATGTGCATCTAAACAATCAAAATTCACTCTTACTGTACTTGGAAATGTCATATCTAAATTAAAAGGTGTTCTATCTGTTAATTTATAAAAATATAAAGCTGTATTATGGGAAAATATACCTGTTTTATATCTTTCTCCCATTACAAAAAATTCGTTTACATCTTTGTCAGAGCTTACATATAAACCTTTTATTAGTCTGACAACTTCTCCTCTTTCTTCTAATATTTTAAGATATTGTCTGTGTATATTTTGTTTTTCTAAATCTTTTACATATAAAATTCCATTATTTTCTTTTAACAAGGCTTTTATTTTTTCATAATTATTCATAAAATCACCCTCTTTTTTGACATCCTTATACATATTATACACCATATGTATATGTTTGTCAATTTATTTTTGACTATGTAATACATATTAACAATTATATGTATTACATAGTCAAAATATTCATAAAAAAATTACTTGATATAAATAATTCAAGTAATTTTTTATAAATATGAAATTAATTGTTTAATAATTTTCAGCTTTTATTTCAAAAAATGCTTGAGGATGATTGCAAACTGGGCAAACTTCAGGAGCTTCTTTTCCTATGCAAATATGTCCACAATTTCTGCATTTCCATATTTTATCTCCATCTTTACTAAATACTAATTCACCATTTACATTATCTAATAATTTAGAAAATCTTTCTTCATGGTCTTTTTCAATTTTACCTACTTCTTCAAATAAATATGCAATTTTGTCAAAACCTTCTTCTTTTGCTATTTTAGCAAATTCTTCATACATGTCAGTCCATTCATAATTTTCACCTTCAGAAGCTGCTTTTAAGTTTTCAGCAGTAGATGGAATTTGTCCATCATTTAATAATTTAAACCATATTTTAGCATGTTCTTTTTCATTATTAGCTGTTTCTTCAAATATAGCTGCAATTTGCTCATATCCTTCTTTTTTTGCTTTACTTGCAAAAAATGTATATTTATTTCTAGCTTGAGATTCACCAGCAAAAGCTGTCATTAAATTTTGTTCTGTTTTAGATCCTTTTAATTCCATTTTGTTTATACCTCCACTTATTTATTATTATGACAAAATATTTATTTATCATTTCATTTTTTATATCATGAAAATAAATTAAAATCAAGCATTTTATTTTTTTACTTTCCATTTATAGGTTACAGATATATTTTAATCGTTTCTTACTGAACTGTAACTTTTTCTTTAACACTAAATAAACTTATTCATGGCCCCAACCTAAATAATCATTCATATTATATATTCCTGGCTCTAATTTCTTTTCTACCATAAATTTTGCAGCTTTTATAGCTCCATCTGCAAACAAGCTTCTAGAATACGCAGTATGTTTTATTTCAAAACTTTCATTTTCGCTAAAGAAAATTACAGAATGTTCTCCTACTATATTTCCCCCTCTAACAGAGCTAATACCAATTTCATTTTTTGATCTTTTTTCATGCTTATCATGTCTATTAAATTCATATGACATTGAATTATCCAATGCTTTATTTATTGAATCAGCAAGTAACATTGCTGTACCACTTGGGCTATCTATTTTTCGATTGTGGTGTGTTTCAATTATTTCAATATCATTACCTTTTAACGTTTGTGCTAAATTTGCAACTATTTTACACATCAAATTTATGTCTAATGACATATTAGCAGATTTAAAAATTGGAATACTTTCACTGTATGCTTTTATTTCCGCTTCTTGCTCTTTTGAAAATCCTGTTGTTGCTATTACAATTGGAATATTTTTTTGTTTAGCAAATTTTAAAATATTCATTGTTGCAATTGGAATTGAAAAATCAATAATAACATCAATATCTTCTTTTATTTCGTTATAATCTGTATATACAGGAAAAGTAAACTTTCCAGTCTTTTCTTTATCAACTCCACCAATTAAAACACAATCATTATCTATTTTTACAAGATTAGCCACCTCTTGTCCCATTTTACCATTACATCCATTTATAAGTACTTTAACCATTATTAATCCTCCCTATATGTTATTTTGTATATATTAAACAATTCAACTTTAAAACTAGCTCAATTTATATATAGATTTCTATTATATAAAACGGATTTAAACTAATAACTTATATTAAATTTAATATCCGCTTCATATAAATATTATATCTTATGTATCTCACTTTTTAATTTTTAAAAAGTATATGCTCTAATTTCTCCTTTTTACTACTATCCAATTCAGTTAAAGGTAATCTTGGAACACCATACTCATACCCTAACATATTTAAAGCTGCTTTAACTGGTATTGGATTTACTTCACAAAATAAACTATCAATTAACTCAATAGACTCTAACTGTTTTTTTGTAGCTTCATGTATATTTCCATTTAGAAAATCATATACCATATCATGTGTAAATTTTGGTTTTACATTTGATAATACAGATATTACCCCTATACCACCTAATGATAACACTGGTATTATTTGATCATCATTACCAGAATAAATATTTAAATTATTTCCACATAAAGAAGCTATTTTAGCAACCTGTGATATATTTCCACTAGCCTCTTTAATAGCAACTATATTATCTATTTTAGATAGCTCTAAACATGTTTCTGGTAATATATTAACACCTGTTCTACTAGGAACATTATACATTATTATAGGTAATTTTGTTTCATTAGCAATTTTTGTATAATGTTCTATTAAACCCTTTTGAGTAGCTTTATTATAATATGGAGTTACAACTAATACTCCATCTACTCCAACAGATTCAGCATATTTTGTTAATTCAATAGCAGATTTAGTATTATTAGATCCTGTACCTGCTATAACAGGAATTCTTTTATTAACAGTGTCTACTACAAACTTAATTGTATCCTTTCTTTCCGCTTCTGACATTGTAGCAGATTCACCAGTAGTACCACAAACAATAATACTATCTACTCCCTCTTTTATTTGATCTTCAATAATATCTTTGAATACCTCAAAATTAACTCCATCTTTACTAAATGGTGTTGCAATAGCTGTTCCACATCCTTTAAAAATAATTTTTTTCATATAAAACCATCCTTTCCAAACAATATTGTATTAGTATCATTTTTCAGAAATATAATCTATATAAGTTTATATAAGATGATATAAATATATATTAATCTTATTAATAATTCAATCTTATATAATAATTAATTTTACTTATCGAATTTTTGTTTGCTTTTATATTTTACTATTATTAATTAAACCTTCTAATATCTGAACAGCATTGCTAGCTGCACCTTTTCGTGTATTATCTGCTACAACCCATATATTAACACCTGATTTTACACTATAATCTCTTCTAATTCTACCTATATAAACTTCATCATGTTCATTAGTTATAATAGGCATAGGATAAATATTATTAGCTACATCATCTTTAACTATAACACCTGGTGCTTCTTTTAAGGTATTTATTAAATCCTTTAATTCAAATTCTTTATCAAATTCAATATTTATAGATTCACTATGTGAATTAAATACAGGAACTCTAACAGTAGTTGCTGTAATAGGTAATTGTGGTTTCTTTAATATTTTTCTCGTTTCATTAATCATTTTATGCTCTTCTTTTGTATATCCATCTGGTGTAAAATCATCTATATGAGGTATACAATTATTAAATATTTTATATGGAAACTTTTTAAGTTCATATTTAGAGCTACATACATAATTTTCTATACCTGATTCTAAATCTTGTATTCCTCCTAGACCTGCTCCAGATACAGCTTGATATGTTGAATATACTATACGTTTTATATTATATTTTTTATCTAAAGGACTAAGTGCAACTACTGCTTGAATTGTAGAGCAATTTGGATTTGCTATAATTCCCTTATTAGGTATTGCATCTTCAAAATTCACCTCTGGAACAACCAATGGAACAGATGGATTCATTCTAAAAAAACTACTATTATCTATAACCGTACATTTGTTTTGCACTGCCAAAGGTGCGTATTTTTCTGAAACTTTTCCTCCTGCTGTAAAAATAGCATAATCAAATTCGCCATTATCGAAAGAGTGTTCGTTTAGCTCTTGAACTATATATTCTCTACCATCAAAAATTATTTTAGATCCAGCGGACTTACTAGAAGAAAACAATTTGTATTCGCTTATAGGTAGCTCTTTTTCTTCTAAAACCTTCCTAGTTATTCTACCAACTACACCAGTACTTCCTACTAAAGCAACTTTATATTTATTCATTATAAAAACCATCACCAATCCTTTCTATATTTAATTCTATATAGTCCAATCAATAAATATTCTACTTAATTTTTGCTCTTGCACAAAAATTTTTATTGTTAGAACAATAGTGGATAAAGTCCGCGTTAAATTGTTCGTGCGCCAAAATTACGCAGTAATTTTGTGTGCAATGTTTGGCGAAGCCTTTTTATATAATAGGAAATCGCCTTCTTTAAAATATTAAACAAATTAAATTTACCGTTAATTTAATTTATACCCATATGTAGAACTTTCCTATTATATAAAAAAAATCATTATTAAACTTATCTTTGTTTAATAATGATGGGTTACTTTAATTATTATATCTTATATATTATTAAAAACTTACTATTTCATTATACATGTCTATTGCATAATTATCTGTCATTCCTGCTATGAAATCTATTATTGCTTTGTAGTAATCTTGTGGCTTTGCATAGTCATATATTATTTTGTTCTTTAAGTTAGTATTTGTTCTATCTGTTAAATTCCAATATTTGTGCAACCAATCTTTAAAGCGAATGATTGTTTGTGGATAGAATTTTTTAAGATTTTCTAAATTATTTAGTGTATTTTCTTTATCATATGCACTTTTTAAAGTGTTGTATATTCTATTTATTATTACTTTAAAATATTCATCTGATGCTTCAAGTCTTGGATGTAAATATATGTTTTTATAATTGAATTCCTTTATTTTATTTATTAAGTTTAACTTTTCTGTTGAAAAACATATTCCTCGTTCTATACTACTATTATCACATATATCTACTATAAGCTCGTTTACTATATTAGGATTATTTAAAGCTTCCTTATTTTGTATTCCTAATATATTTTTAAGCTCTTCTAATTTTTCATTATTTAATAAATTAAGATGAAATGCATCTTCTATGTCTCTACCTATGTACGATATTTTATCAGATATTTTTACAACACATGCTTCCCAAGTATATGGACTATATTCATTTGGTTTTGTATAATCTTTTAAATCTATTGCTTGTGTACGTGGCTTTAATGAATTTTCATCTATTTCACCACAATGTGATATTATTCCATCTCTTACTGCATATGTTAGATTTAAGTTTTTTAAATCTCCATTTGCATCTTCTAGAAGCTCTATATTATCTACAAAATGAACTCCATTTTTTTCATGCCAAAAACTTTGGCCTATATCTCTTAATGATATTTCATTTAATACTTTTTCACCTTTATGACCAAATGGGCTATGTCCTATGTCATGAGAGCTTGCTATTGCTTTTGTTAGCTCTGTATTTAGTCCTAAATAATTTGCTATTGTATTACTTATAGAATCTACATAACATACATGTTCACTTCTTGTACATACATGATCACTTGTAGGTGAGAAAAATACTTGTGTTTTATGTTTCAATCTTCTATATGCATTACAATGTAAAATTCTTGTATAATCTCTGGCAAATTCACTTCTAAGATCATTTTTTCTTGTATATAGCTCTGTTTCTCTTTTTATCATGTTATTCCAATTTTCATTTTTTTCAGTTGCTGCCACATTTATAAAACTATTTTTCATATTATCCCTCCAGCTCTAATTTATGTTTTTTTACTATAACATATAACAAAATAAGAAACAATAAGAAAATTTTAATTTTTTCTTTTCTAGAGTTACTAGCACAACTCTTTTTTTGTTTAACTTAATATTAGTGTTTTCAAGTCAAAAAAATGTATTTTTTTTAGTTACATAATTTTTACTAAACTTGTATTACTTTTCTATTATAAAAAAAGACTCATTATTATTAAACATATTTTTGTTTAGTAGTCATATATTATTTTGTTCTTTAGGTTAGTATTTGTTCTAAATGTAAATATGAATAAAAAGGACAAGAGCAAATACTCTCCTGTCCTTTTCACTGTACCTTTAATACTTATAAAGCTTAAAGCAATTGGTTTCACTGTCAACCTCAAATCTAACCAAACCGCTTTTAAGATCTTTACAAAACTCTTTATAGAGTTCATTTGTCATGCATTTGTTATATACCTTACATATGGCTTTTGTCATATTATATGTGCGCCTAGTTCCTTGGCAAATCAAACCAACAAACACCTTTGGTGGTTGATTTGATGCCCACTCTCCCTCTTCATAACGGGAGAATTCAAAATCAGCTTTTTTTAACATAAAAACTCCTCCTTTTTGCTATTTAGCATGAAAAAAGATCTACCTGCATATTCGATAATTTACCGAATTACTTTACCATAATATCATAATTATTCCTTATTGTAAACACTTTTTTTTACATTTATAATATTTTTATCCTAATGCCACATCTAATACCATCATTAATACAAACCCACATACCAAGCCAATTGTAGATAAATTCTTATTATCTTTAACTGATTCTGGTAATAATTCTCTTGCTGCAACAACAA
The DNA here is from genome assembly GCA_934167365.1 of uncultured Clostridia bacterium. Classification (GTDB taxonomy): domain Bacteria; phylum Bacillota; class Clostridia; order TANB77; family CAG-508; genus CAG-492. The sequence goes on from CAKPKU010000021.1 coordinate 18,957, forward strand.
TCATAGCTCCTGCTGCAAATGATAGTAAAAATGGTAGTAAACTTCGTATATATGTTATTAATACTGCTCCTATTACTGCTGAAATCGGTTCAACTAAACCTGATGCCTGACCTATCATAAAACTTTTGAGTCTTGAATATCCTTCTGTTCTAAGCGGTAGAGCTACTGCTGCTCCTTCTGGTAAATTTTGAATTCCAATACCTATTGCAAGCATAATTGCTCCAATTATTGTCATTCCTGGTACTCCACTTGCAATTCCACCAAATGCAACACCTATTGCCATTCCTTCTGGTATGTTATGAATTGTAATTGCTGATACTAGTAATATACTTCTTTTTAAGGACTCTGCATTTCTAAATTCTGCTTTCTTTTTTAATGCTTTATCTAAAAATTTGTCAGATAATAGTACGAATATTCCTCCAACAATAAATCCAATTGCTGGTAATACCCATTCTATGTATCCAAGTTCATTTGATAAATCAATAGCAGGTAAAATTAAAGACCAAAATGAAGCTGCAATCATTACTCCTGCACTAAATCCTAAAATTGTATCTAATATTTTTTTATTCATTTCTTTAAAAAAGCATACAATTAGTGATCCTAGAGCTGTTATTCCCCATGTAAATGTTGTAGCTATTAATGCCTGAAATCCTGGATTTAAACTTTCAAACCACGCCAATTCCATTCACCTCCATAATACATAATATGTTTGTTTTTGTATTATGTTGTAGATTTTTGTGATTTATCTAAATAAAAAGTATACCGATATTTATTTAAAACTTAAATTAATACCGATATACTTTTATAATATAATTTTAATAAAATACTATTTTTATTTTCTACGCTCTGCTTTTACTGCTGCTTGTGCTGCTGCAAGTCTTGCTATTGGCACACGGAATGGGGAACA
>CAKPKU010000022.1 GCA_934167365.1 uncultured Clostridia bacterium
CTTTGGTTTATTTAGTCGTAAATTATTATATCAAAGGACTTTCTTTTTGTATATTCCGAAACCATTTTACACTATTTAATTTTTATATTAGTTGACAAAAATATTTTAATTTGTTAATATAAACCAAGTACAATATTATATAATATTGTAAATAATTAAGAAAGAAGTGATTAACAAAATGATGTACAATAATTTTAAAAGAGGAAAAATTAACAATTAAATATTAAGGTTATAACAAATGTACCGATTTGTTCTAGCCTACTTAAGCTAAGAATAAATGTGCATATTCATATATAGATAAAGGAAAGCAGATTTTTTTTAGTCTGTCTTTTTTTGTGCTCTATTTATATATTATGTTATACAAGAAGGAGGGAAAAAATGAAGAAAGAGCTGATTACTTTAATAAAAAAGTATAAGTGGTTACTATTTATAGAAATTATATTTTTATTAATATCAGTATATTTAACAGCATATCCATCAAAAATAATAGGTCAAATAGTTGATTTGCTATATAATATTGATCAAAATAAAAGCGAAATTATTAGATTAGTTATAGTATTAATGTGCTCTTGTTTAATATTTGTATTAACAAGAATTATATGGAAGTATGCAGATTTAAAATTTGATGTTAGTGTAACTAAAGATTTACAAGATAAATTGTTTACAAAATTAATGAAAACAAAAGTAAATGATTTAAACAATATAAAAAATGGAGAAATAATGTCTTATTTTGTCAGTGATACAAGAAAAATAGGAAGAATATTATCTGGATTTATAGGTATGGGTGTGAGAATACTAGCATACTTTTGCATAGTAATGGTAATGATGACAAAATCATCTAATTTCAAATTAACAATAATAGCTATAATTCCAATTGCTGTATCAATTATTATTGTGTTATTAATTCAAAATAGAGTTACAACAAGTTACAGAGCAGTTCAAAAAAGTTTTACAAGTTTATCTGAATATGTACAGGAAAGTACAGATAGCATTAGAACCATGAAAGCTTTCGTAGGAGATGATAAGCAAATAGGGGAGTTTGAAAAAAAGAACAATGAATTAAGAGCAAATAGTTTAAAAGCCTCAAAAAATCAAAATATATTAGATATATGTATTAATACAGGCTTAGGATTTTCATATGCAATAGCTCTTTTAATAGGCTCAAATTTAGTAATATCTGGAGAAATATCAATAGGAGATTTAATAGCATTTAATGGGTATTTAGCAGTATTAGAAATGCCAGTATTTTGGTTTCCATGGTTAATTAATAAATTTAAAAAATTTAAAATATCATATGAAAGATTAGATAAAATGTTTTCATTAACAGAAGAGGAAATAGAGGTTTTTGAAGATAAAAAATACAATAAATTGAATGGAGATATTGAAATAAAGAATTTAACATATAATTATCCAGGTTACATAGAGCGAGTTTTAGAAAATGTAAATATACATATAAAACAGGGAGAAACACTGGGAATTATTGGAGTTATAGGTAGTGGTAAAACTACAATTATGAATTTACTATTAAAATTATATGATGTTGAAAATGGAAAAATCTTTATAGATGGAACTGATATAAATAATATTCCAACTAAAAAAATAAGAGAAAGCATTTGTTATATAACACAAGATAATTTCTTATTTTCGACTACACTAAAAGAAAATATAAATTTATTTAAAGATGATTATAGTAATGAAGAAATTGAAAGTAGTACAAAAAAAGCCATGATATATGATGATATATCTGAAATGAAAGATGGTTTAAATACTATAATTGGAGAAAAAGGAATAGATTTATCTGGTGGACAAAAACAAAGAGTGGTAATTTCAAGAGCATTTTTAAATAATAGTAATATAATAATTTTTGATGATACATTTTCAGCATTAGATAATAAAACAGAACAACACGTATTAAATAATATAAAAAAACTAACTAAAAATAAAACATGTATTATTGTATCTAATAGAATATCAGATATAAAAGATTGTGATAAAATTATAGTTTTAGAGCAAGGCTGTATAGTTGAAAGTGGAAATCATTCAAATTTAATTGAAAAAAGAGGAAAGTATTTTGAATTCTTTCAAAATCAAGCACATAAAACAGAGCAGACAATACTTGATTAATTTTATAAATAAGGAAAGGAGATGAAAGTATAATGAAAAGTAAAACTTTACATAGATTTAAAGAGATGATAAAACCATATACTAAAACAATTATATTAGTAACATTAATGGCCATTTTTATAGATATTTGTGAACTTGTAAAACCTTTTTTATTGCAACAAGTTATGGACAATTATTTACCAGAAAAGTTATACACCTATAATAATATAAGTATTACCACAATAGCTGTAATATATATAGTTTTAGTAATTATGGGAAACTGGATAGATTTTATTAATAGAAGTATAACAAATAAAATGGGAGAAAATGTTGTATATAGTTTAAGATCAAAGTTATATACATATATTGAAAAGGCAAAAGTAGGATTTCATGATAAAACACCATCAGGAAAATTATTTGTAAGAGTTACAAGTGACACAGAAGATGTATATACATTATTTAATGAAGTAGTTACAACATTTCCAAAAGATATAGTAATAATAATTGGTTTAGTTATAATGATGATATATATAAGTGCTAAATTATCATTAATTAATGTACTTATTGTTCCATTATTATTATGTACAAGTATTTTTATAACTATAATAATGAAAAAAATATTTGCAAAAACAAAAGAAGCAAGAACTGTGTTAAACACTTTTTTGGCAGAATCAATTTATGGTATTAAACTAATAAAAATATTTAATAGACAAAAAGAAAAGCAAAAAGAGTGTAATAAAAATACTAAGTTGCATAGAGATTCAGCTAAACCGTTAGGTTTTTGGTTTGGATTATTACCTGCAATAATAGAGCTAATTAAAAATTTAGGTATTTCACTTATTTTTATAGTATGTGCTAATAAATGGTTAGGTATTGAATTAGATGTTGGTATTATATATTTATTTGTTACATATTTAAGAAAAATATTTGACCCAATTAGCAGAATTATTGAAAATATGGAAATTGTACAAGATGCAATGAGCTCTGTTGATAAAATATATGAAATAATAGAGCATGATGAATTTTTAGAAGATGAAAAAAGTGGAATAGAGCTAAAAGATGTTAAGGGAAGAATAGAATTTAAAAATGTATGGTTTGCATATGAAGATGAAAAATGGATATTAAAAGATGTTAGTTTTATAATTGAACCAGGACAAAGTGCAGCATTAGTTGGAAAGACAGGATCTGGAAAAACAACAATTACAAATTTAATTAATAGATTTTACACAATTCAAAAGGGAGAAATTTTATTAGATGGAATAAATATAAATGATATAAATATAAAATCATTAAGAAGAAATATTGGAACGATTTTACAAGATCCATTTATATTTGCTAAATCAATTCGTGAAAATATTAAATTATATTCTGATATATCAGATGAAAAAATAGAAGAAGCGGTAAAATTAGCATCAGCTACAGATTTTATTAATTCACTAAATAATGGACTAGATGAAATTGCATCAGAAAGAGGAAGTTCATATTCAGCAGGACAAAAACAATTAATTGCTTTTGCAAGAATATTTGCATTAGATCCATCAATATTTATATTAGATGAAGCAACTGCAAATATAGATACAACAACAGAAGAGCTAATTCAAAAATCTGTTGATAAAATATCATCACAAAAAACATCAATATTTATAGCACACAGGCTATCAACAATAGTAAATGTTGATAAAATAATAGTATTAGATCATGGTCAAATAATAGAGCAAGGAAACCATGAACAATTAGTAAATAATAATGGATATTATGCAGAGCTATATAATGCATATTACAATAGTTTAAAATAACTACTGTTTTATATTTCTAATAATATTTTTTAGATAAATGTTGAAATATTCAGCATTAACATATATAATAAAGGTGTCAAAGATATTTGAGAGGAGAAATACATAAATATGGTTAGCGAATTTAATACCAAGGAAACTATCGTAAAAATTAAAGTATTAGGAGCTGGTGGAGGCGGAAGTAACGCTGTAAATCGAATGATTGAAGATGAAGTTGAACATGTAGATTTTATAATAGTTGATACTAATGCATTATCAGCCCAAAAGTCTAAAGCAAAAAACATTATACAAATAGGTGAAAATGAAGCTAAAGGTATTGGGGCAGGAGCTAACCCGGAAGTTGGAGAAAAATCTGCAAGAGAAAATGCAGAAGAAATAGAATCAAAAATAATTAATACAGATCTATTATTTTTAACAGCTGGAATGGGTGGTGGAACTGGTACTGGAGCACTTCCTGTTATTGCAGAAATGGCAAAAAATATGAATATATTAACAATTGGAATAGTTACAAAACCTTTTAAATTTGAAGGAAGAGCAAGACTATTAAAAGCAGAAGAAGGAATTCGCAAATTAAGAGAAAATGTTAATGCTTTAATAGTTATTGAAAATGACAAATTATTAAAAATGAGTGAAAGTAATATAACAATAATAGATGCATTTAGGCAAGCTGATAATACCTTAAAACAAGGAATTGTTGGAATTACTAATTTATTAAATACTGTTGGAGAAATTAATATAGATTTTGCAGATATAGCAACAATTATTGGCATAAAGGGCTTGGCGTATATGGGAATTGGAAGTGCATCAGGAGAAGATGCATTAGAAGTAGCCACTCATAAAGCAATAGATAATCCATTAACTTCTGTTAATATTAATGGAGCAAAAGGAATAATATTTAATATTCAAGGAAGTAAGGATTTATCATTAAATGAAATAAATAATAGTGTTGCTATAATTAATGAAATAGTAGATACAGATGCTAATATTATTTTTGGAACAGTTATAAATGAAGAGCTAGGAGATGAAGTAATAGTAACTGTAATTGCAACAGGTGTTCACGAAAATAATTAATATAGAACCTTTTTGGAGGGAAAAAGTGCGTAAAAATAAATCTAAAGTTTGGATGATTGTTAAAATAATTATTATAATCTCAATAATAGCATTTACATATGGATGTTATAAAGTAGATTTCTTAAAAAATAATAAATATGTAATATATGCTAAATATAAATTAGGAAATGCAATTGAAACTGTAACAGGTTTAACAGGAAAAGATTTTGCATCATTTGTAGAGCATTATGAACCAGATGAAGAAGATAATACCGTATATGAAATTACGGACACACAAAATAGATATTATTATAATCAATTAGATGATACATCAAAAATAATCTATGCTGAAATATTGAAAAATATAGAAAAAATTAAAAATGGTGAAGACAATATAAGAATTTCTTCAAAATTATCTGAATTAGCTAGCTCTGATGATATGGCGACAGATTTAATGAATTCATTTCAGAATGCATGGGATGCATTTAGAAATGATAATGTAGATATATTTTATATTGATGGAACAAAAATGTGTTTACTTACAAAAACTATAACAAGAGGTAGAAAAGTTACATATGAGTTTTATATAAGTAAAGGAAATAATAAAAATTATTTAATAGATGGTTTTAACTCAGCAGAAGAAGTAGATAAAGCAATAAAAATAGTTGAAACAGAAGAAAATAAAATTATAAACAGTATTACAGAAAAAAATGATTATTATAAAATTGTAAAAGCACATAATTGGATTGTAGATAATGTAGAATATAATTTAGAAGAATCAGCAAATAATTCAAATATATATGGAGCTTTGTATGATAAAACAGTAGTATGTGAAGGATATGCTAGATTGTTTAAATCATTGATGGATAAATTTGAAATACCATGTGTTCTTGTATCAGGAGTAGGCATAGATACAGATACAGGACATCAAGAAAATCATGCATGGAACTATGTATATTTAAAAGGAAATTGGTATGCAGTAGATGTTACATGGGATGATCCAGTAATAATAGGTTCAGGTGAAGTCAGTTCAAAAAATAAATATAAATATTTGCTTAAAGGCTCAGATGAGTTCTTTAAATCACATATTGAAAAAAATAAACTCGTAGATAATGGAATGGACTTTGAATATCCAGTTATATCTACAATTGATTATATAAAAAATGAATAAAGAAAAAAATTGTATGAAATTTTAAGTTTCAGGGCTTAAAGTAAAAATATAAAAAAATCATTGAAATTACGTTTGTAAGTTCAATGATTTTTTTTGTAAGAAAATTTATCTAATTAATATTGATCTTCATCATGGTCAATAATCATAGGACCAATATTTGTAACTGTTCCTGCACCAAGTGTTAAAACAATATCATTATTTATAGCATGAGCTCTTATAAAATTGGCAATTTCTTGGAAGTCTGACATATATATAGCTCTTTTGCCATTTCTTTTATTTATTTCATCAACTAAATCACGAGAGCTAATGTTATATGTATTTTGCTCTCTAGCAGCATATATATCTGTAATAATAATGTTGTCAAAATCAGATAATGCATCAGCAAATTCTTTTAGCAATGCTTGTGTTCTGCTATATGTATGAGGTTGAAATATTACCCAAGCTTTATTGTGTTTCTTTTGTTTAGTAGCATTAGCAACTGCTAAAATTTCTGTTGGATGATGAGCATAATCATCGTAAACATTTACTGTTTTATGAAGAGTTCCAACAAATTCATAACGTCTATGAGCTCCAGTAAATTTCTTTAATGCATCAGCCATTACAGATCTATCTAAACCATAAGAATGGCATAATGCAATACATGATAATGCATTTAAAACATTGTGCTTTCCAGGAACTGATAGTGAAATTGTTTTATAAAAGCTGTTATTATGATAAACATCAAATGTTGGAAAACCGTTTGAGTTATATGTTATATTTCTAGCTATAAAATTAGCTTTTATATTTTCTAAACTATATGTAACAACTTTTGCATTAGTACATTTTGAAAGTGTAGCACAATTAGGGTCATCAGCATTTACAACTAATAAACCATCATTAGGTAATAAAGCTACGTATTTTTCAAAAGAATGTATTATATTTTCTAAATTATGGAAGTAATCTAAATGGTCATTATCAATATTTAAAATTACTTCTGCTTTAGGATAAAAACTCAAGAAACTTTCTACATATTCGCAAGCTTCTAATATAAAATATTCACTATTTCCAATTCTAGAATTACCATTTAATTGTTTTAAAATTGCTCCAACCTGAACAGAAGGGTCTAAACCAGCTTCTAAAAAGCATAAAGAAATCATAGATGTAGTAGTTGTTTTTCCATGAGTACCAGATACACATATAGTATTTTCAAAAGCTTTAGTTATTTCACCTAAAAAGTCAGCTCTTTCAACAATTGGAATATTAAGCTCTTGAGCTCTAACAAGCTCTGGGTCATTTTCCTTAATTGCAGCTGAATATACAACTAAGTTAGATTTTGCAAGATTATCAAAATCATATCCAATTGTTACAGGGATATTTTTTGATATTAATTTATCAGTTAATTCAGAAGAGTTATCATCAGATCCAGTTACATGGAAGCCCCAATGTTTTAACATTTCAGCTATACCGCTCATACTAGTTCCGCCAATACCTCTCATATGTATATTTCTAAAAAGTCTTAATTGATTTAAGTTTGCCAATGTCCGCACACTCCTTTTTATATTGGTTTTATTAAAAAATTCGATAAGTTTATTATATATAATTTATGACAATTTTTCAATATAAATACAACAATATTTTAAAAATTGTTATATTTAAAGGATATTATTTCAAATTAAAATTATATGAATATTTTTATTTTTTTAGATAATAATAATTATGAAATTATAATTATCAAAAATATGTAAAAAAAAGAAGGAAAAAAAATATTTTTGGAGAATAATATAAATGTACATAGTAATATGTACATAAAATATATTAAACATTGGAAGGCGGTGCTCAAATGCAAGTAACAAATGTACGTTTGAACAAAACATTAAATTCAGAAAGCAAAATGAAGGCAATTGCTTCAGTAACATTCGATGATGAATTTGTTGTTCATGGAATTAAAATTATTGATAGCCCAAAAGGATTATTTATTGCTATGCCTAGCAGAGAAAAAGCTAATGGTGAACATAAGGATATAGCTCACCCAATCAATCAAGAAACAAGAAAGAAAATCGAAGATGCTATATTCAAAGAGTATGAAGCTGTAGAAGCTCAACCAGAAGCAGGAGAATAAAATCATTGCTATTTATAATGATATTTAATATTATTATAAATATTATGCAACAGATTGGTATAGGAAACTATATAATAAAAAGAAGTAACATCTACGTTACTTCTTTTTTGATTTATGATATATAAAATGATTACAAGTTAACATTATACTAAAAAATATGGATAAGTGAAAAAATTTAATTAATAATAATCTATTTCTAATAAAAATTAGAATAAAAAGATTATGGAATATGTACAAATAAAAATAATATCAAAATAGATGCAAATCTAAATTGTTTTTTAGCAACAGCTCTTTTTGAATAATAATTATATGCTTCTTGTAAGGCACAAAATTTATCAACTAAAGTTATTATATATGATTCTAAATATTTAGGCGGAATTATTGTTAAAGGCCACATATGTTTTAAAATAATATCTTTTTCTTTATCATTAATGTCAAATAAAGAGGAAGCATTTTTATAAGCAACATATGGATGTTTAAATGCATGAAGTCCTTTTCTATCTGGTTGTCTAACACGCCAATCATATAAAAACAAATCATGAAGCATTGCTGCTCTTGCCATAGATTTATAATCTAGTTTTAGCTTTTTACAGATTAAATAAGAATAAAAAGCAACTGATAAGCAATGATCAAAACAAGTACAATCATAATGTTGATAAAATTTTTTCATATCCATAACAACAGGGTTAGTAACTATATCTGAAATAATATCATTAAATTCAATACAATTAATTTGACTTTTTTTCATTAATAAAATAATCCTTCCAAAATAAAATTCAATACAAATATATTATAACATTAAAAAAATAATTCTACAACTTAATAAAATCGGATTTTGAAATATAATGAAAAAAATGCAAATATATATTATATTTTTATAAATTTATTTGATATAATAAAAACACAAATTTATAAGGGGGAGTTACCAATGAAAAAGAATTTATTAAAAATAATATTTATTAATTTAATTTTATTTGTGTTACTATTTATTTTTAGCGGATGCGAAAATAAAGTTAGTAAAGAAGAGCACTTAAATGTAAATGAAAATGTGCAGACAGAAAATCAAAATAATCAACAGGAAAATGCAGATGATGAATATTTTAAAGTATTAAGAAATGAAATTAAATATGTTAATGAAGACAACAAAGAAACATTATTTAAAACATATATGGAAAATTACAAAGAAAGTTCTTATAGTACAAAAATAAAATATACGATATATGATTTTGACAATGATTCAAAAAATGAAATGATTGTTATGATTGAAGCTTTTAATGATGGCTTTTATTTAATATTAAATAATGAAGATGGAGTTATATACGGATTTGAAGATGTATATAGAGGAATGATAAGTATAAAAACAGATGGTTCATATAATGGATCTGGAGGAGCAGCATCAAATGCAATTTTAAAAGATAAATTTGAAAAAAATAAGAGAATAACAGAAACTTTAGCAGAAATGGATATGGGACAATATAAAATCGCAGGAAAAGATGTTTCTGAATCTGAATATTCAAAATATTTTGATGAATTTAATAAAAAAGAAAATGTGACATTTACAACATATATAGAAAATTACGATTTTAATACAGAAAATTCAGATAAAACTTCAAACACTACAAATACTGAAACTCAATCATCTTTTAAAGAGGGAGTTTATAAAATGACAAAGCCATCACTAGTAGGAACAGAAGCTGAAGGATTTGACACAACAATTACATTTAAGGATGGGAATGTTTCGTTTTTAGAGCGATACTGGGGAAGAAAAAAATATGGAACATATAGTGTACAAGGTGATGCTCTAATAATAAATTACACATCTGGAAATGAAGTCGATAGTATTGATGGTGATAAAGGAATGGTTACTTTAAATGAAGTAGAAACATATAAAATTGAAGGAACAAAAATAACTTTACAAAAAACAAGTGCTGATTTATATTATAAAGCAGGAAGTACTGTATATGAATTAAATAAATAGGGGGATATACTAAAATGAAGAAGAAAATTTTGTTGATTGTAATACCAATTGTATTAGTAGTAATAATAGCAGTAGCTATTATAGTAGGATTTTTATTAAAAAAGGAAAATAAAGAAGATGAAAATACTTCAACCGGATCTACATGGGGAGATGTATATTATTCATACTTAAAAAAGGGAATAAAGGAAAAAGATCCAGAAATAGCAGAAAATAAATATGGTATTGTTGCAGATATGAAAGATGCAAAATTGCAATTTTGTGAAGTTGAGGGTAATCAAAATCCAACAATGATAATGACATATAAAAAAGATGAAAATCAATATGTAAGTATATATCAGATATCTGATGATAAGCAAATTTCATTTTCATTATATAGAGAGCCAGCATATATTGAATATTTATATGATATAGCTAAAAATAAATATTCATGGTATGTGCATACAATTGAAACAAGTGGGGATTTGTATAGTTCATTAAAAGATGTAATAAATAAACTAAAAGGAGATAAATCAAATGCAGATGAAGATTACAAAATAAGTAAAGAAGAGGCACAAATAACTCAAAATACAGTTAATGGAGATACAATAACAATTTCAAAATTTGATGAGATATTTGTAAAACCAGAAATAGAGCAAAATATTCAGATTGATTTTAATACTGAAATAAATGAAGAAGACTTGAAAAAGCAAATGACAACAGCAGTAAAAGATTACAAAAAAGAGTCTGAAAAGTTAACAGATGAAATAAAGGAAAAAGTATCAAAAAAAGTAGAAGAAAATAAAACAAAAAAGGAAAATTTTGAAAAAGCAAAAGAAGAGCTAGCCAAAAAACAAGCAGAAGAGGAAGCCAAAAAGGGAATAACCGTAGGAAAATATACAATTAAATACGGAAAATATATAGGTTCAGATGGCGCAACAGGGGAAACAATTGTATTTAATGCTGATGGAACATGTCAAATAACAGCAACATTTACTGGAGATACAGTTTCAACAAGAAGCTATACATACAAAGTAGGAACATATGATTTTGCTCAAAGTATGCCAGCAGATTATCAAGAAGGTATAGGTGTATATAGTAAAGAAGGTATGTTAAGTTATACTTTCCTTGTAGCAAGTAATACACGAATTACAGATAATGATGTAAGTGTATTTGATTATGCAGGAGAAGCAAGTACTTCAAATACAACAAATTCATCTTCAAATAATACACAAAATTCTTCTAATAGTAATACAACATCAAAGCAAGGTAATGAGCATTTAACTGCATTTGAATATGATACTTCAGCAAATAATCCAGTTACAGAAGGAACATATTATAGAGATAAGGATACTGCTCGTCAAAGCAAATTAGAAATAAAAAATTCAACAGGAAATTCTTTTGAGTTTTCAATTTATGCTATATATATGACTCAATCAGGTTATCCAAATATAGGAGAAATAAGTGGAACTGCTAAAGCTACAAAAGATGGAAATTATGTATATTGTACAAAAGAAGGAACAGGTGAGTATAATGTATTTTTCAGATTAGCAGGAGAAGGAAGCAATCCAACAATAACAATAGATGATGAATATTATACACCATTGTCAGGAAAAACAGATATGAGCCCATATTGTGGATTTAATGTTACATTTAAAGGAACATATACAAAATAAATATAAAAAATCCAATAGAAAAAAGGTTTAGTTATAATTACTTATTTTTCTATTGGATTTTTCCATATTAATTATCTATAATTTTTACTTATTAGAAAAAGATACAATTAAAGTAAATATAAAGCTAAAGTTCATTAATTGTTTCATCAATTAGATTCCAAACAGCATCTGTATATATTTTACGCTCTGCTGAAAAAGGCAAAAATGTAAAATCTTTTATTGGATTTAATATAGATTGAATTGAATCAACAGCAGAATCAACTTTTGTAACAGCAATTTTATCTGCTTTACTTGTAATAACAATAAATGGTAATCCAGATCTTATAATATAATCATACATCATTTTATCATTACTACCAGGTTCATGTCGAATATCTATTAAAAGAATAATTAATGAAATATTTTTTCTAATATGTAAATATTCATCAATAAAACCATTAACTTTTGCTTGTTCAACTTTTGACATTTTACTATAACCATATCCAGGTAAATCTACAAAGTAAAATTTATCATCAATATTATAAAAATTTATTTGTCTTGTTTTTCCAGGTTCACTACTAGTTCTGGCTAATTTTTTTCTGTTAATCATAGTGTTTATAAAAGAAGATTTTCCAACATTAGATTTTCCAACTAAAACTATTTCTGGAAGACCATTAGTAGGGTATTGCTTTGGACTAACAGCAGAAATTTCAAATTTAGGATTTTTTACTATCAAAAAAATCACTCCTTTCTTTTTATGGGTGCAATTTAAAATATTATTAAACTTGCAAAGCAAAATATTTACATATATGGCTTTATACTTAATGTAAAATATTGCATATTATAAAATAAAGGCAAAAAAGTATAAAGTCTGTACGATTTTGCCTAAGTAATGTTAAGTTTATTTCTTTGGAACTAGTTTTTCTGTTCCACCCATATATGGGCGAAGAACTTCTGGAATTGTTACACTTCCATCTTCATTGTAATTGTTTTCTAGTAAAGCAATTAACATACGAGGTGGGGCAACAACAGTATTATTTAGGGTATGAGCATAATAATTTCCTTTTTCACCTTTAATACGAATTCCAAGTCTACGAGCTTGAGCATCTGTTAAATTAGAGCAACTTCCTACTTCAAAGTATTTTTGTTGTCTTGGGCTCCAAGCTTCAACATCACAGCTTTTAGCCTTTAAGTCAGCTAAATCTCCAGAGCAACATTCAAGTGTACGAACAGGAATATCCATACTTCTGAATAATTCTACTGTATATGACCACATTTTGTCATACCAATCCCAACTTTCTTCAGGTTCACAAACAACAATCATTTCTTGTTTTTCAAATTGATGAATTCTGTAAACACCACGCTCTTCAATACCATGAGCACCTTTTTCTTTTCTGAAACATGGAGAATAAGAAGTCATAGTATAAGGCATTTCAGATTTCTTTAATAATTGTCCTTTAAATTTTCCAATCATAGAATGTTCAGAAGTACCAATTAAATATAAATCTTCACCTTCAATTTTATACATCATAGCATCCATTTCTTCAAAACTCATAACACCATCAACAACATCACTACGAATCATATAAGGTGGTATACAATAAGTAAAGCCTTTATTTATCATAAAATCTCTTGCATAAGATAATACAGCAGAATGAAGTCTTGCTATATCACCAATTAAATAGTAAAAACCATTACCAGCAACTCTACGAGCAGCATCTAAATCAAGTCCACACAATGATTCCATAATATCTGCATGATAAGGAATTTCATATTCTGGAACAACTGGATCACCATATTTTTGAATTTCAACGTTTTTACTATCATCTTCACCAATAGGAACAGAGTCAGCTATAATATTTGGAATCTTCATCATTCTAGATTGTATTTCTTCAGCATATTCAGTTTCTAATTTTTCGTTTTCAGCAAGTTCACTATTAATTTGTTGAACTTTAGCTTTTATAGTTTCAGCTTCATCTTTTTTTCCATTTTTCATTAAGTTACCAATTTCAGAGCTTAAAGAATTGCGCTGGCTACGAAGTTCATCACCTTTTAAATTAACAGCTCTTTTTTTGCTATCAAAATCAATTACTTCATCAACTAAATGTAATTTATGATTTTGAAATTTCTTTTTGATATTTTCCTTTACAATATCAGGATTTTCTCTTAAAAATTTAATATCTATCATAATTTTCTCCTTTCGTGCTAATAACATATATTATTAGCTATAAAATTTATCTATTTCATAAAATTGTGAGATAATTCCTCACATAATTGAAATCTATATTTTTGACCAGTAATATTATCAGGTCTATCAGTAGAAATTTCGGATAAAAACATTGATTCAGGTCGTACCCAAATTTTTTTTTCATCATTTCTTTCATAAATAGGTTTATATATGACCATTCTATCCATGGTTTCACTATCATAAGCAATATTTTCTACAAAATAATAGTTACCTTTAAAATGTCTGTAAATTTTACCAATACAAACTTCATTTTGTTTTTCCATAAAACTCCTCCTTTAAAACGAATTTATCTAGTTGGCTTGCAAAAAAATTTATAACATAGAGCGTTATATAAAAACAAAAACGCCCTTATGTTAAAACATAAGGGCGATAATTCTTCGCGGTGCCACCTTAATTAATACCTAAATAAAGTATAACTCAAGTATGCTTATAACCTAGCATAAATCGGTTTAATTTTCATTAAATGTATAAAAGAGTAGATTTTTTAAATTGTTTTAAACTATTTTCACCAACCATAGTCTCTCTAATAAAACTTAATTTAATACTTAGCTCTTAAACAAATATTATAGTAAAATTTTATCACTTTTTTTTATAAAATGCAAGAAAAGGTTAAAAAAATGTATTTATATATTGAAAATAATAATGTAATAATATACAATAATGTAAATAAAATGATTTCGGAATATACAAATGAAAAAAATGGAGGACTAGTGATATGAATTATGATGAATATATGAAAAAAATCCAATATATAGCAAACATATTAGAGCAAAATAAATATGCAGAAAATATAATAAACAGTAAAGATATTGATGTTGTACAAGATTTTCAATATATATGTTTAAGTAATGCATCAAATCCAGAGCTAGTTAATGAAATAATAGCTAGATTAGCACAAAATGGAAATGAAAGTGTTGTGCTAAAAAATATAAAAAACATTTCAATGGAAATGTGGAAAGATTTATTTAACAAAAACGAAGCTACTAAAAAAATATTTATAGAAAATTATAATACAATATTTGAAAATACGAGTATATTAACATTTCGTGAATTAGAAAAATTTATAGATGACCCAGATACGCGTAGTTTAATTTATAATTCATTTGATTCTGTTATAAAAAAATTATGTACATATGATAGAGCAGCTCTAATAGCATTGTTAAAATCTAAACCAGATGGTGTAAATCAAATTCATAAAAATATTCAAAGTTTTTTTCAAAAAGGCGAGTATGATATTTCTACAACATATTCCAAAGTGCTAATAGAGCTAAGTAAAATAGAATCAATTTCTAAATTAGAAATTTTAAATGCATGTAGCCAAAATCTTGCAGAAATGCTTAATAGAGAAACTGCAATTGATAATGAAACAAACAAATTACTTAATTGGTTATACGATACCTTTGAAGAAACAAAAATGATAGCAGAAGATAGGGCAGATATAAAAAATAATATAGATAAAGCAATTTTGCAGAATTTTGAATATATATTAGATAAATCAAATTATGATAAAAATACAATAAAAATACTAAAACAATTTGATTGTACAAGGGCAAAATTTGAAAATAATAAAAATCATTATATAGATAAATCTAATAAAGCAAATAATGAAGATATTAGTTATACTATCAATATACCAAATATACACTTATATCAAAATAAAAAAGATGACAAAATACCTAATATAGTTCCATTTGAAACAAGCAAAAAAATAGAAGATATAAATGAAAATAATGATGAAGTAAATTTACTAGAGCTGTTTGAAATAGAAAATGAAGAGGAATATCAAGATAAAGATTCAAATATTATAAACTTTGAGGAAGAAAAGAATAAAGTAAATTATACGAATTCTGCTAATGAATTTAAAACATTAGTTAACCAAGACAAATTAAAAAATAATGAATTAAAGAATGAGAATTTAAAAATTAATGAAATAAATTTGGCTGATATTAATAAAGAAAAAAATAATACTCTAGATGAAAGCATTAAAAAGTTAATAGTAGCTAACATAGAAGAAACTGATAGAATAATAGAAAAAGCATTAAAAAAAGATAAAATTGAAGAAGATATAGAGCATAATTATAATAAATTTGTAAAAAAATTGGAGCCTACAATACAAAAAGTGCAAAATGTCAGTGGGCAAGTGAAGACAGAAACAATAGATAGTAAAGAGCAAAATGAAGTAAATGAAATTCAAAAACAAGAGCCAACAGAGCTAATTACTACAAATGAAAACTTGGATTTTCCACCTAAAGAAAATTTATTTAAGAGAATATGGAATAAAATTGCTAGATTACTGAAAATAAATAATGTAGAAAAAGATGATATAAAACAATAGAATTCAAAAAAATACTTGACAATAGTAAACATAATATAGTACAATAATACATATTGGACAATACGGTCCACCGCTCATTAGAGCGAAGTTTTTTAACCGCACAGTATTTGTGCAGGAGGTATACAATGAACATTTTATGGTTAAGTCGTCATTGCATGACAAGTGAGCAGCTCAACGATTTAAAACGTATTTACGGCGATGATATCAATGTAAAACAATATGGAGAATCTGTTAAAGATTGGAGGGAAGTTTGCGAGATAGGTTCAGACTGTGAGATTTTCGCAGTTGTCCTTCCCCCTTCGATTTTAGGTGACTTAACAAACCCAAGAAATAATGAAAAACCGATAATACGTGCCAAGGCCAACCGTATCCCAACAGGAAAAAAGGTTGTAAACCCTGCGACCGGAAACGAGGAAAGTGAGTTTATGTTTGTGCATGAATATTGGGAACTTGTTGAAAAAATCGAGGTGGTCACTAGAAGACTATAAAAACTGATTTTTTTAACTAAAAATCAAATGGGCTCTGTTATGCAGAGCCTATTTTTTTATGTCGAAAAATGTCGAACTTTGACATACGATTTTTCTGGTAAAATTCGACTTTTTCTGATAATATGATCCCAATAGAGGGGGATGCATATGAAAAATAAATTGAAAGGATTATTAAAAATACTAATATTATCAGCAATATTGTTAGCCATACCAACAACTCAATTTGCTCACTCAGGAAGAACCGATAGTTCAGGAGGTCATAAAGATAATAAAAATGTAAGCGGACTAGGTAGCTATCATTATCATTGTGGAGGAAATCCAGCTCATTTGCATGAAGGAGGAGTTTGTCCATATGGTGGAAGTGCAAAATCTACAACAACTCAAAAATCAAAAAGTAATAATACATCCACAAAATCAAACAGCAAGTCAACTTCTACATCAACAAAAGCTACAACTGAAACAAATGAATCATCTAGCACAACTAATGATTCCACAAATCAAAATATAGAAGTTGAAAATGTGATATTAAATTCTTCAAAGCGAAAAATTGAAATTAACGAAGAGCTGACTATTACAGCCACAATAATGCCTGATCTTGCAACTGATAAAACTATAACATGGAAAAGCTCTGATGAATCTATTGCAACAGTTTCTGATACAGGTGTAGTAAAGGCTATTAAAGCAGGATCTGTTTCAATAAGTGCTACATCAAAAAATGGAAAATATGGTACTATAAATATAACTGTCAATACACCTAAAATAGATGTTACAGAGCTTAATTTAGATGAGAGCGATTTAGCATTAGAAGCAGGAAAAGAAAATCGAATAGTTGCTAATATTCTTCCATATGAAGCTACTGATAAAACAATTAAATGGACTTCTTCAGACAGTGAAGTAGCACGAGTTGAAAACGGAAAGGTAATAGCACTAAAAGCAGGAGAAGTAACTATCACAGCTGAAACAGCAAATGGTATAACAAAAACATGCCATGTAAAAGTAGCTGAACCAGCAAAATCCGCAGTAACTCAAAATTCAACAGAAAATAATACATCAGC
This sequence comes from uncultured Clostridia bacterium, assembly GCA_934167365.1. Classification (GTDB taxonomy): domain Bacteria; phylum Bacillota; class Clostridia; order TANB77; family CAG-508; genus CAG-492. The sequence goes on from CAKPKU010000022.1 coordinate 17,951, forward strand.
AGCATTAGGGGGTGTTGTTTTAGGAGCAGGTATTGTAGGAGCTGGAGTACTAGGATTTAAAAAGTTGAAAAAATAGATTAAATATTAATTAAAAAAGCAAAACAGAGCCTATATTATGTGAGCTCTGTTTTTATTTGCATTAACAATAATATTAGTTAAATCACATAAATCATTATGTTATTGTTATAAAAAAAATATAGAAAGCTTTACTTTAAAAAGTCAGTAATGTAAAATGATGTTATAAAATTTTACAATTAAAAAAGGAGGGGAATAAAAGGAAAATGTTGCTAAAAATGTAAAGCAATATTATGAAGTAAAAAGCACTGTGTGTGAATTAAATTGATTAAGGAGGAATATGTAAAGTGAAAAATAAAATTTTAAGTATTGCATTAGTATTTGTTATATTATTAGGAGCTACATATATATTAACTGGTTGTGAAAGTAGTGAGAAAAGTGAATCTAGTAAAACCGAAAAGAAGTATTCAGAGCTAATAACAGCTGTTAGAGAAAATACAACATCAAAGGAGCATAAAATAGGTGAAATAGTTGATTATGCAATAAAAGATGGAAAATGGGAAGAAGAATATTATACTTCTACTGAAAGATATGTTAAAGTAACAGGAACTGATAAGGAATCTGGTGAAGAAGTTACAATTGCATGGCTAGTATCATTAAATAAAAATGGAGTTGAAAAAATTGATTATGGTTATTATACAAAAGACGGAAATAATGGAACAATGCTAGGTTGTGCTCAATATTTACTTAAATATGAAACTGAATTATATGAGAAATAAATAAAAGAAACCCAAGTTGATTTGACAACATAGGGTTTCTTTTTTGTATAACTTTTTGTTTGAGCAAAAAGATTTGTAATTATCTTTTTGAAAATTGTGGAGCTTTTCTAGCTTTTTTAAGACCGTATTTCTTTCTTTCTTTCATACGAGAATCTCTTGTTAAGAATCCGTTTGATTTTAAAGTTGGTCTGTATTCATCAGAATTTACTTCTAATAAAGCTCTTGAAATTCCATGACGGATAGCTCCAGCTTGTCCTGTAAAACCTCCACCTTTTACTGTACATATAACATCATAGTTTGCAGATGTTTCTGTAACTGTTAATGGTTGTCTTACTATATATTTTAGAGTTTCTGCTCCAAAATATTCATCGATATCTCTACCATTTATTGTAATTTTTCCATTTCCTTCTACTAATCTAACTCTAGCTATTGAACTTTTTCTTCTACCTGTACCATAGAATACTGAATTATTTGTATTAGCCATTTTTATTTTCCTCCCTTAATTATTAATTAGAAATTCCATACTTCTGGTTTTTGTGCTGCGTTTTCATGTTCGCTTCCAGCATAAATTCTTACTTTCTTTAACATTTGTCTTCCTAAGCTATTTTTTGGAAGCATTCCTTTTATAGCTAACATCATCATTTTTTCTGGAGATTTTGAAAGCATTTCTCTAGCTGTTGTTTCTTTCATTCCTCCGATATATCCTGAGTGATGTCTATAAATTTTTTGATCTAATTTGTGACCTGTAAGAACTATGTCATTACAATTTAATATAATAACATGATCTCCGTTATCTAAATTTGGTGTGTAAGTTGGTTTGTGTTTTCCTCTTAATAATTTAGCTGCTTCACTAGCAACTCTACCTAATGGTTTATTGGCAGCATCAATTATATACCATTTGCTTTCAATTTCACTTTTCTTTAAACTATATGTAGTATTATTCATGGTAAAAAATACCCTCCATTCATTAAAATATTTATAATTATTTATATGAAACTTAAAATTAAACCACCGGGGAGAAGTTTGACCCTAAGTCATATTTAAATTTAATTGCTTTACCATTTTATTACA
>CAKPKU010000023.1 GCA_934167365.1 uncultured Clostridia bacterium
TATACTAATTACTTTTAATGCTCTTTTCCCTTTCATAACTTCCCTCCATATGGTTTATGAATTTTATTTGGACATTGCCCGTTTTTTCATAAATTATTATATTTTGAATTTACTTTATTTTTAAATATTTTAAATATAAATGCAAATATAGTATTTTTTCGATTTTTTTTACCCATATTTACGGAAATCTATTATTATCAAAAAGTTAATAAATTTTTACAAACTTATTACATTTTTTTATCATTTTTTTGTCAAAAAATTATTTATTTCATTTTTTTCTTCAATATTTTTTCATTATTACTAGGGAGAGCATATAATCACAAAAAAAAAGAGAGCACAAAGAGCGCTGATAAAATACCAGCTTTCTTTGTGCTAAAATTTTATATAATTATTAGGATCAACACTATGTCCTGAGCCTGTTTGAGACCTTATTTCAAAGTGTAAATGGTGTCCTGTTGAAGTTCCGTGATTTGGATCAGATTTAGCGCCACCTTCTAGGGCTATAATATCTCCTTGAGATACTTTATCGCCTACTTGTACATTAATTTGTGATAAATGTGCATAGAAACTATATATTGCTTCCCCATTTACAATATGTTTAATTTCAATACAATTACCATATCCATTTTGTACTCCAGCATATGTCACTTCACCATTTGCTACTGCTAAAATTTCAGTGTGCCATGTTCCTACAATATCTAAACCACTATGTAATTTTTGCTCTCCACTTACTGGGTGTGTTCTATATCCATATTTTGAAGAAATTGTATAATCACAAGTCATTGGTAATATGAAATTACTATTTGAAAGTGCTACCCCATTTTCACTTACAGATTTACTTTCATCTACCACATACATACTTGTAGTTACTGGATCATTTGGATTAACCCATTTTACTATTTCATTTACTTTACTATAATTTGCCTTTAATATAGCTCTATCTGCTCCATCGATAATACCATCTTCATTCAAGTCGAATTTCAATTCATCATCTTTATTATCATCATTAATAACTACCCCAATATTATCATTTAGATAAGTTAGATCATCAATTTCAATTTCGCCTGATGTAACAATATCACCTGCATAAATTTGGATATCTCCAATATTTCCTTCAATACCTTTTTCAGCTTCAAAACCAACAAGTCTATATTCTAGATAAGATAATTTAGTAACTACAATATCATATTTACCTACACGAACATCAATTTCAAATGTTCCATCAGGGTTAATATTAACTTGCTCTACAATTGCTCTTGGAGCATCAATGTCATTTTCTGCTCTTGTATCATCAGTATTATATAATGTTATTAATGCAGATTGATTACTTAAATCCGTAGCTTGTGTGATAATTTTACCTGTAATTTTAAATGTTTTTATAATCCACAATTCTTCTACTAATTCATCACCATTACCATTAACAATATATAATTTTACTTTAGTGATTTCATCATTTAATTCAACATTTTTAGTTGTTTGAATTGGCTCATAGTCAAAATCAGCTATCTTAACCTTACTTGTATCAGATGTTGATGATATACTAACTACTGCCTTTTCACTATCTAATGATACTTTTGCTTTATAAATTCCATCATCAGATTTTTGAATAATATTTTCTCCAACCTTTACTGTAAGTTGTAAATCAGATAAATCTTCATTTTTATCAACTTTTGTAATAGTTAATTTATAATTTTGCTCTTTATAATTACTATCACTAGAATCTAAACCATTTGTAACTTTTATATTTACAGTTTTACTAATGCTTATATCATAATTATTATATGTAGTTTCGCCAATTTCTAGATCTCCATCATAAATTGATACCATTTCGGTAGTTTTATTAAATAATTCAGCTTTAATGTTAACAATTGTATTTACAGTATCTATTTCATATTCGGTATCACTAACTTTTGTAGCTTTACGATTATCTAATAAAACTTGTTTTAGCTCTAGTTCATCTGGTGCTCTATAAATATTTACAATATAATCTTTAGATCTACCTGAAACTGATTCTACTGTAACCATAATACGTTTTTCATCAGCATTTCCAACTGTAACAGTCTTAAAATCACTTCCTCTTCTATAATCATTTCCATCAATACTTACTTTTGCATATTCATAGTTTGCAATAGCTGTTAAATCAACCGATGTAGCACCTTTTTTAATATACACACTATATGTACCATTATTTTCAAGATCTACTGTACCTTCTTTAGTTGCTCCATTTCCAGCTTTTAGCTCTTTTAAATTTACATCATATATTGAATCTGTTGATTTTATAATTATAACTTTATATTCTTTTTCAGTTCCTTCGCCATTTTTAACAAATACATATTTTTCAACTTCATTTGAATCTAGAATTACAGTTTCAGAATCTGAAATCTGTTTATACTCATTTTCTCCAATTTTAATTTTTGAAGATGAGCTATCTATACCAGCCCATAATTCAGCTGATTCTTTAGTACTTGCAACAACAGCTATATATACCCCATCAGTATCTGGTAAAATAGTATTTCCATCAACTTTTATTACAGGAACTAAATCTTTTAATTCTTCTTTTGTTTTCTTAATTGTCAATTTATATTCTTTAGAAGCTCCCTCTTCATTAGAAACTATTATTGACACTATTGTTTTATCATTTGTTACAACATAATTATTATAAATATCTCTACCTACCCTAGCAACATTAGAATCTATTTGTACATAGTCAGTAGCTACATTAGCTATTGCCTCTATGTTACAAGCATTTTTTGAATTTACAATATCTATTTCGTATTCTGTATTTCCAGTTTTATACGCTCTTCTTCCATCAACTAAAATACTTGATAGCTCTAAATCCTCATGTTCCCTATGTATGCGGACATTATAATATTTAATAGTTCCACCAATTGATTTAACTATAATTACAAGCTCTTTAGAATCTTCAAAGCCCATATTTACATCATATGTATTTACATTTCTTGTTTCAGTATTACCTGCAATTGAAACTTTAGAAGTTATTAGCTCTGTTGTAGCTACTAACTCAACATTATTTGTATTTTTATCTATTTCAATAGAATATACACCATCACTATCAGGTATAATTTCAGTTCCATTTGCTACTAAAGATTTAAGATTAGCATTATCTGCATCTTCTCCATCTTTAACTATATACACTGTATACGTTTTTTCCGTACCATCTCCAGATTTTACAATAACAGATATTTCATTTACTGTATTGCTTAAAATAATATCTTTAGTTGATGATACAACTTCAAATCCTGTTTCTTCATTATTTGATTTATCAATAATATTAACCATTGATGTATTTGAATTTGTTCCTGCCCAAATATTAGACTTATATTTAGTACTATCTACAATACAAGTATAATTTCCATCTGAATCAGGTCTAATAACATTTCCATCAACTTTAATATTAACAAGTAAATCATCTAAAGTTACAGTTGATTCTTTTATAACCAATGTATATGTTTTATTTTCAGATTTATCGCTATTGTAAACATTTATACTTACATTTGTTCCTTGTGATAAATAGTAATTTTCATAAGTATTTACTCCTAATGATTCAGTATTATTAGCAATTTGTACAAATGAAGTTTGATTTGCTGTAATAGCTTTTAAATTAACTATATTTGTTCCCTTTGTAACTTGAATTTCATATGTAGAATTATCAATTTTAGTTGCAATTCTATTATTCAAGTATACTGCCTTTAATCCTAACTCATTTTGGGCTCTTTCAATATTTACAATATATTCTTTTGTTTTACCATTTATAGATGTAATAGCAACTTTAATTGTTTTAAAGTCAATATTTTCAATATTAATATCCTGGGTATTTTCATATCTTGTAGCATTATTTCCATCTATACTTACTTTTGAGTATACATAGTTTGCAATAGCTTTTATATTAACGCTTGTTGCATCTTCTGCTACTTTAACAGTATATGTTCCATCTTCTTCAGGCTCTATCACTTCATCATCTGCAATTAATGTTTTTAATGTATTATCATCTATATCATCAGTTTCTTTTATTAAATATACATCATAATTTATGATATCTTCATTACCATTTTTAACTGTTACAGTAACTTCTGTTCTTTCAGAATCTATATTAATATTCTTTTGTGCTAATGGATTTAAAAATTCTGTCTCGCCTACGGAATCCTTAATTTTTACAGTAGAAGTTTCTGAATTTATATATGCAGATAATGCCACATTATCTGTTAAGTCAGAAATAACTTTTACATATTTTCCATCAGTATCTGGATAAATTATTTCATCATCAGCTTTAATTGTAACTTTTAAATCATCTAATATTTTAGAATCATCTTTTTCCTTAATAATTAAGGTATATTCTTTTTGCTCATCAATTTCAGAACTTTCACCAGTTACAAACATTGCTGTTACTGTAATTTTAACTTTTTTAGCAGATATATCACAATCATTATATGTATTTTCAGATTTAGACATTTGACTATTTTCAATTGAAACATACTCACTATCTTTTTCTGCAATAGCTTTAATATCAGCTATTGAAGTTCCTTTTTTTACATCAATACTAAATGTATTATCATCAACTTTTGTAGCAATTCTATTATTTAAATATACTTTATTTAAACCTAGGTTATTTTCCTGTTTGCTAATAATAAGCTTATGTTTAGCAATTGTTCCATCTTGTGCAGTTACAGTAATTGTTTTTTCTAGTTTACCTGTTTCAGGTAAAACTAGGTATGCTTCTAATCTTCCTGTTTCAACTATTCCACCAAGTGAAACATTTGCCAATACATCACTTAATATAATTGCAATATCTTCACCTACATCACTAGCTTTTACTGTTACTTCATAATCTCCATCACTATTTGGAATTATAAGTCTACGAGCACTATCTTTTCCTATATATACACTTGTTATATTTGTATTATCAGGTAATCTCACAAACATAATATTATATGTTTTTACAACAGTTTCATCTTGTGATGTTATTACAATTGGTACTGTAATAGATCCTTGATTTACATCTAATGCAATATTTTTCAATACAGAGCTTGTTTCAGAAGTTTCATCTCCAATTTGGATTTTAGCATATTTATTTTGACCTACTACTTCAATTTGTGCATTAGATTTTTCCTTTGCTATTGAATATACATATGTTGGTACTGAATCAACATTTTCAAATTGATCTAAAATTTCTATTCCATCTACCTTAATACTTTCGGCATCAGCGTTATTAGACATTTTATAAATTTTAATAGTATATTCTTGCTCTGTTCCATATTCAGAAATAACTTTAAAATTCAAAGTTGTTTCATCATTATTTGCTACATTTACATTACCTATTGATAATGAACCTAATGATTCATCATCTCCATACTTAACTTTTGCATAACTACTTTTAGCTTTAATTGCAAATGTAAGCTCTTGAGTTCCATTTTTTATAAATTCTGTATATGTATGTGTACTATCATCATACATTGTAAGCTCTTTATCAGATTCTTTTACAGATTCAACTGTATTATCATCAGATACTAAATTAATTTCTAATACCTTTGTTAACATTTCTGTATTTGGATCTTGTGCTTTTACATTAATATTTAATGTAATTTTACGATTTCCATTTTCAAATGAAACTTGAGTTCCTGCAAGCTCTTCAACCCAAACAGCACCATCACCAATTTGAATTTGTGCTTTTTTATCTTTAGCTTTTACTTCAATATCAGCAGTAGTTATTTCTTTACCTTGGTCAAATATTGTAGCAACATATTTTCCATCTACTTCTTCAATTTTATTTTTATTTACTTTTAGCCAATCAATTGAATTATCCGTAGATTTTTTTACTATTTCAATATGATAAGTTTCTGTAACACCATTTTCAGCAGTTATAATTATATCTAAAGTATTTGTTTCATTTGGTAAATCAAATTCCTCAATTACAAATTCATGTTGTTTTGTTTCACCTAAAGCTTGAATTATTGCCTCATCATTATTAGTAATAATGTCAATTTTAGCTTTTGTATCAGCTCTTTCAACATATTTTGTAAATGTTTTAGTTTCTGCATTATATTCATCAGTATCAGTATCATTAACTTTTACTGTACATGAACTATCATCTGATTTTCTTTCAATATGTAATATATATGTTTTTTCAGTTACACCATCTTGGGCTACTATTTTTATATTTAATGTTGTTACTTTATCTGTACTTAAAATAACATTCTCTTCTGTTAATTCCCCTAGGCTAGATCCAACATTTTCCACATAAATATGTGCATGTTTGTCACTTGCTTTTACATACAACTTAGCAATTCTAGCGATTGTAGTTGTTGTTGCATAATACTCACCTTTCATATAAATTGCATCTTTATCATTAACTTGTAATAATTGAAGCTCTGCTTCACAAGATTTTTCTTTAATAATGATTGTATGAGTAATTTCCCTAGTAGAATCATTTGGATCTTTTAATTTTACAAGTACTGTAACACCATTTGAATCAATATTTTCAACTTCAATATTATGTGTTGAGCTTGAAGTTTCATCTGAAAAGTCATTATTACCTATTTTATAGCTAACTAGTGCATTTTCATCATTTGGCTCTATGCTCAAATTTACATTAGTTACTCCAGAATCAATATATGCATAATAAACTTCATTTTCAATTTCACAATCTGAATATATTGTTTCATTTGCTGATTTTGATTTTACGCTCTTTAGTCCTAAATCTGTTACTGCATATACTGTAATTGTATATGTTTTTTCATCGCCATTTTCTGCTTTTACAACAATATTAAATTCAATTTTATCAGATGTTCTACTAATAATATGATTTGCTACATTGCTATCAGAATAAACCCCATCTGCTATTTTTACTTTAGCATATTCATTATTAGCAATTGCAGTTATATCTAAATTATCTATTGTTGTTGGTGCTTTAACTGTATATGTAGTATCTGAAGTTTTAATTATATCATTATCTGAAACACCTACTACTTTTAATTCAGATAATGAATTGTCAGCAGAATTTCTTAATAATGTGACTTCATATATTTCTTTTGTTCCATCTACTGCAAATACTTCAATTTTTACAGTAGTTCTAGGCTCTGTTGTGGCAATACTTTCAGTTGTTGAAGATTTTACAGCTAAACTACCATTTATTGAAATAGATGCATTACTATCTACCAATTCACCTTTTAGTTTAACACTATCATCATTTCCAACTTTGACTGTTGCTTTATTATTAATAAATTCAATTGTTTTCCATACTAAAACTCCATTTTCATTAGTTTCTACTTTAGCTATAAGTCCTACATTATTCGACAATTTATTTACTATAATAATATATTGTTCAGATGTTCCATCTTCTGCTGTAATATCTACATATATTCTATTTTCATCATCTGGTGTAGTAACTTTAGCTGTTTGTTTTTCTTCTGTATTTTCAGAATTATTAATACTTACAAAAGATGTATTTTTATTAGCAGTAACCTCAACATTTACTTCTGTTGTTAATTGTTTTACATTAACATGATAATTTCCATCATCACTTACATTAATAATATTTCCATCAACTTTAATCATACCTACTTTTGTGTCATTAGATTGATTTCGTATGTATAATATATATTCTTGCTCTGTTCCATCTTGTGCAATAACTTTTATTTTTATTTGCTCTTCATCATTAGTTTTAGTTATTGGTAATGTTAATCTTCCTGTTGCTTTAATTGATGTACCTATTATTTCCATAGTTGCTTTTGGATCTTGAAGTTTTATATATACTTCTAAATTACTATCAGTTGATTTTACTTTAGAAATATATTCATTTCCTGGCTCTGCTGTTGCTTTATATGTATTGCCATCAGAAGATGTTACTACAATAGTATCAATATTTACATTATCTGGTAATGCATTAATTATTAATTTATATTCTTTAGATGTTCCATCCTCTGCTGTTACTGTAATATATGTAACAATTGATTTACCTGTCATATCAACAGTTCTATATGTACTTGATTTTTCAGCTGTATATGTATTAATTGCAACATATGATGTTTCATTTTTAGCAAACGCACCAACAGTAACTTTACTTGTTCTTACATCTAATGTGTATTCATATGTATCTTTAGCAGTTTTACTTAAACTTGCCTCTTTTTCTACTCCTCCAACTTTAACAGTAACTTTTTGTAAGTCTTTATCACTATTTCTTCTATGGATTCTTAAAATATATTCTTGCTCATTAGAATTTTGTGATTTAACTGTAATTTTAATTATAGTTGGATTACCTGTTATTTCAACATTTCTTCTTGTTGTATTTTGTTCATACTCCTCTTCATTAACACTAACTTGTGCAAGCTCATAATTTGTTACAGCTATAACATCTATAACTTCATATTCTTCAGGAACACTAACATCATATGTATTAGTTCCATTTGCTCTTGTAGCAGTTTGCGAGTATTCTGAATTTCCAACTGTTATAGATTTTAGTGTATTATCAGAAGATGGATTTTTAATATTCAAAATATATTCTTTTGATTTTTCAGAATCATTTGGATCAGTTACAGTAATTGTATAAGTAACTTCTCCATCAATTGTATATTCTTTTTCAAATTTATGTATTTTAGCAGTATCATCATCAATTTTTACTAAATCATTAACATCTAATGTAATAGCACAAATGTCAACATTAGTAGTACCATTTGGTAAATATGCATCATATACATTTCCAACAGGTTTTATTTCAGTATCATTTACTGTAACTAAAGCTAAAGCCTGATTATCTTCTGTTCCTGCTTTATTAATAATTAAAGTATATTCTTTTTCATTTTCCCCAGATGTTACATATATTTTAACTATAGTTTGATCTTTAGTTGTAGCTATTGTTCTTGTAGTTTGGTGCACCTCTTGACCTAAATTATTAATTTGTACTTCAGATGTAGGATATAGTGTTGTTGCACAAACATCAGGGTTTTCCTCATCTACTGATACAATATATGTATTTTTATTAACTTTTTCAGCCTGATTTCCACCTACAATTACTGACTCTAAATCTGTTAAAGCATCTTCTTTGTAAATAGTTAATGTATATTCTGCTGAATCCCCACTTTCAGCAAAAACTTGAATTGGTATTACTTTTTTATTTGTTGTAGCTATGTCAACTGTTCTTGTAGTTTGTTTAACTTCTTTAACAGATCCATCTATACTAACTAATGAATTAGAGTGTTCAGTTACAGCTGTTACACTTGGTTTTGTTGCATTATTTTTTAGTATGACTTCATACTCTTTTGCTCCAATTGGTGTAGCATCAAGCTCTTGTGAATCCTTAACTTTTAAAGATTTTAATCCTAAATTATTTGATAATATATTAATTGTAAGTATATAATCAACTATTTTAGAATTTGTAGTTTTTACTCTTATTTTTACAATCATAGGGTTTGTACTTAAACTTATTTCTTTTTCAAGAGGAGAGGCAGAGTAATTAGCACCTAAATCGATACTAATACTATCTGTTTCATCAATTGTTTCTATTCTTAATAATGCTTTTCCATCAGAATTTTGTATTATATCAACACCATATTTGCTTTCTCCTGTTAGTTTTGCTTCTACACCGTTTACAACAATGCTTTTAATTCTTTGTTCATCTAAAGGTTGAACAACTCTTAATGCCTCGGCTTTTGCTCCACTTACCCTATCTGTTGCTGTAATTATTGTTTCACCCATATCTACTGAAGTAATAACACCATTGTCAACTGTTGCAACTGTTGTATCACTTGAAGTCCAATTATAACTACTCAAACTTCTTTCTGTATTATCAAATACATTAAATAAGTTTGTTTCAAGTTTTACTTTTTCCTCTTCTGGCTGTTTCATTTGTCTTGCTTCTGGAATTATTTTAAAGTTTCTATCACCTACTAATGTAAAACTATAACTGTCTTCTTCTAGACTGTTACCTAATTGTCCATAATTATTTGCTCCTGCTGCAAATACATCACCTGTTTCATCTATAAAGTAATTATTTACATATCCACATCCTACAGAAAATCCTTTTCTATCTTCATATGTAGATACTCTATGTAGCTCTACACTTGGAGTTATATATCCAATACCTGCTTGCCCAGATGTGTTATCTCCGTAAGTGTATGTGTACCCATCTCTATCTAAACACATTAAGTTTAATGCCTTTGCATCTATTTCAACTATATCCTCAACTATAATTGTTTGTACTTCTTGAGAATCTTCTATTGCATATTTAGATATTTTTTGTACACTTCCATCTGATTTCAATACTACTATTCCATCTTTCATGCATTTAACTTTAATTGCATTTTCTACATTACTTACCAATTGTGGTTCATTATAATATGTATTTATTGCAGGTAAAATTGGGTTACCATTGTCATCATAATTATATTTTAATTTAGCTATTTGTTCAGAATTGTTATCCCCAAATACATACACTTTTCCACTTGCATCTACAAGTGCAGTCATGTTTCCACCAGCTGCAATTGATATTACTTCATTTTCTACTGCATTAATTCTTTGTGGTTTAGTTACTGTTCTATTTTTACCATTTCCTAATTGTCCTACTGCATTTGCTCCCCATGTGTATACATTTCCAAAACTATCAATTGCAATTGCGTGATTATCTCCTACTGCAATATCTACTATATCTGTTAAATCTTGTACTTGTATTGGCTTTTTAGCTGATGTTCTATTTCCTTGTCCTAATACTCCATAGTCATTATTTCCCCATGCCCATACAGTTCCATCTGCTCTTAGAGCTAGTGTAAATCTTTGACCTGTTGCAACTTTTTTATATGTTGCTAATATATTAGATTGACTTGGTATGTTTACTGGTACTAATTTATCATTTCCAAGCTGACCATCTGAATTGTAACCAAATGACCAAATGCTACCATCTGCCTTTAATACTGTTCCATAATTTTCTCCACCTGAAACTTGTGGTGAATATTTTTGGTTTTCACCAACTACTTTTACAATAAGTACATTTGCTTTTCCTGTTGCTCTTTCAATTGCCCTAATCCATGTTGTTCCAACAGAATTTGCTTTAATTAAACCATTTGAATTTACTTCTGCAATTTCTGCATTTAGTGATTCATACATAAAGTCATCTACTTCTTCATTTTCTTCATATACGTTAAATGAATATTTTGGTGTAATATTAACTTTTCTTGTATTTCCTATATTCATTGTTATTTCTTGTTCATCAAAATATGATGAATTATTTCCTATTTTTACTGGAACTCTACTATTTGTTTTTGTTTTAACACTTTGAATTCCATGATAATAATCTCCCCAACCATAAACATCTCCATCATATCTGATAGCTACATTATATGTATTTCCGCAAGATATACTCATCATATCATCTATTGTGTCAATTAATGTAAAGTTCTTCTTGTCTACATTATCTCCTAAACCTAGCTCTCCTTGGCTATTTCCTCCTGTTGCATATAATCTTCTATTATAACCTAATATAATAGTGTGATTTTTTCCAGCAGAAATTTGCATTATATCATCTATTCCTTGAACTTTTATTGGAGTAGTAACATTTGTTGTATTACCATTTCCTAATTGTCCATTTATGTTATATCCAAAAGTATATACTTGCCCATTAACTGTTAATAATACACTATGATTATCTCCTGCTGCAATTTGACCAATTAATTCATCAACTGCAATTTCTTCAAATGTATTTGATTTTCCAACACTTTGAGCTGTTTGACCATATACATTTAAACCTGAAGATAATACCTTACCACTTGATGTTAATAATAATGAATGATTTTTTCCTAAAGATATATCTATTACATCATTTACATATGGTAATATAGTAGGATATCTTACATTTTCATATGTTCTAGTTCCTAATTCGCCATTAGCATTTAAGCCCCATACATATACATAACCATCTTCTGTAAGTGCCATACTTTGGTCATTATTAGCTGATACTTTTTTGATATTTCTTAATCCTAAATTAACTGGTGTACTTGTTGTAGTTGTAAGTGCTCCATTTGAATTAGAGCCCCAACCCCATACATTTCCATTTGTATCTAATGCTAAATTATGTGTATTACCTACGGCTATATCTTTTATAACAACACCTTCTGGGAATTTAACTTTAACTGGTTTATCTGAAGATGTTCTATTTCCAATTCCTAGTTCATAACTTGAATTTACTCCATAACTCCATACAGTTCCATCTGCCTTTAATACTACTGTATGTGAGCCTGAAGTTAATGCTTTTGGCTCTACAATAGTATTTTCTTTTAATACTACAACTTGTGCTATACTTGAATAATTTGTACCTACTTTGTTTACAACAATTGTAGTTTTACCTTCTGTAACACCTGTTACTAAACCTGTGGCAGATACACTAGCTATTGAGTTATTATCAGATGAATAATTCATAGCACTATTATCAATAACATCTTTTAATACATTAAATGTTTTATTTGTTACTATAATTTGATGTGTTTCTCCTTTATGTATTACTATATTATTTGTATTTAGTCCAACTTCTTCTCTTCCAACTAATACTGGTGTTGAAGTAGTATTATATAATTTGTTTCCAAGTGCTCCTGTTGAGCCTAATCCCCATGTATATACAAATCCTTCATTATTGATAAATGCTCCATTTTCTATTCCTGCCTCAATAAACATTACATTTGTAATTTTATCATTTTTCTTTGGTAATACTTGAGATGTTTGTTGCATTGTTGCTAATTTATAATTTGAATTACTTCCCCATACATAAACTTCTCCATTATTTAGTAATGCCATTGAAAAATCTTTACCTGCAACTAATTGATTAATATTTGTTAATTCACTTTGACCATTAGCATCTTTTATTAATATTGGTGTTTCTGCATTATTTGTTGTTCCTATACCAAGTTGTCCTTTTGCATTTTCTCCAATTGCATATCCTTTTCCATCATTTGTTAAGAATAATGCATAATTTTCTCCTTCAGATGCTCTTAAAATATTAGTCAAGCCTAAATTTGTTAAGTCATCAATTTTAATAACTTCCCCATCTTTATTTACTGCATAATTAGCAGTTATATCAATAATATTTTTTAAGCTTCTTACACGTTTTGCGTAATTGCCATAATTTTTACCTACAATCCATACATTACCTTCAATATCTAATGCTATTGTTCTGTATGTACCTCCTGCAACTTTAACTATATTAGCTAAAACTGCTCCATCTTCTTTAATAATTTGAACAGGTGCATTTCTATCAGATGTTGTACCATCTCCTAATTGCCCATAACCATTATGACCAAAAGACCATACTGTTCCATCTTCTTTTACTGCTATTGTACTGTAATATCCAACAGAAATATCTATTACATTTTCTAAATTAGCTACCTTTACAGGAGAAGCTTTTCCATTATTATCTCCTGTTCCTAGCTGTCCATTTGTGTTTTCTCCCCATGTCCAAACTGTTCCATCAGCTTTTAAAGCTACTGTATGTGTATTTGACATTTGAACTTCTGGTACTGCAACTTTTCCTGTTGGTACTACATTTACATATACTATTGCAGATTTATTTGAGGTAGTATGTGTTACAACAATTTCTGTTTTACCAATACTTTTACCTGTTATAGTTCCATCACTTGATATTGTTGCAATTTTATCATTTAATGATTTATACACAATATTTGATGAATCAACTTTGTCATTAATTAAGTTAAACTTGTTATCTAAAGATGCACTTATTTTTGTATTATTATTTTGCTCTAATGTTATATTGTTTGATGTTACATGTACATATGTATCTCCAATTACTTCAAATTTACTTGAATTATCAAATGTACCATTTCCTAATTGTCCATTTCCATTATATCCAGATGTATATACAAAACCTGCATTATTAGATATTACTGAATGATATGAACCAGTACTAATATTTTTTATATTATTTGTATCTACTGTAACAGTTGCTATTACTGCATTTTTATCATCGTTTAAACCTAATTTACCATAACCATTATATCCACAAGCATATAGTGTTCCATTTTCAGATCTCATTAAAATACTACAATTAGTTGTTACAATTTCTACTATGTTTTCAATTGGAGTTTTTATAAAGTCTCCATTTTCATCTTGCTCTGTTCCTTCAATTAATACTTGTACTGGTACTGATGAATTTGATGTATTACCTTGACTTAATTGTCCGTAACCATTATATCCCCATGCCCATACATGTCCATTTGCATCTAAAGCATAGTAATAATTATCTTTAGCTGTAATTTCAACAATATTTGATAATCCACTAACCCTTGTTGGATTACTTCCTATGTACCACACTGTTCCATCTTCTGCTAATAAAATACTTCCAGAAACTTGAACAACTTTACTATAAAAGTTTAATTTTGTAGGTGTTTCTGTATATTTGTATCCCCATGTATAAAGCTCTCCATTTGTATTTATTGCATAACTTGTGCTTCCAAATGTATAAACATTTTTTATATTTTCCAAACTATCAATTCTTGTTGGTATAGTCTTTTGTATTTTTGTGTTATCTCCTAATTGACCATAGCTATTTTCTCCCCAAGACCATACTTTTCCATCAGAATCAAGTATTAAATTGTAATTATCTCCTGCTGAAATATCAATTATATTATTCATTTCTTTTTCAATCATTGCAGTTGTAGTTACTATTGATCCATCATCTGATGTAGATTCAATAATTTGTATATATTGTCCTTTTTTAACTTGTGTAGGCTCTGTATATTTTATACTGCTAGCTACACCATTTCCAATTTGACCATTTGAATTTTCTCCCCATGCCCATACTGTTCCATTTTGTTTTAATGCTAAAGAATGTAAATGACCAGATTGTACTTTTTCAGCAACATCATTGTTGTCGCTTATTACATTAACTTCAAACCTTGTTTTATCATCACTATTATTAGATTTTACAATTATATATGTTTTTCCTAAACCAGTAGCTGTTATTCTTCCTGTGTTTTCATCAACTACTGCAACACTTGCATCTAAAGTTTCATATTTAAATCCTGTATTGTCAGAAACATCATATAATAAGTTAAATCCATATACTGTTTCAGGATTAATTTGATAATTTGGATTTGAAAGTTTTAATGTTACAGATCTATCAGCTAATTTTATATATTGATTTGATATAAGCTCTAATTTTTCTGCTGATGTTGTAGATCCATTTCCTAGCTCTCCATATCCATTATATCCAATGCTCCATACAGTACCATCATTTTTTGCAACTTCTGTGTTATATATTCCTCCAGAAACAAGCATTACATCTTCAAAATCATTACCTTCACTATCTTTCATATATGTAGCTAGACCTTGCGTTTCCTTATTTCCTGTTGCAAGTTGAGAATAATTATTTAATCCCCATGCTATTACTTTTTCATCAGAAGTTACTGCATAACCTGAATAATAACCTTCATTTATTGATGTTATATTTGCCATTTCTCCATTTACTGTTTGCATTTGTTGTGGAATTGGTCCACTTACAGTTGTTAGTGCATTATTTGCATTGTTTCCAAATCCCCAAACAGTACCATCTAGTAATAATACAATAGTTGAATTTACTTGACTTGCAGATACTTCAGCAACATTTTCTATTAAATTATTTTTAGTAAATGTTACTTTATTTCCTGTTGTTCCATCTCCTAAATTACCATATGCATTATATCCTGAAACCCATAAGTTATTATCACTGTCGATTGCAAAACTTGATTGGTTTCCTGCTTTAATTTTTGTTATTTTTTCAAGTGAGTCCACTTTTGTTGGTAAATATCTTGCCGTAGTATCTCCAACACCTAGTGCACCATATCCGTTATATCCCCATCCATATACATTTCCATCTTTGTCTACTGCAAGTGAATATGAATCTCCTGCTGAAACTGCAATAATATTTTCTAATACACCTGATCCATCTGGAGATTTAACCTGAACTTTTGTATAAGAGGTTGCTGTATCTCCTGTACCTAATTGTCCGTATTTATTATATCCCCAAGTCCATACATGTCCATCTTTATCTACTGCGACAGTATGGTTATATCCTAGTGCTATTTGAACTATATTATTTATTCCTGTATATGTAGGTAATATTTTATTTATATTATCTCCAGTTCCTAATTGACCATTTCCGTTGTATCCGTAGCTCCAAACCTCCCCATTAGATTTTAAAGCCACAGTTGCATAATTACAACTTTCAATTTGTGGGAATGTTATATCTTCATTTCCTAGAACATACACATCCACACTTGATTTTTGATTTGTTATTTTATCTGTAACAGTCAATTGTGTTTTCCCCTTTTTAACAGATGTAATTACACCTGTATTTTCATCAACAGTTGCTATTGAAGTATTTTTTATTGAGAATTTAAAATCATAGCTGTCTACTTCATTATATAGTAGGTTAAATCCTGCTACCATTCTTGCTGTTGCATTTTTAGTTTTATTTAAACCTTTAATTCTTATAGGTGATTCATCAAAACAAATTCTTGAATTACTTATACAAACAAATTCATTTTTGTTTGCAGTAGAGCTATCTCCAACTTGACCACCATTATTTCTTCCTATTGCATATACTTTACCATCATTTCTTGCAACAGTTATATTATCTAATGATGCTGATACATCAAATATTTCATCTATTAAGTCTCCATTTTCACTATATTTTAGATCTATTGGTAGTATTACTGAATCATTATTACCGTTTGCTAATTGTGAATATCCGTTATAACCCCATGTAACGGCTTTTCCATCTTTTGTAACTGCAATAACATTTTCATTCCCTGCCTTAATTGATTTAATATTTGTTAAATATGTAACTTCTGAATCATCTGTAATATTTTTAATTACTTTTTCAAATGTATATCTTGTATTTTTTGTATTATCTCCTAAATTGCCATATCCATTATATCCACTTGAATATACATTTCCATTTGAATCTAATGCTATTATTGAATTATTTTCTACTGCAACATCTACTATATTTTCTAAAGATATTACAGGTGTTGGAACATATAAATTTGATGTATTTGCTGTTCCTAATTGTCCATAGCCATTATATCCCCATGTATATAAATTTCCATTTCCATCTAATGCTGTTGATGTTTGATTTTTACTATCAATTTTTGTTATTCCTTTTAATCTTACTTTTACAGGTGTTGATTTTGATACACTTGTTCCATCTCCTAGTTGTCCATTTCCATTATATCCCCATGTGTAAACTTGTCCCTGTTTTGTTAATGCCATAGAATTGTAACTACTTGCAGATATTTGAATAATATCTGATAGCTCTTCAATTTGTTTTATTTCCAAATTGTTTCCACTTCTACCTAATTGACCATTACCATTTGATCCAAAAGAATATACTTTTCCATCTTTTGTAAGTAGTAATGTATGGCTTTCTCCTGCTGATATATCAACTACATTTTCAATATTTATTTTAGTTGGTTTATATCTGTTTGAAGTATCTCCTGTACCTAATTGTCCAGAGCTATTTACTCCCCAAGTCCATACTGTTCCATCTGATTTTAAAGCAACTGTATATTGTGTACCACTTACAATTTTTGGCATTGCTATGTCATTTTTTCTTAAAACTTCAACATCTATAATTACTTTTGTTGTTAATTTATTTGTAGAAACTTCAATTTTAGTTTTGCCAAATTTTTGACCTGTAACTTTTCCATTTGCATCTACTGATGCTATTGAAGAATCCAAGCTTCTATAAGAAATTTGCTCATTTTCAACTACTGATACTAATAGGTTAAATCCTAAATCTGTTGCTGCTTCTATATTTTTAGTAGGATTTTGTTCCAAATTTAGTATAATACGTTGATTATCAACATTAAATGTTGCATCAGATATATTTGTTGGATTAATTGTTGTTGTTATTGAATCATTTCCCATTTCTCCATTTGCATTATATCCTACTGTATATACTAAACCTAAATCATCTGCTATTGCTGATGTTTGAGCTGTTACATTTTTTGTTGCTGAAATTGTTATTATGTTTTTATCAACTTGTACTAGCTCTAAAGCTGTTCTATTAGCTGTATCTTTTGTATATAACTGTCCTAAATTATTATAACCTGTTACATATATTCCTGCTTCGCCATTGTCATGCTCTTTAACACTTACTGTTGTTTGATATCCTACTGCTGATATATGTTTAGCATCATCAATAGGAGTACCATCAGATTTAACCATTTGTACAGGTAATATTTTTGATATTGTAGTATTATCGCCTAATTGACCATATCCATTATATCCAACTCCCCATACTGTTCCATCTTCCATTAAAATTACTGTATGTGCATTTCCAGCAGACACTTCTTTTACTCCATGTAAAATTCCTGTGTTATCTTTATTTATCATTTGTTGAGGTACTGAATATCCTGTTTTATTATTTAAGCCTAATTGACCATTACTATTTGCACCAACACCCCATACACTTCCATCTGCATCTAACATAATTAAGTAACTATCTCCTGCTGATATTTGTATTATATTTGATACCTTTTGTACTTTTTGTGGAAGATTATATGATGTTGTATTTCCTTGACCTAGCTGTCCATTTCCATTATATCCCCATGCATATACCTCGCCATTTTCAGATAATGCATATGTCATACAATTACTTGCACTAACTGCAATTATATTTGTTAAATATCCATTACCTGTTGTATCTTTTACTTGAACAAATTCTGTTGAATTAGTTGTTGTTCCATTTCCTAATTGACCATAGTTATTTAAACCTGATGTCCATACTGTTCCATCTGATTTTAAAACAACTGTATGGTGTGATCCTGCTGAAACATCTATTGCATTTATAGTTTGATTTTCATCTTCAGAATCATAAATTTGTGTTTTTGTTGGTTTTATTTTACTTGCATTATCTCCTACTCCTAGTTGTCCGTAACCATTGTAGCCCCATGTCCATACTTCGCCATTTGCTTTTAATGCTACAAAATGATTATTTCCTCCAACTATTTTTGGATATGTTTTTCCTTGTGAACCACTAACATTTATTTTTACTGCTGCATATGCATCATTTTTAGAATTATATGCTCTTATAAATGTTGTTCCTTCTCCTGTTGCTGTAACAACTCCATCTGAATTTACTGTTGCAACGCTTTCATCTAATGATTTAAATTCACAACTGCCTTGATCTAAACTGTCATATAATAAGTTAAATCCTGATGAAACTGTGTATGTTATTTGTTCTCCAGTATCTCCAACTGTTCTGTAATTTATAACTGTTGGTGTTACTTTCAATTTTACCTTGCTTATACATGACAAATGCATATTTGTTTGAGTTGTTCCATCTCCAATTTCACCTTCTGTACCATTTCCTGCTGTATACACTGTACCATTTATATCAGCTATTGCTCCAGTGTTATATCCATACCAATTATATTCTTGTTTTGTAATAGCCATTGTTAAAATATCTTTATCTTCTTGAACTCTTGTTGCTGTATT
>CAKPKU010000024.1 GCA_934167365.1 uncultured Clostridia bacterium
TTACATTTATCAACATTATACCATAACTTTTAATGTTTGCAAATTAAAAGAACACCTACTTATTTGTAGATGTTCTTAATTTTATTATCACATTTATTCTTCAATTATTTTTAGATAATTTCTCTTCCCATAAATAGCCCTATAAACGATAACTTGCTTATATTCTTCATCAATATCGTATAAAACAACATAATTATCAACAGGCAGTTTTCTATAAACCTCATAATTATGTTTTATATGAACTTCCACACATTTATATGGATTTTTCTCTAACGAAAATATTTCCTGTTCAATTTTATTCATTAGATTATTTGCAGCTATTCTATTACATAAATTATTGAATATATAATCATAGATTTCTTCTAATTCCTCTCTTGCTATATCAGTTACTATAACTTCGCAACTATTAATACCCATATTTCTCTCTCAGACCGTTGAAAACTGTTCTTGCACTATGAACTTTACCTTCCTTATATTGTTTTTTACTTTTTTCAAGTTTATTTAAAAATATTTCTTTTTCATATTGTTCTAAACTAATCACTATTAAATCTTTTTTATTATCTCTTTTTACAATCATAGGTTCTATATCATCAACTGCACTAACTGCGTTTTCAAATTCTTTTGCAGTAATTTCTCTTTGCATATAAATCACAACCTTTCTATTATTTATATTTTACCATATGTTATTAATTATAACAATATAATCGTTGTTTTTGTATTGTTAATCTAATCCAACTATTTTTGCAAATTAAAATGAATTTAAATTGTTTTCTAAAAAAAGTTCCTTCATTTTTTAGCTTGGTTATTTGTTGCCATTATGTTATCATAGCTTTATCTATACATCTTGAAACATATGTAGCAAGTCTTACTCCCTTTTTATAGTCAAAGCTATCAATTCCTTTTATTAAACCTATTGTGCCTATTGATATTAAATCATCTAGCTCTGCATTATTATTACTATATTTTTTGCATACATGGGCTACTAATCTTAAATTTCTTTCTATAAGTACTGCCCTTGCTTCTGTATCACCATTTGCAAATAGCTCTAAATATTGCTTTTCTTCATTTGCAGTTAACGGCTCTGGAAATAAGCTGTTTTTTGATATATATCCGAATCACAAAAAGTGATGTTTGTAAAAACGTTAAGAATCCTGAGATTGAAAGTACTAACATCTATATACCTCCATATTTTTCTTATATTAAAATATATGTAGATATTTAAATTTCTGTGCCTGACCCGCTCTTAATATTTTTAATAATACTATGAATATCCAATATTCACTAAAATTCAACTTTATATAAATCTAATATACTAACTCCTAATCCTTTTGCTATTTTTATCACAACAATAAGAGTTGGCATTTTTTCATTTTGCTCTATATAATTTAAATGTGATCTTGAAACACCACTTTTTCTTTCTAATGTTGATAAACTCATATTTCGCTTTTCTCTAATTTCTTTTATATTAAATATTACTCTCATATATTGTTATTTGATGCAATTATTAAACAATGTAGTAATAGTGATAAAGTACTTCCTACAAACAATCCAATAATAATTCCCACAAAAAACATTTACTTCTCCTTTCTTGCGAATCTATTTGATTTAAAAATTACTGTAAATCCCATAAAACATGTTCCTAATAAATAATTATTTATATCTAGCTCTCCTGTTCGTGGTAATTTTTCTATTTTCTCCGCTTCTTTCTTCTTATTTTTGAAAGTTAATGTTTTACATTCCCCTTCATTTAAGGTAATAGTTACAATTTCATCAGATCTAATATATCCATCCACTGTTTCAAGCTCTTTTACAATATATTTATAACCTACTGATAAATCATTAATTTGTGCTTCACCATTTTCATCAGTAACGACTTGATTAATACATTCATTATTATCATTATAAATTCCAAACTTAACACCTGCAATTTTAATATTCTCATCATTTGCATCAACCTTTACTATTCGTATGCTTCCCTTTTTTTGCTCATTTTCTATAACAACTTTTTTACACTCATTATATTCAACTTTAATATTAAAATCTTTATTATTTATAACATACTTTTCTGGAGCCTTGATTTCTTTAAGAATTATATTCCCTTGAATAATATTATCAATTGTAATCATTCCATTCTCATTTGTCTCAAATACACCAATTTCTGTACCATCTTCATATTTTGCCAAAAACTGAACACCACTTATTGGAAGCTTAGTATCTTTATCAATTTTTACAATTTGAATTTTTGAATTTCGAGATTTGATAAACACATCTGTTGATGCATTTATATTATCACTATACATATCACAACATAACATATAATTTTGATAATTGCCTATTTTACATTTTCCATAATATATTGGGTAATTTTTACATACACCGCTTATATGTATTTTACCATTTATATCATCCTTAATGGATTCTTTAGGAATCATTAATTTAAATTCTTCCCTTCCTGAAAATTCTTCTTGTAAATTTCCTGATAAATTGCATATATATGAGCCTTCTGGGAATCCATCTATACTAGTAACTTTATAATCACGGCATTCAAATTTTGATGTGACCATAAATGTTTTTGAATAATAACTTTTATTAATGTTGTCTTCAGAAAAATCACTTGATTCACATACTGACAAAAGATCATTATATTGCAGATTTTCTTTTCCATTATATCCTTTATCAACTAAATTACATATGGCATCTATTACTTTAGTACCTCTTCTTTGTATATCCTCTAATTTTTCTCCTTCCACTTTGTCTTGACCTGCTCTATATAAATTTCGTATATCATCAACAGAATTTGATCTTAATATTGCATAAGAAGCCATTTTGGTTGCTAAATATGCATCTTCTTCAGTTTCTACTCCTAGATCTGTTGGACTTTTATATGGATACCCATTAATATATACCCTCCATAGCCTCTCATCTGATAATAAACTATCTATTTGAACATCATAACCTGATTGCTCTCCTGAAATCCAACCAATACCTTTTAAATTTGGATCTATACAATATGCAATTTTTTTGTTTCCTTGTTCATCATTATAATATGTTATACTATATGTAACATATATCCATTCTGAACCGTTCCATCTTTGAATTGAATAAAAACCTTTATTTGCTCTTTCTAAATATTTCGTATCACCAATAGATACTGCTTGTACATTTTTTGAAAATATTATACTTTGAAAAAGTATAATACTTAATGCACATATACTAAATAATAATTTTAATTTTTTCATATTTTTTTCTCATATAAACTTTATTATAGATTATACGAATTCTCCTTTATATATTTAAGTTTTTGAAAGGTCCCCTATAAACCTTATATTTATATAAATTCTATCAACACTTTTTTTCACTTGCTTTTACACATAATCTATATGTTGGATTATTTGTAATACAGGTTACTAATGTAAGTGTATTATCTTTCGTATCTTTTAAAATAGACAAATTATCTTCAGATATTTGTTCTATTTTACTAACCACATATATTCGTGTTCCTAATTTTGTTTGATATATAATTTCATCACCTAAATTTAGTTTATTTAAATTTTCAAAATAATGAGCATATGTTCCTCTATTATGTGCTGCTAAACCTACATTTCCACACCAATATTTTGTTGATGTAAAATGCCCTACTGATCTTTTTAAAATTTCGGAATTTGTTCCATCTTGTATTGGAGCTTCGAGATTAATTTGTGGTATTTTTATTTTACCTATAACATTGTTATTGCTAGATATTTTATCCACAGAAGACAGCTCTTGTTTTAATAATAATTCTTGTGTATTTACATATTTCTCATTATTATTGGATAGATCATTATTCACAACTTCTTCTGAAATGATTGTATTTGCTAAATTTAACAAAGTTTCTTCACTTATTTTATTTACATTTTTAATATGTAAATATATAAATAAAGAGCTAATAATAATTATTATTAAAAGAACACTGAATACATATTTCAATGCTTTTTTTCTCAATATTTCACCTCCTGCTTAAGATTAAATTTTCTTGGAAATTTTTAAGAATAAAAATTTTTGAATAAAAATCACATTAACTATACTAATGCCTTAAGACTAAAAAGTCAACTATTTTTCATTGACTAAAAAACACATATTTCGACACTTCGAATTTCTCATATGTCTAAATTGTTATCTTATAATATCATCAATACAAGTCAAAATATTAGCACCATCTTTAATAAGTTGATTTGTTCCCAAAGAATTATAAGAATTGATATTTCCAGGAACCGCCCAAACATCTTTACCTTGATTTATTGCATAATCTGCTGTTATTAATGCTCCACTCTTTTTAGTAGCTTCAATAACAATTACTGCATCTGATAAACCACTAATAATTCTATTCCTTCTTGGAAAATTATCACATTCAGGTTTTGTTCCTATAACATATTCCGAAATTATAGCTCCTCCAGAACACAATATTTTTTCAGCTAATTTAATATTTTCTTTTGGATATATTATATCTAATCCATTTCCCATAACTGCATAAGTTTTAGAATTATTTACAAGCGCACTAGTATGTGCAATACTATCAACACCTCTAGCCAAACCGCTAATTATATTAACATGCCTTTTGGCAAGTTCCATAGAAAAATATTTAGTACTTTTTTTACCATATACGCTTACATTTCTAGATCCAACAATTGCAACAGATTCGTTATTAATACAATCTATATTACCTTTTACATATATACATTTTGGTCTATTTTCAATATATCTTAATTTTTGCGGATATTGTATATCATCATAAGATATAATTTTAATATTATTATTTTCCATATAATTAGCAATTTTTTGAATTTTTCTTTTATACTCAATATTTAGCAAATCTTTATATTTTTGCTTTGTTAGCCATATATTTTTTTCGAGTTCACTTGGTGTTATATCCCATATTTTATTTAAGCTTTTATATGTATTTAATAATTTTTTTAAATCTCCATAGGTAATAGATTTCATTTGTGACAGCCATATCATATATTCATTTTTTTCCATAAATAAATTTTCCCCTTTCTTAATAATTGTACAATTTAATATTTTTTGTTTCTAAAGCCTCATAAAAACAAAAACCTTTTTTTAATTATAATTTGCTTTAATAATTTATACGACAAAGTATTGATTATGTAGTAGTTTTACATGCATTTTTTCATTATAGCAAAAGAAAATAGGAGTTCAATTATAAAAATTGTCCCCCTATTATTTTTGCTCAAATCATTATAACATGAGCAGATTTAAATTAATAATCAATACAATTAAGATATATAATCTTAATTTTTTAACCCTTAAAAATAAAGGGTGTATAATAGTAATCTATTGATTACTAATTTTATTATATCCATTTTGATTCCTATTATTCAATTTGTCAATAAAAAGCTGTTGACATTATTTTACATTTTTTGCAGCTTTTACTACATTTGTCATTAGCATAGCAATAGTCATTGGACCAACTCCTCCTGGTACTGGAGTTATATATGATGCTTTTTTACTAACATTATCAAAATCGACATCACCAGTTATTTTGCCTTCATCAGTTCTATTAATTCCTACATCTATTACAATAGCTCCATCTTTAATCATATCTGCTTTTAGAAATCCTGGTTTTCCTAATGCCGCAATTACAATATCTGCTTTTTTTGTTATTTCATTTATATTTTCAGTTTTTGAATGGCAAATAGTAACTGTCGCATTTTTAGAAAGTAAGCATTGTGCAAGTGGTTTACCTACTATATTACTCCTTCCAATCACAACTGCATTTTTTCCTTCTATATCAATTCCATATTCTTCAAACATTTTCATTACTCCAAAAGGTGTGCATGAAATAAAAGTATCTTGTCCAATAACAAGTTTTCCAACATTTATTGGATTAAAACCATCAACATCTTTATTATAATTAATTCTATTAAAGGCTTTATTTATATCTAAATGTTTTGGAATTGGGCTTTGTAATAAAATTCCATGTATATCCTGTCTATTATTTAGTTCATCAATAATTGATAATAACTCATCCATTTCAATATCAGCATTTAATAAATGCTCTTCATATTGAATTCCAACCTCTTCACAAGCTTTACTTTTATTTTTTACATATACTTTGGATGCTTTATCATCTCCAACCATTATTACTGCTAATTTCGGATTAATTCCCATATCTTTTAATTTAATAACTTCATCTTTTAGCTCTAGTCTTACTTTTTTAGCTAAATTTTTACCATCGATTATATTTGCCATTTCTTTCACTCCTAAAATTTATATCTAAACATATTTTTTTATATTAATAATAAAATTTCCCTTTCGTGTATTTCCCTCAATTTTGAATATAATAAATTTCCCTTTTCCTCGTATTGTAATAATATCATTTTCCTTTATTTGTTTTGTATTTTTTGTTTCATTCTCATAATTAACAAAAACACGCTCTTGATTTAAAATTTCTATTGCTTTATTTCTTGAAGTTTTTGCAAGCTCTGCAACAATATTATCTAATCTTAACGATGATGTTATTATTTTTATATCTAAAAAGGATTTGTCTTTTTTTATTATTTCAGATAATTTTATTATATCAATTTTCGACTCGCTAAATCTTGTCAAAGATTTTAAATTTGCATATAGAAACTTTTCAATTTCTTTTTTTACAATTATATCTGCACCATTTTCATATGTTATTATATCACCTATTTTAGATCTGTTTATTCCTAATTTAATTAAACCACCTAAATATACACTATGATTAAATTCACTTTGTTTTTCCTTTGGTAAAGTAATTCTAAAAACTGATAATATAGTATCAAATTTAAAATTATTTAATTCAAAAATCGCTCTCAATTTATTTGGATATATAATAATTATTTTTCGCTCACATTCCTCAAATCCACCATACCACATACAATTTTCAAATTTTAATAAACTAATAATATTTTTTAGAATTGTTTGTTCATGTTCATTAAAAAAATCTGTAAGCTCTATTTTATTATTTTTTGCTGATAAATCTAATTTATCAAAAAATTTTGAAACTAATAGCTTTTCTTCTGGATTTTTATATTTATCTAATACTAATTTTTTATCCATTTATGACTCCGCTTATAACTAAATTTCTATTTTTTTCAGTAATAAGATTAACAATACTTTCTACATCTAAACCATTTAATTTTTCCAATTCATCAACTTGACCATGTTTAACATATTTATCATCATAGCCTAAATTTTTTACACATACATCTTGTAAATTTCTCTTTACTATAAGTTCATTTACAGATGTTGCAAGTCCACCTCTTAAAATTCCATCTTCAATTGTTATTACATTCTTTGTTTTTATAATTGAATCTGCAATTGATTTATTATCAAATGGTTTTAAAAATCTTGCATTAATTACTTCTGCGTTTATTCCATATTTTTCTAATAATATTGCAACTTCCAATGCTCTCTCAACCATTTTACCTATTGCAATAATTGTAATGTCATCTCCATATTTTATAAATTCACATTCTCCAAGTTTTATTGGTGTATGAGTGTCAAACTTTATTTTTCCTTCTCCACCTCTAGGATATCTTATTAAAATAGGTGCTTTATATTTTATTGAAAACTCCATCATTTGGTTTAGCTCTTCAAAATCCTTTGGAGCGATTATAGTAATATTTGGTACTAATGAAAAAGATGACATATCTAATAAACCTTGATGTGTTTCTCCATCACTACCTACAATACCTGCTCTATCAGCACACATTATTACATGAAGTTTTTGCATACAAACATCATGAATAACCTGATCATATGCTCTTTGATAAAAAGATGAATATATTGGTACCACTGGTATTAATCCACTTTTTGCCATACCAGCAGCCATTCCAACAGCGTGTTGTTCTGCTATACCAACATCAAAAAATCTATTTGGAAACTGTTTACTAAACTCTGCTAATCCTGTTCCATTTCCCATCGCTGCTGTAATTGCTACTACTCTATTATTAGCTTTGGCAATTTCAATTAATTTATCGCCAAAAACTTTAGAATAATCTACTGATTTTTTTACTAGTACTGTTCCAGTAGAAATATCAAATGGTGATGTACTATGAAATTTAGATGGATTTTCTTCAGCAGGTTTGTATCCCTTTCCTTTTTTAGTTACAACATGCACTAATACTGGTCCTGTACATTTTTTACTTTGTCTTAAAACAGACTCTACACTTTCAAGATCATTTCCATCAACAGGACCTAAATATGTATAACCTATATCTTCAAAATACATTTTTGGTATGAACATTTGCTTTATACCATTTTTAGCCCTTGCAGTAAGTTTAACAATTTTACTTCCAACTTTTGGTATTCTACCAACTTTCAACTTTATTTCAGCATTTGCTTTTGTATATAATCTTTTTGTTCTCAATTTTCCCAATAATAATGAAATACCTCCAACATTTTTTGATATACTCATTTCATTATCATTAAGAATAATAATAATATTAGATTTACTAGCCCCAGCATCATTTAAAGCTTCTTCAGCCATTCCTCCAGTTAGTGCTCCATCGCCTATAACTGCAATAACTTTATTCTTTTCTCCTAATACATCTCTAGCCCTTGCCATTCCAAGAGCCACAGATATAGATGTACTGCTATGACCTGTATTAAAGCTATCATAAATAGATTCACTAGTTTTTGGAAATCCAGCAAGTCCATTTATTGTTCTTAATGTATCCATTTGATCTTTTCGCCCAGTAAGAATTTTATGAACATAGGTTTGATGCCCTACATCCCAAACAATTTTATCTTTAGGTGTATCAAAAATGCTATGTAATGCTATTGTAAGCTCTACAACACCCAAATTAGAGGCCAAATGGCCTCCGTTTTTTGAAACTATATTTATAATAAATTCACGTATTTCATCAGCTAGTATTACTTTTTCATTATAATTTAATTCTTTTAAATCTCTGGTACATGTAATTTTATCTAAAATTTTCTCCATAATCTATGAATTCCTCTTTATTGTTTTTATTAATTATTAATTTTGTAAAACTTATAATTTTTATATTTTTCTTGCTAAAGAATTTATTGCTCCCCACATACATGGTGCACTACATTTAAATCCTGGATATGTGCAACGTGCACCTTTTGTATATGGTAATAAATAGTTATAAACTTCAATATTAGTATTTTGTGTATGCTCAACATACTTTTGTAATGTTTCAAATGTTTGATCCATTATTTCAAGCTGTGCACAACCACAAATTCGCTCTTTGCATTTAAGTACAAAGTTTTCAACTGTACCTCTTTCATTAATTTTTACAAGCATACCTTGTGGATACAAATCAGATAAACTACTAATATCTCTTAACCATTCACTTTTCAATTCATCATTGCTTGCAATTATTTTTGGAATAAAGTATTCAGGCTCCTTTAATAAAGTCATTTTATATTGTAAAGTTCTATGTCTTTGTGCTTGAGCTAATTCAGCAAATGTTCCCTCATATGTAGTGCAATAGTTTTCTCCAAACTCTTCTTTTCTGCTACTACGTTCATCAAATAAAGAAAGTTTACGCATTTTAACATCTGTATTAAGCTCTGGAACTATAAGTTCAGAAACACAATCAATAAATTGTTTTAAATATGGTTTTAGTTGATTATTAAATTCATTATCTGGCTCATTTTTAATATAATCTTCAAACCAATGAACAATATAATTTAGTTGTCTTAAACTAACAGAATATTCCATAGTTGTAGCTGGTGTAAACACACTAATTAAATATCTTGCATTTTCTTGTGCTAATTTTTTTACTTTTTTCTCATCAATATCTGGATAAACTTTTGAAATTTCTTGTTTATAAATTTCAATCCATTTCTCATATAAATTTTCTTCACGCTTTGATGGAGTCATTTTAGTATATCTAGCTGACTTTTCGGAAGTAGTATACATTCCTTCATTATTTAAAATCATAGCTAAAATTTTAGGTATTCCCTCAAGAGCTAAATTAAAGGTAGTATGATCAAAAACACTATGATGCCCTGAATTTAGTGTCATATTTGCTCTTTTAATTGTTTTCTCTTCTGGTTCAGAAAATAATGTATTTATATCATCTGGCATATAACAAATTCCAGCTGATTTTCCTCCAAATTTTATAGCTTCTTCTTTTGTTAATTTATATCCTGGTTTTGTTGATCCTAATATAGTTACTTTCATTTTTAACTTACCTCCAATATTTTTATATATACTATCACAAGAGCAAATAAAAATCTAGACAAACTAGATTTTTATTTTATTACATCTATAGCTTCTTTAGTAATTTTATTTTTATCAAACTTATTTACTAAAAAAATCACTAATGCTGCTACTAAAAATGTAATTAAATATATTAAAATAATCATTTTTACATTTCCATTTAATATATTTGCACCAACTAATGTTGATGAAATTACTGATGGAAATCTAGCAAATGTAGAAATCAATACAAATCTTGATGGCTTTATTGGTAATAATCCACCTAAATAAACTAGTAAATCTTTAGGAGTTCCTGGAATTATAAATAAAATTGTCATTACTAGCTCTATATTTTTAGGATTTTTAAAAAATTTACTATGCTCTATTTTTTCAATTTTTTCTTTTTTAAAAAACTGCTCTAAATAAGATTTTCCATACTTTCTAACCATATAAAAAATCAATGAAGTTGTTGCAAATACTGTTGCTAATATAAAAACTGTTCCCCAAAATGTTCCAAAACACATACCAGATAGAACCTCTAATGGCTCTCCTGGTAAAACAACTAATAATATTTGTGCACACTGTAATGCTAACATTACCCAGAATTTTCCCATTCCCATACTATTTAATTTTTCTTGAAAAATTAATCTTCCTTCTGGAGTTGCAATTCCCTTCATTGTTGGCCATAAATATACTATTAAACCAATAAACAATCCAACAGATGCTACTGTTAATATTATTTTTAAAATTTTACTTTTTTTACTATTTTTCATCCTTATTTCCTTTTTCTAATTATAATAATTTATCTAATATATTATTGTTACTTATAAATATTCAAATTTGATTATATAACATTTATACGTCTGATTGTTAATATATTTTATTCTTTAATTCCTACCATCTTTAATTCAAAATAAAACTCAATTCCATTTTCTCTATTTACTACACCATATTTGTTACCATAGTTATTCATAACAGCTTTAACTAGTGACAAACCAATTCCAGTTCCACCATTTGCTCTATTTCTAGAATTATCGAGTTTAGTAAATCTTCCCCAAATTCGTTTTAAATCCTTATCTGACAAATTTTTTCCAGTATTATATACCGAAATTCTAGCATATCCATTAAGTTCCTCTATTACCTCTACAATTATTGATCTTTTGCCATTAATAGCTTCTGAATATCTAATTGCATTTGTAATATAGTTAGTTACAACTTGCTCTATATAAAAGTCATCAGCTTCAACATAAATTGGATCTTCGTTTTTCAAAACAGCATTAATATTTTGCTCTTTTATCATAACTTCGCATTTTCTTAAAACTTCTTTTATTAAAGATACAATATCAAACTTTGTATTATTAAACTCTCTTTTTCCATATTCAAGTTTCATAAGCTCTAGCAATTGCTTTACAAGTTTGTCCATTTTATCAGCTTCATCTAATATAACTTCTGCATAATATTTTCTTGATTCATCATCATTATTTACATTTTCAACCAAGCCTTCAGCATATCCCTGAATTAAGGCAATTGGTGTTTTTAATTCATGTGACACATCTGAAATAAATTGAGTTCTCATTTCTTCTATTTTCGATTTTTCCTTAATATCTCGCTCAAGCTCATCATTATTTTTTCTAAATTCAGTTATAGTATCTTCCAATTTATCAGACATCATATTTATACTTTTACCAAGTTCATCTATTTCATCATTTGAATCACTTGGTATATATTTTCTTGAAAAATCTAAATTAGACATTCTTTTAGCTATATCATTTAGCTCTAAAATAGGATTTGAAAATCGCCTTGATACAATAGATGCAATTACAGCTGATACAAAAACAGATATTGCCCCAACTAATATTAGTACATTATTACTTATTTTTAGACTTTCTTTTATAGCAGATATTGGAGTTCTCATATAAAGTTCATTTTGATTATCTAATTTTCCCATAAGAACAATATAATTTCTGCTATTTGAA
Organism: uncultured Clostridia bacterium; assembly: GCA_934167365.1. GTDB lineage: Bacteria > Bacillota > Clostridia > TANB77 > CAG-508 > CAG-492. The sequence goes on from CAKPKU010000024.1 coordinate 12,175, forward strand.
CTATCTTTTGCCATCTTTATAATTACATTTTTTGTATTATATAATGTTTCTCCCCACTTACCATTTTCATTAAATTCCATAATGTTTTTTATACTTTCAATTGACTCTGCTTTTGTTTTATCATTTGTTATCATTTTTTTAGTTACACAATCTTTAATTAAAATATCTAAATTATTTTTTGAAGCTTCAAGTTTTATAAATTCTTCAAGTTCTTCTTCAGAAGCACCAGAAACATATTTATCATTTATGCTTTCATATATGGTTTTAGCTGTATCTTTTTTGTTATATATGTAAAAAGTTTCTAATACAATATTATTAATAATGATAAGAAATAAAATTGTTAAAATTATTACTACACACAATGAAGCAAATAATTTAATTCGTATAGATTTAGACTTCTGTAATTGATTAAGCGTTTTTTCCTTCAACCTCAAACTTATATCCTACTCCTCTCATTGTATGTATATATTTTCCCTTTTTTCCCAATTTGTGTCTTATTTTTTTAATATGGCTATCTATTGTTCTAGAATCTCCATAATAATCATAATTCCATACATTATTCAATATTTTATCTCTAGATAGTGCAATTCCTGAATTATCTACAAGATATTTTAATAGCTCATATTCTCTTAAACTTAAATCTATCTTTTTAGAATCAACTTCAACAGTTCTTCCATCTGCATCTATAACAATTCCACCATAATCTTTTATTTCTTTTTCATTTACCTGAAGTCTTTTTAAAATGGCTTCTACTCGAGCTACAAGTATTTTTGGACTAAATGGTTTTGAAATATACTCATCAACACCTAATTCAAATCCAAATAATTCATCTTGCTCTTCTCCTCTAGCAGTAAGCATAACTATTGGAACATTTGATGTTTGTCTTATTTGTCTTAAAACAGACCACCCATCTAATTTTGGCATCATTACATCTAGTAAAATTAAATTTATTGATTTTTCATTTTTTTCAAATATTTGTAATGCTTGCTCTCCATCCTCCGCTTCTAAAATTTTATAACCTTTTACATTTAAAAAATCTTTTATTAATTTTCTCATTCTTAATTCATCATCAACAACAAGAATTGTGACATCTCCCATAGCCTTACATCCTTTCGCTTTTTATAGTTTGATTATAAAATATATTTATGTCTATATTGTGAATATATGGGATTTATTAAATGAAACCATTAAATGGCTTATCCATTTTAATCTTATAATCATTAAAATTTCATGTCTTTTATGTTTTTATTTTAATATATAAAAGACTATTTTTCAAGGAAAAATTGGTATCTTCCGAATTTCATATTTGGGTTATAACTACTATCATTTCTATTCATAAAATAAAAAAGAACTAACATGATTGAAAAGTTATTCAAACATATTTTTGCTCTATGTTTTCCACTTTTCTATCACATTTAGCTCTTTTAATTCAAATTAAAATTTTATTAATACATTCCGCCCATTCCATCTGCTGGGTCTACTTCATGGTTTCCTCCACATCCGCATGATTTATCTTTTTTATCTGTTACTATACTTTCTGTTGTTAATACCATTGATGCTATTGATGCTGCATTTTGAAGTGCACTTCTTGATACTTTTGTTGGATCTACTATTCCGGTTTTTTTCATATCTACATATTCTTCATCTGCTGCATTAAATCCAATTCCTTCTTTACTTGACTTTACTTTTTCAAGTATTACAGCTGGTTCAAGACCTGCATTTACTGCAATTTGTTTTACTGGCTCTTCTAGTGCTTTTAATACTATTTTTGCACCTAATTTTTCATCATCTTTTAATGTTTCCATCAGTTTTTCAACTTTAGGAATTACATTTACATATGCTGTTCCTCCACCAGAAACAATACCTTCTTCTACTGCTGCTTTTGTTGCAGATAATGCATCTTCTATACGAAGTTTTCTATCTTTCATTTCAACTTCTGTTGCTGCTCCAACTCCAATTACAGCTACTCCTCCTGCTATTTTAGCAAGTCTTTCTTGTAATCCCTCTTTTTCATATTCGCTCTTTTCTTCTGCAAGTTGAGCTCTTATTTGGCTTACACGCTCTGCAATTGCTTTTTTATCTCCAGCACCATCAACAATTATAGTATTTTCTTTTTCAACTTTAACTTGTTTAGCTCTACCTAATTGTTCAATAGTTGTATCTTTTAGCTCTAATCCTAAATCTGATGTAATAACTTCTCCACCTGTTAAAATTGCAATATCTTGTAACATATTTTTTCTCTTATCACCATATCCAGGAGCTTTAACTGCCACAACATTTATTACACCTCTTAATTTATTCAAAACTAATGTTGATAAAGCTTCGCCTTCAATATCATCACATATAATTACTAATTTTCCTGATTGTTGCATTAATGATTCAAGTAATGGTAATATTTCTTGAATATTGCTTATTTTTTTATCAGTAATTAAAATATATGGATTTTCAATAGATGCTTCCATTTTTTCTGTATCAGAAACCATGTATGGAGAAACATAACCTTTATCAAATTGCATTCCTTCAACAATATTTAGCTCTGTATTAGATGTTTTTGATTCTTCAATTGTTATAACACCATCTTTTGAAACTTTTTCCATAGCTTCAGATATTAGCTTTCCAACTTCTTCGTTATTGGCAGAAATACTTGCAACTCTTGCTATATCTTCTTTTCCATTTACAGGAGAGCTAATTTCTTTTAATCCATCTACTGCTACATTTACAGCTTTATCAATACCTCTTTTAATAGCCATTGGATCTCCACCAGCAGCTACATTTTTTACACCTTCTTTAATCATACTTTGTGCTAAAACAGTTGCTGTTGTTGTTCCATCACCTGCTACATCATTTGTTTTTGTAGAAACTTCTTTTACAAGTCTTGCTCCCATATTTTCAAATGGATCTTCTAGCTCTATTTCTTTTGCTATTGTAACACCATCATTTGTAATAAGTGGAGCTCCATAATTTTTATCTAAAACTACATTTCTTCCTTTTGGACCTAATGTAACTTTTACTGTGTCTGCTAATTGATTAACACCATCTAATAATTTTTTTCTAGCTTCTTCGCCATATTTAATTTGTTTTGCCATAATTATAATCTCCTTCCGATTTGTCCCAAAACATAAGTAATTTGGTGACTTTTTAGAAAAATTTCTTTAACTTATATTCTTCATTTTAAAGAAACATTTTTTACTAAAGAAAACTGTCCCTTTTTCCATATTTGTGGAAAAGAGAACCGTCCCCTTTTCTTTTTTTTTATTCTACTATTGCTAGGATATCTGATTGTTTTACTATTATTAGGTCTTCGCCTTCATATTTTATTTCTGTTCCTGAATATTTATTTAATACTACTTTATCACCTTTTTTTATATACATTTTTACTTCTTTTCCATCTATATTTCCTCCAGGGCCTACTTCTAATACCTCTGCTATTTGTGGTTTTTCTTTTGCTGTACTTGTTAATATGATTCCGCTTTTTGTTGTTTCTTCACATTCTATCATTTTAACTACAACTCTGTCTAATAATGGTTTTAACATTATATTACCTCCTTAATATTACAATATCATTAATATATATTTAGCTTGTATTAATAATATGTATAAAAATTATTAGCAGTCTATTTGCTAGACTGCTAATAATTTATACCCTTTATTTGGAAAAGTCAATATATATTTTTATAATTCACATATTTTTCACAATTAAATTTTAGCTTATAAAACAATAGCGGGCTAAAAGCCCGCGTTATATTGCTTGTGCACCAATATTATGTAGTAATTTTGTATGCATTATTTTATTTATATTAGTTTTTTATTACAATTGTACCATCTTTACTATCTTTTACTGAATATCCTAAATTAGCTAATTCGGCTCTTAATTTATCTGATTCTTCCCAATTTTTGTTTGCTCTTGCTTCATTTCTTTTATTTACTAAATCTTGTACTTCTGTTGGTAACACTAGCTCTTCTTTTTTATAATCTTTTAAATCAAATCCTAATACTTCATCAAATTTTAAAATTAAATTTGCAAGTTTTTGAGACTTTACTGGATTTTTAATAACATCCCATACTACACTCATTGCAACTGGCATGTTTAAATCATCATTTATTGCTTCTAAAAACTTTTGTTTATAATCTTCTATTATTTGATTATCTATGTCTCCTTTTCCTTCTAAATGTTTTAAATATCCATCTCTTAAACGTGTTAATGCTGTTTTTGCTGAATCCATAGCTTCAAAAGTAAAGTTTATTTTTTTTCTGTAATGTGATGAAAAATTAAACATTCTATATACATATGGTTCATAACCTTTTTTATTTAAATCATCCAATGTATATAAGTTTCCTAGACTTTTTGACATTTTTCCACCATTTACTTGTAAAAACTCTACATGCATCCAATAATGTGCAGGAATTTTACCACAAAATCCTTTTCCTTGAGCAATTTCGTTTTCGTGATGAACTGGTATATGGTCTACTCCACCTGTGTGTATATCAAATTCTTCACCTAAATATTTATGACCCATTGCAGAGCATTCTAAATGCCAGCCTGGATAGCATTTTCCCCAGAATGTGTCCCACTTCATTAGATGATTTTCTGGCGCTTTTATCCATAATGCAAAATCATTTGGATGTTTTTTGTTTGGATCAACATCAATTCTTGCTTCAGTGTCTTTTTCATCAACATCTTTATTTGATAAAACTCCATATTTATCTAATTTTGATGTATCAAAATATATAGTATCCTCAGTTTCATATGTATAACCATTTTTAATTATTTGCTTTACATACTCTTCCATACATTTTATGTGCTTTGTTGCTCTTGCTATAATTTCTGGCATATATATATTCAATTTATTCATATCTCTTAAAAATATTTCTGTATAATAGTCTGCTATTTCAAATGGATCTTTATGCTCTATTCTTGCTGCTTTCATCATTTTATCTTCGCCTTCATCAGCATCTGAAACTAGGTGTCCAACATCTGTTATATTCATTACATGTTTTAGTTCATAACCGTTATATTTTAACACTCTACGCAAATTATCCATAAATAAGTAAGCTCTTAAGTTTCCTATGTGTGCAAAACTATATACTGTAGGTCCACAAGAATATAGACAGACTTTTCCCTCATTTATTGGTTTAAATTCTTCTTTTTTCTTTGTCAATGTGTTATAAATGTTAATCTTCATATTCTTTACCTCCTACTTTTATTATATTGCATATTATACAATATTGGTATTTATATTACAATACTATTTTTATCTTAAATATCTTTTTAGAAGAAATATTAAGAAATATGGGAATGTATAAAAACTTCCATTAAATCCAATATTTTGAAAGCTTAATTTAATTCCATACTTTATATCTTTATATTGTTTTTGAAGTGCAAAGTTTATTTCAATAACATTTGCATAGTTGTTTCTAGCGAAATTTCTTATTGATTCTGTTTTAACTATTTGTCTTACTCCTTTTACTATAAGTGGCTTTTTATTTGAACTTTGTTTCCATACAATTAAAAATTTATCTATTTTTCTTTTTAATAAATTCATAATATCACCTACCTATAATTCCAAATATATCCAAGTATTTTTTCACAAAAATCCATGCATTTTTATTGTATTTTTCACAAAATTCTTGTTGATAACATATAATCTTATTATATATTTGAGTTTTATTAATTAACAAAACAACATATTAAATGAAAAAAGTACTTCATTATTATTTTGAAGTACTTTCTTTTTTATTCTATATTTTTTTTATATTCATTCTTTAACTATGTTTATATTATTAAAAATCAAATTTCTTTACTTTTTTATATAAAACTACTGCGCTTATAGTACCTACTGCTAATAGTACTATTATTGTTGAACTTGCACCTGTTTTAGGTAATTTTGATGGTTTATTTTCTGAGTTATTATTTGTACCACCACTTGTACTTGTTATATTTGATATTTTAACTTCAACTGTTGTTGTTTTTCCATCTGAATCCTTTAATGTTACTGTTTCTGTTTTATTTTCAGTATATGTTTTTGTTAATGTTTTTCCATCTGATGATAAATTCCATCCGTCAACCTTTTCTACTGGTTTATTTGTTGTAATTGTTGCTGTAACACTTCCTGTTGTTGTTGCTGTTGTGCTATATTTTACTGTTGCAGTTAGATTTTCTGTATTATCAACATTGTCTCCACCATCATCTGTTATGTTATAGTCTGATAAAGTTTTTCCTGTATCATATAGTCCATCATAAAAAGTATAACCATATACAATTTTACCACCATCATTTATTGATAATTGAACCCATAACAAATATAAACCATCTTTCCTATTATAAAAATCATGCCCATCAATATAAGAATAAGAACCTGAACTTTGTAAATTGCTATATCCACTAGTTAAAATTGCAATTTTTTCGTTAACCAATTTTGTGACATTGCTTTTTTCTTGATTATTATTTTTGTAATTTAACCACGCATCTATTATTTCTTTATCATTTACCTTCATAAATTGATATGTTACATTGCTTTTAACTTTATTATATAAAGATTTATTACAATAAGACCAACCATAAGAACCTCCTGTAAACTTGCCATTATCAAGATCATCAAAAGAAACACCAGCACAAATTTCTAAAGCAGGTGTTAAGTCAACTTTAACTTTAATAGCATTACTATTTGCATCATCTTTTTTCTTTATCCAAATTAATCCATCATTTGTTTTTGCTAATATTGGTGTTATTTTTGCATCTGAACCACCTAATGTAATTTTAGCTGTTGTAGCTGTTCTTGTATTTAGATCAAACCATTCTGTTGGCTCTTCTCCTGATTGTGTTGTTAATGCATATTGGTATCCACCTGTTTCTTCTAGTGTTAGTTCACTTAAGTCCACAACAATTGTACCATCATTAGATGGATATGTATATGTTGTTTTTATTTCGGCAGCAAAACTTTTTGTTGATAATATCAATAATGTTGCTACCATAATTATTGACATTATAATAATTTTCTT
>CAKPKU010000025.1 GCA_934167365.1 uncultured Clostridia bacterium
AGAAGACGTGAAATACAAATGAAATACAATGAAGAGCATGGAATAATACCACAAACAATAAAAAAATCAGTAAGAGATGTAATAAGTGCAAAAATAGTAGAAGAAGCATCAACACAATATAACTTAGATAAAGACACAAACATACAAGATGTAATAAACAAACTGACAGATGAAATGTTAAAACATGCTGCCGCAATGGAATTTGAAAAAGCAGCAGATTTAAGAGATAAAATTAGGAATTTGGAGAAATTAATATAATTAAAAAAATATAAAAACACATTGAAATTACAAGTGTAAATCCAATGTGTTTTTATGATAATACTAGCACAACATAATAAGTTGACACCACTGAGATTATTTTTTATTTATGTTAATAAAGTGCCCAAAATCTAATACGAAAAAATAATAACCTTAAAGCAATTAAAACTATATATAAAAAGAGAATCTATCAGATGTAAAAAGCATATATTCTCTGTAAAATTTAGGACAATTACTAAAAGAAGCTTCATGCTAAGTTTAAAAAAAGGAATTAATGATAAATTCATTCCAAAAGTTAAAACTTTTTTGTAAAACTACAAATTGAATGCAATAAGAGAATAAATCTTATCAAGAAAAAATTGACTTTACATAAAATAAATGGTAATATATATATATGTTTTTATAGGGGGAGGTATAAATTGATGATAAAGAATAACATAATATCTATATCTGGAGAGCCAGTTACAGGTAAAAGTTCAAATATAAAGGCAATAAAGCAAAAATTAATTGAAAGAGGTTATAAAGAGGAAAATATTCATATAATTTCTGCTGGACATGACTTTAGGGATTATTTCAATGAAGTATTAAGTTTTATTGAAAGTTATAATAATGACAAAAAACTAAAAGAATTATACAATAAAGGTGTAATAAAGGAAATATTTGAAAATTCCAAATATAAATCAGACTTAATAAATATTATGGCAAAGTTGAAGTCTAAAAATTATGCAGAAAATATAACAATTGAACAGGCTAATAATATGCCAGAGCTAAAAGAAATAAGAGCTTTAATAGATACCATAATCGATGAAAAAATAAGAAACAAAGGTGAAGAAATAAATAAAGAAGAGAAAAAAGATGAGTTTTGGATTGTTGATTCAAGACTTGCATTTAAAAATATTCCTCATTCATTTTCAGTAAGACTAACATGTAGACCAGATATAGCAGGAAAAAGATTATTTGTTGATAAATCAAGAGGTGCCGAGGATAATAAATATAAAAATGAAGAAGATGCTATGAATCAAAGAGAAAAGAGAAAAAATGGAGAAGTTGAAAGATACAAAAAAAGATATGGTGTAGATCTAACAGATGAAAATAATTATAATCTAATAATAGACACATCATTTTCAACCATAGATGATATTTCAGACACAATTTTAGAGTGTTTAGAAAGATATCAAAAAGGTAAAAATTTTTGTAAAATGTGGGCTAGTCAAAAGGAAATGTTACCATCACAAAGAGAGAAAGATACTTTAGGTTCAACTTTTCAATCAAATTCAATTAATGATTTAATTGACTCTGTAAGAGCTAATGGTTATAACCAAGATTTTCCAATAGAAATAGTAATTGCAGATGGAAAAAAATGTATAATAGAAGGGCATCACAGAAACTTCGGAAGTGCTTATGTAGGAAAGACTTTAATACCATATAAAGTTTTAGCCATTGATGATGAAAAATTGCCAGCAGATAGATTTCGGTCAGATTACAGCAAGAAATATAATTAACTCATTAAACAAGACCAACCTTTCAGGGCATGAAATGTTCCTTGATCATATATCAGAAGGACAATTTTCATATAATCAAGTTTATCCTAATATATATAAAGAGATAGATAAAGAAGATAATGAATTAACAAAATAAAAACTATATTTTATAAAATTATAAAAGGCGTGTTTGAGTAAAATCAAGCATGCCTTTTACTAAAAATAAGCACATCCAAACTATTGTTTTATATAAAAAAATATTATATAATACATAAGTGTTTGTGGAAAAATTAATCGAAAAATATATCTACAAAGTTCATAGGGGGGCAATTATATGAATGACAAAATAATAATAAAAGGTGCGAAAGTACATAATCTAAAGAATATAAGCCTAGAAATACCAAGAGATAAATTAGTTGTAATAACAGGACTTTCAGGGTCTGGAAAATCATCACTAGCATTTGATACACTATATGCCGAAGGTCAACGAAGATATGTAGAAAGTTTATCATCATATGCCAGACAATTCCTAGGATTAATGGAAAAACCTGATGTAGAATCAATAGATGGATTATCTCCAGCTATTTCAATAGACCAAAAAACAACATCAAAAAATCCAAGATCTACTGTAGGAACTGTAACTGAAATATATGATTATATTCGTTTATTATATGCAAGAATTGGTATACCACATTGTCCAAAATGCGGTAAAAAAATAGAAAAACAATCAATAGATCAAATAATAGATAATATAATGAATCTAAAAGAAGGAACAAAAATACAAATATTAGCTCCTGTAATAAGAGGAAGAAAAGGCGAATATAAAAAATTATTAGAAGACTTTCAAAAAGAAGGATTTGTAAGAGCAAGAATCGATGGTGAAGTATATGAATTATCTGATGACATAGATATTGACAGAAAGAAAAAGCATACAATAGAGCTAATCGTAGATAGACTTGTTATAAAAGAAGACATACGAGGACGCTTAACTGAATCTGTTGAAACAGCATTAAAACACGCTAATAATTTAGTAGGTGTAGATGTTATAGGTGGTGATCCGCTTCTATTCAGTCAAAACTATGCATGTCCAGATTGTGGAATAAGCTTTGAGGAGCTAACACCACGTATGTTTTCATTCAACAATCCATTTGGAGCATGTCCTGAATGTTCTGGTATAGGATATGTAATGAAAATGGATGAAGACTTAATAATACCAGATAAAAATAAAACATTATATGATGGTGTAAAAGCTTTTGGTGCAAGCACAATGAAAAGAGGCGACACTATGGCAAAAATGTATTTTGAGAGTATTGCTAAAAAATATGATGTCGATATTAAACAACCAATAAAAAAACTTCCTCGTAAATTTTTAGAAAAAATACTATATGGAACAGGTGATGAAGAAATAAATTTTGAATATAAATCATCGGCTGGAACACGAAAATTTACAGCACCATTTGAAGGAGTAATACCTACATTAAATAGAAGATACCAAGAAACAAAATCACAAGGTATGAGAGACTTTTATGAAATGTATATGAGTAGTAGTCATTGTGATGTATGTAATGGTTCAAGATTAAAACCAGAAAGTTTAGCAGTAACAGTAGGAACAAAAAACATAAATCAATTAACAGACATGCCTATAAATAAAATAAAAGAATATTTAAATAATTTAAAACTAAATAAAACACAAGCAATAATATCAGAACTAATACTAAAAGAAATAGACCAAAGACTTCAATTCTTAATAGATGTAGGATTAGAATATCTAACATTATCAAGAGCAGCAGGAACTCTATCTGGAGGAGAAGCTCAACGTATTCGTTTAGCAACACAAATAGGCTCTGGACTAACAGGAGTATTGTATATATTAGATGAACCAAGTATAGGTCTACATCAAAGAGATAACGAGAGACTAATAGCAACACTAAAAAAATTAAGAGATTTAGGCAATACTGTAATAGTAGTAGAGCATGATGAAGATACAATGTATGCAGCAGACCAAATAATAGACATAGGACCAGAAGCGGGTGTTCACGGCGGAAATGTAATAGCACAAGGTACAGCAGAAGAAATAAAAAAGATACCAGAATCTATTACAGGACAATATTTAAGTGGTAAAAAGAAAATAGAAGTACCTAAAAAAAGAAGAAAATCAAATGGAAAATGTATTCAAATAGTAAAAGCATCAGAAAACAATTTAAAAAATATAAATGTAAAAATTCCATTAGGACAATTTGTATGTGTAACAGGTGTATCTGGTTCAGGAAAAAGTACATTAATAAATGAGATACTATATAAAACAGTAGCAAGAGATTTAAATGGTGCTAACGAAAAGCCTGGTAAATGTAAAGAAATTAAGGGATTGGAAAATATAGATAAAATAATAAACATAGATCAATCCCCAATAGGAAGAACACCAAGATCTAATCCAGCAACATATACAGGTGTATTTGATAGTATAAGAGATATATTTGCAGGTACAAATGATGCTAAATTACGAGGATATGACAAAGGAAGATTTAGCTTTAATGTAACAGGTGGTAGATGTGAAAATTGTAATGGAGATGGACTAATAAAAATCGAAATGCACTTTTTACCAGATATATATGTACCTTGCGAAGTATGTAAAGGAAAAAGATATAACCACGAAACATTACAAGTTAAATATAAAGGAAAAACAATATCAGATGTACTAGAAATGACAGTAGAAGATGCATTAAAATTCTTTGAAAACATCCCTAAAATAAAAAATAAAATTCAAACATTATATGATGTAGGATTAGGATATATAAAACTAGGACAACCATCTACTACATTATCAGGAGGAGAAGCTCAACGTGTTAAATTAGCTACAGAGCTATCTAAAAAAGCCACAGGAAAAACATTATATATATTAGATGAACCAACAACAGGATTACACATAGCAGATGTTCACAAATTAGTAGATATATTACAAAGACTAGTAGATACAGGAAATAGTATAGTAGTAATAGAGCATAATTTAGATTTAATAAAAACAAGTGATTACATAATCGACCTAGGACCAGAAGGTGGAGAAGCAGGAGGAACAATAGTAGCAACTGGAACACCAGAGCAAATAGCAAAAATTCCTGAATCTTACACTGGAAAATTTTTAGAGAAATATTTAAATTAAATATAATATCTATTAAAGAATAATAAATAGATAAAAGCCATTGAATTTACGAATGTATTCTCAATGGCTTTTAAATATTACATAAAATGTTTTTGTTGTTATCATTACTTTATACATTGCTATCAAAAAAGTAGCAGGAAAAACATCATATATACTTACTTTTTTAGTTAAACTTTTTTTATATCAGCAAGATAGCTTATTCTTAAGATATAAAAAAGTCTAAAAATAGATTCTCGTAGGTCATTTTTTATATTTGATTCCATAAATTTTCAAGAATAATTATATAATAAATTCCGCTTCTTTTTAATTTTCATACCAAAGTACTTTTTTACTGCCAAATGCATACAATTAATAAAGGTGATGCAAATGGCATATTCAGAAAGAGAACTTTTAGCTAGAATTGTACAATGCGAAGCGGATGGAGAAGGAGATACTGGTATGAAGGCTGTTGCAACAGTAATAATGAATAGAGTATATGTGTCAGAAGGTGAATATTTAAGAATTTCACAAAATGGTAATATACGAAGCATTATATATCAACCAGGACAATTTGATTGTGCAACTGAAACTTTACGAAATCAATACAATCCACAAAATATATATAATATGAACCCAACAGAAATCCACTATTATATAGCAGATTGGGCACTATCTGGAAATAAGTTAAATGAAATAAGTGATTGTCTATGGTACTTCAATCCATTTAAACCAACATGTATTTCAACATTTCCAAGCAATGGTTCAGGGACATTCCATACAAGAATAGGCAATCATTGTTTTTATAGACCAACAGAATTATATGCACTCACATAATATATAATATAAAAAGAAAGGGGAGACATATGCCAAATTCAGAAATTAATAATCAACCTGAAGTTTTAACTAATTCAATATATACTCCAGGATTTTTAAGAACACAAATAGGAAGATTAATGAGAGTGGAATTTTTAATAGGTACAAATAATCTAGTTGATAGAATTGGAATATTAGAAGAAGTTGGAGCAAGTTATATATTATTAAGGTCATTTGAAAATGACAGTATGATTTATTGTGATATTTATTCAATAAAATTCATAACAATTTCAACAACAAGTAGCTTTAATATAAATAGTTATATGTAAAATAATATTTTGCTAAAACTATACACGAAAATCTTTTAAATTTTGCTTGACTAATCTGAAATATTATGTTAGCATAGTAATTACTTTAATCCTAGAAAGGTGTTGTTTTTATGTTGTACAGGAAGTACGTAGCAGGATTTGTAAATCCTAGAGAAAACCTATTCATACCCAATCATCTAACTGACCATAAGGGTAACGCAACACAAATCATTCGCCAAAAAAATTGGTGGGATGATTGGAGGGCTGACGTAATAATGAGACGAGAGGCTCCTGATTACTTAATTTTCAGGAAAGGGTTCATCCAAATTGGAAACGGAGACGATAAACTTATTATCGTTTCGTCAGATCAATTTAGAAAAGGAGAGTCATATATTTGGCGCGCAATCTCTAAGTCTCTTGAAGAATGTGACTTCAATATAGTAAGTCAATACAGGGTGATTCAAATTTCACCCCCAAAATTCTAATTAGGATTGTTCCAATCTCTTTTATAATATAAGAAAAACCACACTGATAATTATTTTATTAGTGTGGTTTTTCTTATATAAATTTAATAATAAACAATATGCAATAACATTATAAAAATATCAAGAATAAATTCTATATAGTAAAATTCTATTAGTATTTTTTTAAATCATTTATCCATGCATCAATTTTTTTTCTATCACTCAAATTATAATTATGCTTTATTTTTTCTAAATAAGTTACTTTGACATTAATTATTGGTGAAATTAAGTCTTTATTAGGATTTTCAATATTTTGTAATGCGCTCTTCATGCTTTTCATATAATTTTCAATATAATCAATTGATTGAATTGTTGATTTATTATTAGTTAAAGAGCCATCTGTATTTTTATAGACATATGTAATTTTTTCTATAAATCCTTTAGTTGGACCATTCATTAATACTAAAGTATTAAAGTAGTTATCCTCATCATATCTTAGTTCATTAAATTTAATATTATTACTATCTAGAAATGACCTTATAAAGCTCTTCTATACTAGTATGAGTATAAAACAAATCATCAGAATCTAAAAACATTACATATTTAGAATTTGAATATTCTAAACCTTTTTGTCTAGACAAACCTGCACCTAAATTTGATTCATTTTTATAATAGGTTATATCTAAATACTTACTAAATATTGCCAATAAACTAGATATATCATCTTTAGAATAATCATCTATTATGTATATTTTTAATTTATCCTTTATACTTTGAAACATTATACTTAATAATGCTTTTTCAAGTGTATTTGCAGAATTATAAACTGGAATTATTATATCAATCATTACTATTTCCTACCTTTGCTAAAAATTCATCAAAACTTATTGTTTTATGTACATTTGGATATAATGCTGCTCTTGCATTAAGTAAATAGTCATATGTATTATCAGTTATTATATTTTTTAACCTATCATATATTTTTTTAGTATCTGCACTCCAGTTGAAAATTTTAGTACAATCATACATATCCTGCAATTCTAAATAATAATAATACATACTAATCAACACAGAAAGTGCTGTCATGGCAACACCATTCAAATTTTTATTTTTATTAATCATAATATTCATTGCCCAATTCATATTATAAGAATAACCTTCTAATCCAGTATACTTATATAATCTATTATTTTTTCTTGTAATTGAGCTTTCATTTTCACTGTAAACATATGTTATTTTATTAACACATGAATGATTTGTTGTACTAAGTATTATTAACCTATTAAAACCATTGTCCTCATTTGAACGTGTATTATTAAATCGTATTTGTTCTTGCTCCAAAAAGCTTCTTCTATATATTTTGCCATGTAACCATGTGTAATCATTTTGCTTTACAGTAATTTCATTATCTCTTTCATATATAAAATTGCTAATGACTAAATCGTAATTCTTATTTATTTCTGTAACTAAGTATTCTAAAGCATATGAATTATATAAATAATCATCAGAATCTATAAACAATATGTATGGACTTTTACTTGAATCAATTCCTTTTTGTCTAGCTACACCAGGAACACTATTACTAGTAAGTCGTAGCTCTTTTATTGGGAAGTATTTTGAAAAAAAATTAATTTCATCATCATAATTAATATCATCAGCATCATTTATCAAATATACATGTATATCATTGTATGTTTGAATTGATATACTAAGTAAAGTTCTAAACAAAGTTTTTTTTGAATTATAAACAGGTATTATTATATCAAGCATTTGTATCACCTCGAAATTTATTATATGTATATATAAATAAAAGTCAATAGTTTTTTTCAATAGGAAGCGGAGGAAAACTAAAAATGCTTTTTAGAAATTATAAATATAAAGATAATAAGGCAAGTGCAATGTATAATAATTTTATATAAAGGAATAAAAAATTTATAAGATGGAATTTAAATTAAAGTCTTATTCAAAAAGTGATTATCTATAACTATATTGTTCCAAACCAAAAAATATCTTGAAAAATTCTAGATATATATGCTATAATCATGAAATACTTTATTTGTAGATTTATATAGAGCATGCAATATAAGGGGAGGAATTGCAGATGAAGTTATTTATTACACTTAACGTATATTTAATAGTATTTGTTGCTTGTGTAATTATATATTCACAAATAGCAAACACTATTAAAATCATACTGCCTGGGAAGCAATTTTTTTATATAAAACAAAACTCATTACTACAACATAAAAAAAATTTAAATCAGGATGAGCTTAACCTTTTTTATGATTTACTTGTAAATCCTGGAAATTATTCTAATTTTCCAAATCATCCTACTCCACGAGTTTTATCATCAATAGACAAAGTATATAATGGTTACCGCTTCTCGATATTATATCATAATAAATGGAAAACTTTATATATATCAAAAAACAGATATATTCTATATATAAAGATTTCAAAATATTTTCAATCCTGATTACACGAATAAACCGTTTTTTAATAATTTTAATAACATGCTCTATTATATAATTTATGCTTGTAGTACATGCATAAAAATAAAAATGCTATATGTAAAAATATAGCATTTTTATTTTTACATATAATAGAATAATAGAAATTTCAATATATAGTTACTATATAATTAAGAAAATAATATTATTCTATTATAAAAAAATTACTAAATTTTAATAAAAATTACACTTTAAAAAGTTATAAGTTATTTAGATTCTTTATTTTCATTATTCTTATTTCCGTTTTTATTGTTTTTCTTTTTATTTTCTCCCATAGTAGCACCTCCAATCATACTACTATTATGTACAATAAAATTTTCTGTATACATTATATTTATTTTTATATAACAAGGAAAATTTATATGAATTGAGTGAATGGTAAAGTAATATTGTGTAATATTTTAAAATTTAGCTATCTTCTACAATTATACAAAAAAACTTTATCGAAATATTAATAAAATACACGTTTTACGAATTCCAAGTAGCACTTTATCTTGAAAAAGAATATATATATATGATATAATTCGCAAGACTATAAACTTTTACTATAAAAAAAGTTACTCAAAAGAAAGGACTGATATATATAAATGAGTTATATAAATAGAAAACTTATAGAATTCAACAATGAATTAGCTAATAAAAAAATAGCTATAATAGGAATGGGAGTTAGCAATATTCCACTAATTGATTATTTTTATAAGTACAAAGCAAAGATTACTATATTTGACAAAAGAACTATTGATAACTTAGATGATATCGTACTAAAAAAAATAAATGAATATAATATAGAATATTCACTTGGAGAAAATAACTTAAGCAAATTACATGGGTTTGACTATATATTTAGATCACCTAGTTGCAGACCAGACACAAGAGAGCTAGTAGAAGAAGAAAAAAATGGAGCTATTATCACATCAGAAATAGAAATGCTTATAAAATTATGCCCAGGAACAGTCATTGGAATAACAGGTAGTGATGGCAAAACAACAACAACAAGTCTTATATATGCAATTTTAAAAGAAAAAGGATATGAATGTTTTTTAGGAGGAAATATTGGAGTTCCATTATTTACAAAGTTAAATGAAATGACACCAAATTCAGTTGTAGTATTAGAGCTAAGCAGTTTTCAATTAATGAATATGAATATAAGTCCAAAAATATCAGTTATAACTAATATATCGCCAAATCATTTAGATATACATAAATCATATGAAGAATATATAAATAGTAAAAAGAACATATTTTCGCATCAAAATTCAAATGACATTGTAGTATTAAACGCAGATAATGAAATTACATATAACCTAAAATCAGAAGCAAATGGAAAAGTAATTTTATTCAGTAGCAAACAAAAGCTAGATAATGGCATTATATATGATAATAAAATAATAAAATCATGTGAAGATGGTTTAAGAAGACATATAATAGAAGTAAAAAATATAAAATTAAGAGGCATTCATAATTATGAGAACATCTGTGCGGCAATAGCAGCGACAAAATCATTAGTAGATATAGATACTCAAATAAAAGCAATATCAAAATTTGCAGGAGTAGAGCATAGACTTGAATATATAAGAACAATTAATGGAATAGAATGGTATAATGATTCAATAGGAACTAGCCCATCAAGAACAATAGCAGGATTAAATTCATTTGATGAAAAAATAGTATTAATAGCAGGGGGATATGATAAACATTTAGATTATACACCAATAGCTAAACCTATTGTAGAGCATGTTTCTGCACTAATTTTAGTAGGAGCAACAACAGAAAAAATATATACGGCAGTTACAAATGAATTAAAGGCTCAAGGCAAAGAAATACCAATAGCCAAATGTACTACATTAGAAGAAACTATATCAATTGCACATAAAATCGCAAAAGATGGGGAAGTAGTGTTATTTTCACCAGCAAGTGCAAGTTTTGATATGTTTAAAAACTTTGCAGAGCGTGGTGATTTATTTAAAGAGCTTGTTAATAAAATATAATAGTTATCCGCTTCTTAAAAAGCTATAAAGTAAAAAGTCTTTATAGCTTTTTATCAATTGCTTTATGTATTTATATAACTATGAAAAACCATATAATAAAAATTTTAAATAAATTTATTAATATTTATGTTCAAATATAATAATAAAAAAATGATAGTAATCTATACACACTTTTTTCAATAATATACATATATTATACAAGGAGGTAACAGTAATGTATAATGAATATGAAGAGTACATGAAAAGTGTTCTAGGATATCCCACACAATATGAATCTAATACATATAATAATCATCAATATATAGAAAACAATTCATTTTTTCCATATAGATATAACAATGTTTCAGACATAGATATAAATTTAGAATCAATGTATCCTGAAATATATAAAATACTACAACCAATGGTTCAAAAAGCATGTAGCACTATTAATTATAGAAGTTTTTCAATTGACACATTAGAAGTTTTAACAGATGAAATTTATAAAAGCGTAGAAACAGATGAAAATCTTAATATAGTTAATGTGAATGTTAGAACACAAGAAGCGGATGAATTATTAAAAAGAGATATAAAAATATCTCCACGATCAAACAAAATGTCAATTTCAGAAAAAAATAATCAAAAAGAAAGTGCTATTCAAAATACTAGACATGAGTCAGAAGCGGAAAGTAAAGAAAATAGAAATAGAATATCAAATCCTACATTAAGAGACTTAATAAAGATATTGCTATTAAACCAAATCTTAAATAATAATCCGAATAGACCGCCAAGACCACCGCGTCCACCAATGCCACCACCAAGACCACCACGTCCGCCATATAGATCTTTAGAAAATCCAGCAATATATAATAATGATTATTCTTCAAATCAATCATACCAACCATATAATTTTTTTAATTAAATTTTTAAGATATACAAATTTTTGCTTGTATATCTTTTTTATTATTACACAAAATAAAATTAATAAACAGAAATGTTTATTAATTTATGGAGGTATTTTTATGAAAGTTAAAGATTGTATGTGTAATAGTGTAGTTTGGTTAACACCAGAAGCATCTGTTTGTGATTGTGCAAAATTAATGTGTCAAGAGCATATAGGAAGTATTCCTGTTTGTGATAAAGACCAAAATGTAATAGGTTTTGTTACAGATAGAGATATATTATTAAGAACAGTAGCATGTAATAAAGACATCAATACAACAAAATTAAGTGATATCATGTCAACAGGAATATGTTGTTGTGATATAAATAATGATGTAGAACATGCTACAAAACTTATGTCTGAAAATAAAATTAGAAGAATACCAGTAGTTGAAAATAATAAAATAGTAGGTATGTTAACATTAGGAGATTTAGCTAAAAATCAAGATATAAGCACTGGGGAAGTAGCAGCAACTTTTGAAAATATATGTAACTGTAATACCAAAAATGCTGAATAAAACAGTATTCGATTAAATTCAAAATAAATTATTTAAAATTATGTAGTAACTTATCATCAAATATTTTGCATATATTAAGAAACTACATTAAAAATCAAATAATTTAATTAACAATAATAAATTAAATTTTTAAAATATGTGAATTTATTATAAAACAAATGTTTTGTATATTTCAAGGCAACTTTACTTTTACTTGGGTAAAGTTGCCTTTTTTATCTAATAGGGAAATTCTAAACATAGGTATAAATTTGATTGATTTATTATTCTAAAAAAAGCAATTTCCTATTATATAAGAAGGCTTCGCCAAAACATTGCACACAAAATTACTGCATAATTTTGGCGCGTGAACAATTTAACGCGGACTTTTAGCCCGCTATTATTGTTCTTAAAGATTATTTATAAAAATGAATAAAAACCCTAATATAGAATAAAATAACTATTGGTGATATACATATGATGATGAATGTAAATGATATAAAAAAGATTATAATGAAGATTTTAACATTATTGTTATCAGTAGTATTAATTTGTTTAGGATTTAAATTAGCTGTTTTCTATATGCCATTTTTAATTGCATTTGTATTATATTTATTAATAGAGCCTGTAATAAAATTTTGCATGAATAAATTTCATTTAAAAAGAAAGACAAGTAGTTTGTTGATTCTTGTATTAGTACTTGGAATAATAATAGGTTTATTAGCATGGGGAATAGCAACAGTTATATCTGAATCTTCAAACCTACTAAAAAACTTAAATGAATATGTAAATATAATACAATCTTTTATATCTGAAAAAAGTGCAAAGTTTGATTTTAGCAAAATTCAAATTTCAAACGAGGTAAATAGCATAATAAACAGCTCTAGTCAAGATTTAGTGAGTCATATTTCTGAATATATCAAAAGCTTTCTGACAGGAGTGCTTAATAAACTAACTTCAATTCCAACAGTAGGATTTTATATAGTAATAACTATAATGGCATTATATTTTATAAGTACAGACAAAATATATATGATAGATCAATTAGAACATCATTTGCCACGAACTTGGGTAAAAAAAATAGCAATACATGTTCATGGTATAGCAAAATGTTTAGGAGGTTATTTAAAAGCGCAAGCAATTTTAATTCTTGTTTCCTTTGTAATCTCTCTAATTGGATTATATATATATTCATTTGTTGGATTTGATATAAAATATCCGCTTCTAGCAGCATTAGGAATAGGATTTATTGATGCTTTACCAATTTTAGGTTCAGGAACAGTTATGGTACCATGGGCAATAATTGCAGCATGCAAAGGAAATATAAATTTAGGAATAGCAATTTTAATATTATGGCTAATAATGACAGTAGTACGACAAATAATTGAACCTAAAATAGTAAGTGGTCAACTAGGAGTTCATCCAATTTTTACATTAGTTGCAATGTATACAGGTTTTAAATTTTGCGGAGTTTTAGGTCTTTTTGTAGGTCCTATTATATTAATGGTTTTAAAAAATATATTTGAAAATAGAATAGATAAAGGATTAGTAAAGTCAATTATAGAATAAAATATAAATATATTTGCTAAAATTAGATTATATTTTTGTAATATTTATTTTTTGATTATTGTTTCTTTTAATGGATTCATAACAAAATAGATATGTCAAAACTACTAAATAACTAAAAAAAGTAACACACGAGAATCGATTTTAAGGATTTTTTATTTTTAGATACATTAATTCACTGTTTTAATTTTTTAAAAAAGTTGACATAAATGTAAAAAAATACTATAATATATTTATAAGTCACAATGTGACTTGGTAAAAAATATTAATCGTTTAAAAGTGAAGGGAGATTTTTTTATGCTAAAACGATTAAAACAACCTCAAAGTCAAGTGATTGACAAATGTTCTGATAATGGAAAAAAGACCACTTGGTGGTTTAGTGATTCATCAAAAGTGATAACTTTATATCCTTTAAAGGATATCTTAAAATTTGTCGGAATCGCCATAGTTCTTTTTGCAGTTATCATCTTTGGAATAAGCAAATTGGTAAATTCCAAAAAGCCAAAAGACAAAGATGTTAGTACATCAATAGTTGCTACTGAAAGTGAAACTTCAGAATCTAGTAAAACTCCATCATCTAGTGTTGATTTACCAAAAGAGATTACTTTGAATGATGGAAAACAAACTAAGTTGAAACAGTTTATAAATCTAAGTGATTATGAAGAGTATCGCAATCAGATTATAAGTCTGCTTGAAGAGCACTATAAATGCGAAGTTGAAAATGTTTACCTTTTTTCAGCTATTTCGGGTTCTACTACTATACAATTTTTGGTATGGTTTGACAGCTCGGATTCTGAAAATTATAACATGACACAATTTGCTTCAGCAAGTATTACTAAGTTTTTGCTCGGAAAGACTTCTGAAATAAAATGCGGTACATTCAAAGCTGGAAACTCAGGCGGTTTCATTATTTATGAAGAATAATTCTTTTTCTTATCAAAACAAGAGGTCCCCTTATGTAGCTACATAAGGGGTTATTTTTTTGTATTTTCTCATATTATCCAGTTATAAATACACACTAATATGAATATATTCTACCAAAGGAGTGTGGAAAAGCTATGGCTATTGAAGAAAGAAAAAATAATATTCAAAAAACTAATATTATACAAAATTTAATATTAGAAAGTAGAGAAAAATTAAATATATCTGGAGTACTTGATGTACTTAGTTTTGATGACCAAATTGTAATTGTAGAAACTCATTTAGGAATGCTTACAGTAAAAGGTGAAGACTTACGAATTAATAAACTAAATTTAGACTCTGAAGAAGTCATTGTTGATGGAAATATTGCAAGCTTATGTTACAGTGATAAAAATATGGAAAAACATGATTCAGGTTTTTTTGGTAAAATATTTAAATAGAGAGGATTTTTAATTTGAATGAAATCATAATGAATCAATTAAAAATATTAACCATATTTGCAATATCAGGAATTACCATAAGCATTTTATTTGATATTTTTAGAATACGAAGAAAAGTTTGTAAAGCCCCTAATCTATTAACATATTTTGAAGATATATTATTTTGGATTATATCAGCAATAATACTGTTATATACGGTTATGAAATATACAACTGGCGAATTGAGAATATATATGTTTGTTGGTTTATTTATAGGAATTTTAATATATTTCAAGTTTTTTAGTAAATTAATAGTTAAATTTTTTTCATCTATAATTAAATTTATAATAACAATTATAGTAAGAATATTCAAGATAATATTGTATCCATTCAAAAAAACTTTGAATTTATTAAAAAAAAGCTGGAAAAAGAAGAATATTATGTTATAATATAGAAGTAAATTAGTAATTTATTAGTATTGGAGATTTTACATATGAAAAAGAAATTAAAAATAAACAGATTTATAATAATAGCAGTATTAATATATTTCATATGCACACTTTTTTCTCAACAACAAACTTTAAACTCATATAAAAGTGAAGCTGAAATATATAGAAATCAAATTGAAACAGCAAACGAAGAAACCGCTGAGCTAAAAGACATAAAAAACAACATAAATTCAACAGAATACATAGAAAATGTAGCAAGAGAAAAACTTGGAATGTATTTACCAAATGAACGAGTATATATCGATATAACTAACTAAAATATTATTAGAGGCATATATAATATTGCCTCTACCGTATACTATACGACAAAAATTTAGATCAATAAAGCATTTTATATTTTTATTTCTAATTAAATAATCTTAATAAATTCCAATATAATTTAATATTTAGGGGGCAAAATTTATGAATTTTGAAAAATGTACATTAGTAGAATTAAGACAATTAGCTAAAGAAAAAGGAATTACAAATGTATCAAAACTAAAAAAGGATGAATTAATTGAGGTATTATCAAAAGAAGAAGACAACTATTCAAAAGAAAGCTCTTCTCAAAATTTAGATAACACAACAAAACCAGTCACTACTGAATCAAATAATAGTGGATATAAAGTAACAAATGCTGAAGACCAAATTATTGAAGGAATTTTAGAAGTATTACCTGATGGATATGGTTTTTTAAGAGGTGAAAATTACCTTTCAACTCCAAAAGATGTTTATGTATCACCTGTTCAAATAAGACGTTTTAAATTGGACAAAGGAGATAAAGTAAAAGGAATATCAAGACAACCAAAAGAAGGTGAAAAATTTCCAGCTTTAATATATGTTGGTGAAGTTAATGGTGAAGCACCAGAAAAAGCATATAGAAGGACAAAATTTGATGATCTAACACCAATATATCCTACTCAAAAATTAAAGCTAGAAACTAAATCTAATGAGACAGCTATGAGAATAATCGATTTAATTTCACCAGTTGGAAAAGGTCAAAGAGGTATGATTGTTGCACCTCCAAAAGTTGGAAAAACAACACTTTTGAAGAAAATAGCAAATAGTATTTCATACAACAATCCTGAAGTTGAATTAATAGTTCTTTTAATAGATGAAAGACCTGAAGAAGTTACAGACATGAAAAGATCAATAAAAGGAGAAGTTATATATTCAACATTTGATGAATTACCAGAGCATCATGTAAAAGTTGCAGAAATGGTATTAGAAAGAGGAAAACGACTTGTGGAGCAAAATAAAGATGTTGTAATATTATTAGATAGTATTACAAGACTTGCAAGAGCATATAACTTAGTTATCCCATCATCAGGAAGAACTTTATCAGGAGGATTTGACCCTGCTGCACTACATAAACCAAAGAAATTCTTTGGAGCTGCTCGTAATATAGAGCATGGAGGAAGCTTAACAATATTAGCAACATCATTAATAGAAACAGGAAGTAGAATGGATGAGGTTATATTTGAAGAGTTCAAAGGTACAGGTAATATGGAAGTAGTATTAGATAGAAAACTATCAGAAAAACGAATCTTCCCAGCTATAGATATCAACAAATCTGGAACAAGAAGAGAAGATTTATTATTAAGCCAAAAGGAACTTGAAACAGTATATGCATTAAGAAAAGCTTTAAACACATTACCAACATCAGAAGTAACAGAACAAGTATTATCACAAATAGTGCAAACTAAGGATAATAATGAATTTATAGAAAAAATGGATTCCTATTTGAGAAGATTTAAATAATATGTAATTCACTTATAATAAAATTAATGATACATAAATTTATAATAGTCAGGTAAATCCTGGCTTTTTTATATAATAGGAAACCTCAATATATAGGTATAAATTAATTTAGTGGTAACTTTTACAATTCTGGGAGCATCATCCAAATAGAGCTATAATAAATAACTCAAAAAAAGATTTTAATTATAAGCTAAATAGAATTGTAATAGAAGTTGTTAATAGTATTAAATCTAAAGAAAATCAAATAAAAAGAACAGGAACTGAGTTAATAAAGGAGTAATTATATGGAACACTCAATAAAAAAGACATTAAAAATATTTAATTTGAAAGATAAACTTCAATTTTTAGATGAAGTTGCCAAATTAGAATATGAAGAATGGGCTGATAATAAAAACCAAAATAAACAAGAAAGAATCGAAAGAAAAAAAGAAAAAATTTGTAATATGTTTACAAATAAATCCTTTTGCAAATTGATCTTAACAAATGGAGAACAATTAATAGGGTTTATATCTATTTTTCCAGAAGATTGTGAAGAAGAAAAAGAATTAACACCATGGTATGCAACAATGTATGTAAAAAAAGAATATAGAAATAACGGATATTCACGCATATTAAATGATGCTATATTAAACGAAGCACGAAAAAGAAAATTTAAAACTATATATTTAAAAACAAATTTACAAAATTATTATGAAAGATTTGGGGCAACTTTTATAAAAAAATTAAAGTCAAATGAAAATTTATATAAATTTGAATTATATAATTAATTATTGCAGTTAAGAAATTTCCTGGCAGGAAATAGGAAACAAATGAACAATTAAGTACTATGATTGTGTCCGTTATTGATAAATATAAAAATAAATATAAATATAAATATGATACTGTGATTGTGGAGATATGAAACCTGCACAAATCTTCGAAACAGAATATCCTATATACTCAAATATTTTTACTGTCAATAATTTTTCAATTAGTGTCAAGAAATTTATTTGCTCCATCAATTGTTGTAATATTAAGCCTTCTAAATTCTGTTCTAAGCCTATCATGTAATGTGTTCCATAGTCTTTCAATGCGACCTTTAGCTTGAGAAGAGCCAGCATGAATCAGATCAACTCCTAAATATTTCATCATTCTACCATATTGAGTAGTAGATTCTGAAACTGCACTAATAGTATGTTTAGGTTGTTTTCCACAATTTCCATGTATTATGGATGAAGCACCAATTTTTTTATACCTCGCTTTCAGTTTTTTTATATAGCGCTCTGAAAAATCCAACCTGTTTGCTGCAACTTTAATAGTCATAGTTCCATTAATACAACTTTCTATTACTGCTTTTTTTAATTTCTCTTTTTCATTCATAACAGTTCTCATACCTCCATTATATCATAGGGTGAACTTTTCATAAGTTAATTTTATAGGGTGATCATATCATAAATTATTCATAAATTCTCCAAAAAGGTGTCAATAATTTAGAAAAATTTCACTAAAAAGCACGCCTTATTTTAGTTGCAAAAATTTCACCTATGTACAGTCTT
>CAKPKU010000026.1 GCA_934167365.1 uncultured Clostridia bacterium
ATTTCGGCAGCAAAACTTTTTGTTGATAATATCAATAATGTTGCTACCATAATTATTGACATTATAATAATTTTCTTCTTACTCATTTGTTCTCCTCCATTTTTTATTTTATGATATTATTTTATTCTACCCCCCTTTTTTCTTCTGTTTTCTTAATTTTAAATTAAAATTTTTTTATAGTCAATAGCAAAATTAAACAATAATACTTATTTTTTGAAAAGAAATCTTAATCAATTATACTAGTAACATAACAGCTAATTATCAATTCTAACACTTTAAACAATTAGCTTTACTATTAGCTTAATTTATACTTATATATGTCTTTCTTAATTATATAAAAGCGTAAAAAAAAGTTACTAATTTTACAATTAGTAACCTTCGTTTTCAATTTATTTATTCATTGCAATTTCGCATATCATATCTGCTGCCTTTTCTACTCCAAATGTGTCACTATTTATACATAAATCATAATTTTCGCTATTTCCCCATGTTTTTCCTGTATAGTGTTTATAATGATTGCTTCTTAATTTATCTATTTTTTTAATTTCCTTTTCTGCTGATTTTTTGTTCAATCCATATCTTTCAACAGCTCTATTTATTTTGTTATCCATAGTGCTATATACAAATATATTTATTACATCTTTATTGTCTTTTAATATGAAATCTGAACATCTGCCTATAATTACACAAGATTCATTATTTGCTAATTCTTTTATTAAGTCTGATTCTTCAACAAATAATTCATCTGAATTTGTTAAATTGTAATAATATCCATTATTTAATGAATCTAATATATTTCTTTTTTGTTCATTATCTTCAATATATTCTGTTGATAAACCTGTTTTTTCAGATAATTTATTTACTAAATCTTTATCATAAAATTTTATACCTAACTTATCAGCAACTAATCTTCCTATGTATCTTCCTCCTGATCCATATTCTCTAGATATTGTTATAATTGTATGTTTTGCTAACTTATTATCTGTACTTGTATCATCTGATAATGTTTTGCTTACTGGTGCTTTTTTACCTAGTGAACGAACTTCTTTTATAAGTAATATAGCTGCTATTATAAAAGCTAATCCATCTGCAACTGGTCCTGCTGATAATACACCAACAATTCCATGCATATGACCTAATATTAACATACTTGGTATTAAAAAAGCTATTTGTCTTGATAAAGATAATATTGCACTTTTTACACTTTTTCCAATAGCTTGGAAGAATATTCCTGATGGTATTTGTACTCCATTAAATATACATAACATTAAGTATGTTCTAAATGCCAAACATGCAAATTCCAAATATTTTTCATCTCCGCTTCCAAATATTGCAATAAGCTTATCTGGTATTAATTGGAATAATAAAAATGCTATTGTACTTATAATTATACTTAAACTTAAAACAGTTTTTAATGTTTTCTTAACTCTTTCAAAATTTCCAGCACCATAATTGTATCCTAAAATTGGTTGAGCTCCTGCTGCTATTCCTATTATAATACTGTTTAATATTTGACTTATTTTCATTACAATTCCTAAAACTGTAATAGGTATTTCAGATCCATATTTTGAATCAGCTCCATATTTACCTAATAGATTATTTTCAAAGGCCATTACTACAACAATGCTCATTTGAGTAATAAAACTGCTTATTCCAAGCATTGATACATTTTTACATACTGATCCATTTAGCTTTAAAGTTTCTTTTGTAACTTTTACGCTTTTTAATTTTCTAATATACGCTATGTTTAATACTGCTGTACATATTTGACTTATAATTGTTGCTATTGCAGCTCCTTTTACTCCCAATGAAAAAACAAACATCAACATATAATCTAATACAACATTTAATAAAGCTCCTGCTATCATTGAAATCATTGCAAATTTTGGATTTCCGTCAGCTCTTATTATTGAGTTTAATGTTGTTCCAATCATCATAAATGGTAATCCTATTACAATTACAAATCCATATTCTAAGGCATATGGTCTTAATACATCTGTGCATCCAAATATATTTAAAATTTGTGGTAAAAATATTATACTTACAACACATATAAACACTGCAACTATGGTTGATAGTACAATTCCATTACTTACACCTTTACTTGCTTCATCTTGCTTTTTTTGTCCTAGTTTAAGACTCAAAAAAGCAGAACTTCCATCACCGAACATTAATGCAAATGCTAAGCATATCATTGTTAGTGGGAATACTACATTTGTTGCTCCATTTCCTAAATATCCAACTTTCCAACCAATAAATATTTGATCAACAATATTATATAGTGAGTTTACAAGTAGTGATATTATACATGGTATAGAAAATTTTCTTATTAATTTGCTTATTTTTTCTGTTCCTAAAATATTTTCTTCTTGATTCAATTTATCATCTTCCCTTCTATAATTTTATGCGCAATGTTTTATACATTTTTCGGGTAATATGAATTATATAGCTACTTTTCCTATTACGCGAAAAAATACAAAGCAATACATGAGCATTGCTTTGTGCATATTTGTATATTATAACACCTTTCTATTTTTCGTGTAATACTTTTTTTTAATTTTTTTAATTTTATTTTTTTGCAGACTTTATAAAGGCACTAAATAGTGGTGCTGGCTTATTTGGTCTAGACTTAAATTCTGGATGGAATTGTCCTGCTATAAAAAATTTATTTGCTGGAATTTCTACCATTTCTACCAATGTATTGTCCGGAGATGTTCCAGATATTACCATTCCTGCTTCTTCTAATATTGATCTATAATCATTATTAAATTCATATCTGTGGCGATGTCTTTCTGCTATTTCTAATTTTCTATACACTTTTTCGGCTAAAGTTTTTTCTTTTATTTTACATGGATAACTACCAAGTCTCATAGTTCCACCTTTTTTCTTTACATCCTTTTGTGTATCCATTATATGTATTACTGGATTTTTTGTTTTTCTATCAAATTCAGTAGAGCTTGCATCTGCTAAATTTGCAACATTTCTTGCAAATTCTACAACTGCCATTTGCATACCTAAACAAATTCCTAAAAATGGTACATTATTTGTTCTTGCATATTTTATTGCTTTTATTTTTCCCTCTACTCCTCTATTTCCAAATCCACCTGGAACTAATATTCCATCAAAATCTTTTAACATATTTTTTGCATCATCATCACTTTTTATTTCTTCAGAATCAACAAATTCAATATCAACATTAACATTATTTGCAAAACCACCATGTTTTAGGCTTTCAACAACAGACAAATATGAGTCTTCTAAACTTACATATTTTCCTACAATTGCAATTTTTACTTTGTTATCTCCAATATTTTTAATGTTTTCAATCATTTCTTCCCATTCTGCATTTTTAGGCTCTTTATTACTTAAATTTAAATGTTCACAAACAACTTTTGCAAGCCCAGCTTTTTCTAGCATTAATGGTACTTCATATAAATCATCGACAGTTGAATTATGTATTACATTTTCCTTTCTAACATTACAAAACATTGCAATTTTTTCTTTCATTCCATCTGGAATATCTAAATCAGATCTGCACACTAATACATTTGGTTTTATTCCATATGATTGTAGCTCTCTTACTGAATGTTGTGTTGGCTTTGATTTTAACTCATTTGAACCTGTTATATATGGTAGTAATGTTACATGAATATACATTACATCATCTTCTTTTTGTTCAATTCCTACTTGTCTTATTGCCTCAATAAAAGGTAAACTTTCAATATCTCCAACTGTTCCACCTATTTCAGTAATTACTACATCAACATCTGTCTCTTTAAATTTGTATACTTTATCTTTTATTGCATTTGTTATATGAGGAACTACTTGTACTGTTTTTCCTAAATAATCCCCTTTACGCTCTCTTTCAATAACTTCTGAATATATTCTTCCTGTTGTTACACTCGAATTTACTGTTAAGCTTTCATCTGTAAATCTTTCATAATGACCTAAATCTAAATCTGTTTCTGCTCCATCATCTGTTACAAATACTTCTCCATGCTCACAAGGATTCATTGTTCCTGGATCAACATTTATATAAGGGTCAAATTTTTGATTTGCTACCTTATATCCTCTGTTTTTCAACAATCTTCCTAATGATGCTGCTGTTATTCCTTTTCCTAATCCTGATACTACTCCGCCTGTTACAAAAATGTATTTAGTACTCATACAACTATTTCCTCCATTATATTTATTTTATAAATAAAAAAAATAGATTAAAAAAAATTTTTCCCTTTAAGGGTTTTTTTTTAATCTATATTTTTAATATATTTTAAATTTTATCATAAATTTTAAGTTTAAGCAATAGATATTTTTATTTTATAGACAATATTACTTATATTCATACTTTTATTTACTTTTTATTATATTTTAGTAATAAATTTATCTAATGTAATATTCATCTTCAGAATATGGAATATCCTCTTTTGTAAATCCCCATGGATCATCAGATACCATTATATTCCATAATGTTGCATATGGCTCTAATTCAAACTCTTTATCAAGTTTTGATAAATCTTTATATGGTAAAACATCTAATGGATTTATTGTATAATCTAATCCAGTTTCTTCAGTATTAGATTTTCTTATTTCAATATGTAAATGTGGTACCCTAGATCCACCGCTAGACCCAGTTTTACCAATTATTGTATTAGTATCAACCTCTTGACCAGGTTTTACTAAAATTTCTCTTAAATGTCCATATACAACTCTTCTTCCATCATCATTTAAAATTTCTACTTTATTGCCATAACCATCATTAAAAGCATCAAAACCTTCTGTTGTTGTTCCATCAAATTCTGCTAAAAGCACCTTCCCCTTACAAATTGGATGTACTTCTGTACCAATATCAGCAGTTATATCAAATCCTGAATGTGCTCTTTGTTTAAATAAAACATAATGATTTTTTCTAATTCCATATTTATCATGTTCAGCCACTTTATACTTGGGCTCTATTGGCCATATATATTCACTCATAAAATCATCTACCTTTCATTATTTAACGTGACAATTCATCTAAATTCTTTTTTAATTGTTTAATCTTTTTAACTTTCTTATACATTACAGGAACATTAGGTTTATATCCTGTTATACGATGCCTTGCTTTATTTAATCTATGAAATTCACCCTTTTCATATTTTATTTGATCATTTAATATTTGCTCTTTATTTTCATAGCTTATATCAATATTATCAGGATTATATCCATAAAGAACAGCTAATTTTTCTGCCATATGTTTTAAATATTCTTGTGCTTCAGATTTTTTTACTCTTGTAATATGAACTTCTCTATCTCTTCCAAATCTTCTATTTACAAACAAACTATCTTTTAATCCAAAAAATTCAGAAACATATTTTGAAGATACATTATCTCTATGTAAAGTTGAACATAAAAATATTTCTTTATTTTCTGGATTCTCAAAAAAATCATTTATATGTTTTTTAATTCCTTCATATACTAAAGCTCTAGCTTTACCACAACTTCTTTGTTCAGGATCTGTTATATATGTATCTATTTCAATAGAATTTTGAGGATTAGCAGAAAAATACTTATGTGGTTCAAAAACTGTATTTTTATCATATACAATAAAATGAGACTTCTTACTTAATTTTTCATGTTCTTTTTCTAGCTCTAAATTTTGCTCTAGCTCTTTAGCTAATGAATTTTCTACTTCAACATTTTTTGAATTATCTCCGTATATTAATTCTTTAATTTCAGAAAATGTCATAAAATAAAATTGCTCATACATTTCAACTTTCTTATCATTTTCAGATTCACTTACATTTTTTATATATTCAAACATATATGAATTTATTTTTTCTCTTAATTTACTTTTTTCATCAAAATTACTTTCACCATTTAGCTCACTTTGCAAAAACTCACTAATATTTGCATATTGTGGAAATTCAGTTAAAACTTTATTTCTAGCGTATGCATATGCTTCCATTTTTAATTTATATGCTTCTAAAGCTGCCTTTTTATAATCAGATTCATTTTTATACTTGCTTTTCACATATTTTTTATATTCATCAGATACTTTAAAATATTTAGTAATATCATTATATGTAAATAAACTTTGACCTTGAGTTATATATGTTGCAGCCTCAACCTTATCATTTTCATTTACAGAAACTAATACAGTATTTTCTTTTGAATGGATGTATTGACTAATATCTTCTGCTCCAGTTATAAATAATTGTCCGATTTGTCCATTTTTTTCCATATTATTTAATACCTTTTTTTCTAATTCAGCTATTTGATTTAAGTACTTCTTCTCATTATTTACATCAACTTCAATTATATCCATATTCCACATCCTTCCGAAACATTTATTTATATAAACATCTCAACAAATTTTATAAAATTATACCCTAAATTGAAAATAAATTCAATATATATCCTCACACTTAAGCTATTATCTATTATATTTTATACTTTTTTAACAATTTCTCCCTGATTTTTATATATACTATTTTCAGCAATAACACCTCTTACAGAAGATAATGGATATATATTAGTATTTCTTCCAATTACACTACCTGGATTTAATATAGAGCCACAACCAACTTCCACATTATCACCAATCATTGCACCAAATTTTTTCAAACCTGTTTCAATTTGCTCTTTTTCGCTTTTAACAACAACCAATTTTTTATCAGACTTAACATTTGATGTTATAGATCCAGCTCCCATATGTGACTTATATCCTAATATTGAATCACCAACATAATTATAATGTGGAACTTGAACATTATTAAACAAAATAACATTTTTAAGTTCAGTAGAATTTCCAACAACAGAATTTTCGCCAACAATAGCATTACCTCTTATAAAAGCACAGTGTCTCACTTCAGCATTTTTTCCAATTATAGCTGGACCTTTAATATATGCTGTTGGAGCAACTACTGCATTTTTAGCAATCCAAACATCATCTCCAATTTTGTTATATTCATCACTATTTAAAGAATTTCCTAATTTAATAATAAAATCCTTTATTTTAGGTAAGACCTCCCAAGGGTATTCACACCCATCAAAAACCTCCTTAGCAATTGTATTATTTAAATCATATAAATTAATTATTTTACACTCTTTCATAATCATATCTCCTTTTTTGGAATAATATAAAGCAATAAATTACTTTATTTATGCTATATAATTTATTATATTTATTTTAATTAGTCAATAATAGAAAAAAACGAAATAAAAAGTATAAAACTTTTTATTCCGTTTTTAAGGCTTACCAAATTCCATTCATTATCTGAAGTTTTTCGGAAAGTTTTTTTCTTTCCTTTTGCAAATTAGGATTTTCGCGTTTAGGGTCATCCCTATCAATACACGCTATTAAATTCCTAATTTTAGTCTCTTCAGACCATCTTGGTTTATCCTTTTTCCGACGTATATTCTTTCCCATGAAAGGTTCCTCCTTTTGGATTAATAAATTTATTTTAACATATTTAATACAATTTTTCAAGGATTACAAAATATTTCCATCCTCAAAAACTCAAAAAAACCACCAAAATACGCCAAACCAACTCACTACTTAACCCAACCTCCAATCACAACAACATATCTATGTAGATAACATATTTCTTGCCCAAATCTTAAATTTAGTTTTTACTACAAATTTTTGAAATGGGTTGAAGTTGTTTTTTTTAGCGCTTTAAAATAAGCAGACCAAGATGTATGTATCTACTCTACAATGTTAATTTTATCTCTAATAAAATATAAATGTTATATATAGCTATATTATTATCTGGAAACTAATAAGACTAACCGCATACTTTAATCCTTAGAGTAGTAAAAGCACAAACAATCCCACACATCCCCTAAGCAAATTTAACAAAACCTTATTTTTGATATTTACAAATCCACCTATTTAATATAAAATACTCACAGAATAAATTTAAGAAAAAGGATGAAAATATGTATAACTTTATTTCAAAATCGGAAAAAGATACAATTAACTTTGCTAGGGATTTAGCCTCAAAATTACATACTGGAGATATTATTATTCTTACTGGCGAACTTGGATCTGGAAAAACTAAATTTACAGAAGGATTTTTATCATATTTTGGACTAGAAAATGAAATTTCTAGTCCCACTTTTACCAT
Source organism: uncultured Clostridia bacterium (assembly GCA_934167365.1). GTDB lineage: Bacteria > Bacillota > Clostridia > TANB77 > CAG-508 > CAG-492. The sequence continues at coordinate 8,109 of CAKPKU010000026.1, forward strand.
TGTTAATGAATATAATTCACAAAATAATGTAAATATTTATCATTTCGATGTTTATCGACTATCTGATATTGATGAATTCTATGCAATCGGTGGTGATGAATATTTTGAAAATGGAATTTGTATAATCGAATGGGGTGAATTAATAAAAGATGCTTTACCTAAAGATTATATAAACATAGTTTTTGAAAAAAGTGATTTAGATCCTGAATATCGAAAATTACAAATTGAAACACACGGTGATAAATTTAAAAACTTATTTTAAACATTACTTATGAAAGGAGAAAAAAAGTTGAAAATATTAGCAATAGATACATCTTCAAAAATATGCTCTGTATCAATTCTAGAAGACACAAACACCATACTAGAGCTTCACACAAATGATGAAAAAACTCATTCACAAAACTTAATGCCTTTAATTGACACATTATTAAAACAAACAAACTTAACACTAGATAATATAGACTTACTAGCCTGTTGCCAAGGACCAGGCTCTTTTACTGGAATAAGAATTGGAATTTCAACAATAAAAGCATTTTCCGATGCCAAAAATATCCCAGTCATAGGAATAACATCACTAGAAAGCCTTGCATATAATATCCCAAATTCAGGATATATAGTAAGCCTAATAGATGCAAAAAACGACAACGTATATTATTCCCTATTTAAAAACAATAATGGTCAATATGAAAAAGCAGATGAATATAAATCAGATAATATTCAAAACATATTAACTAATTTATCTAACTACAATACTTCATTTATTTTTGTTGGAACTGGAGCTCAATTACACCACGATTTAATAGCACAAACATACCCTAATTCACAATTTGCAAATGAAACTCAAAATATTCAAACAAGTATTAGTATTGGAAAATCTGCATATAATAAATTTAAAAATGGTATTTATGGTGACTCAAACTCCCTACTACCTATTTATTTAAAAAAATCTCAAGCAGAGCGAAATTTAAATGGTGAAAAATAATACAAACCCAATCGAAATCTTTCCAATGACCAATACAGACTTAATCTATTTTGAAAAAGAGCTTACTACTCAATTTGATGATTTTTGGACTTTTTCAATTTTAAAACAGGAATTTGAAAACGAAAATACAATATATATAGTTGCCAAACAAGATACAGAAATCGTTGGTTTTGCAGGTATTTTACCAATAATAGATGAAGCAAATATAATGAACATTGTAACAAAAAAAGATAAAAGAAATTTAGGCATAGGATCTAAATTACTACAAAAGTTAATTGATATTTCAAAAGAAAAAAAACTAAAATCTATAACACTTGAAGTTAATGAAAATAATATTAGTGCCATCAAGCTGTATACAAAATTTAAATTTGAAACAGTAGGCACTAGAAAAAAATATTATAATAATACAGATTCAGCTATACTTATGACATTATACATATAAGTAGCTTTTTTATAAGGAGGAACAAATGAAAAATAAAAATGAATTAAATTATAAGGATTTAAAAATAAGTTGTGATCCAAGTATTTTTAAATTCAAAACAACTGAGGAACTTGAAAATATTGAAACCGGTATTGGACAAGACCGTGGAATAAAAGCTTTAGAATTTGGTTTAAATGTTGATATAAAAGGATATAACCTATATCTTGAAGGTCCTGGTGGTGTTGGTAAAACAATGTATACAAAACACTATTTAGATAAAATATCAAAAAGACAAAAAACCCCTTGTGACTGGTGTTATATTTATAATTTTGACAATCCAAATGAACCAATTGCTTTACCTCTTCATGCAGGTCAAGGAAAAGAATTTAAGGAATATATGGATTCTTTTATTAAAGAGATTCGTAGCGATTTAAAAAATACATTTAACAATGATGATTTTGAAAAAGAAAAATCATTAATTACTCAAACATATGAAGAGAAAAAATCTGCATTAATGGAAAAATTAAACAAGAAATCAGCCAAATATGGTTTTCAAGTTAAATCAGCTCAAAATGGAATTTATATGATGCCTATAATTAATGGAAAAGCCATAGAGCAAGAAGAATATGACAAACTAGATGAAGAAACAAAACAAAATTTTGAAGATAATTCAAACATAGTTCAGGAACAAATTTTACAAGTTATAAGTGAAATAAAAAATATTGAAAATGAAACTCAAAAAAAATTATCTGAATGGCAATCAAATGTTGCATTATTAACAATTAATGCTCATTTAAATTATATAAGATCAAAATTTAAAAGAAACAAAAAAATTGGTATATTTTTAGAAAGTATAAAAAAAGATATTTTAAAAAATATTGAATACTTTTTAGCTGAACCAGCTATTGAAGTACAACAAACTCTTGGTCCAAAACAAGAGCCACCTAAACCTTGGTTAAATTATAGAGTTAATCTTTTTATTGATAATAGTAATCAAGAAGGTGCACCTGTTATAATGGATTCTAACTATTCTTATCATAATATTTTTGGTAAATTAGAATATGAAAACTATTATGGATCTTTAAAAACTGATTATACAATGTTAAAACCTGGTCTACTTCATAAAGCTAATGGTGGTTATATAATTTTTCAGGTACATGATTTAATTGAAAATGGAATTTGTTATGAATCACTAAAAAAAGCTTTAAGACAAAAACAATTATTAATTGAAAACACTGCTGATCCTAGATCATCAATGGTAATGGTATCTTTAAAACCTGAACCTATACCACTTGATTTAAAGGTTATTCTTGTTGGAGATGAACAAGTTTATCAAACATTACTTGCTGTTGATTATGACTTTAGAAAATTATTTAAAATTAAAGTTGAATTTGAAGATTCTTCTGACAATACTATTGAAAATATGAATAAACTTGCTAGATTTATTCATGGTTTTTGTGAACAAGAAGAGCTACCTCATTTAGATACTTCAGCAGTTGCTAAAGTAATGGAATATGCTTCACGTTTAGCTGATAATCAGGATAAACTTTCTACAAGATTTAATGACTTAGCTCAAATAATAGGTGAAGCAGCTACTTGGGCTAAAATGCATAAATCAAAAGTTGTTACAGCTGAATTTGTTGATATGGCTTTGGCAGAAAGAATTAATAGAATTAAAAAATATGATTCTATGTATATGGAAATGATAAAGGAAAATACATTATTAATAGATACTACTGATTTTAAGGTTGGTCAAATAAATGGTTTAACAATTATGAATATAGGTGATTATATGTTTGGTAAACCTGTAAAAATTACTGCAAACACATATACAGGAAAAACTGGAGTTATAAATATTGAAAGAGAAGTTGATTTATCTGGTTCAACTCACTCAAAAGGTGTGTATATATTAAGTGGATATTTAGGTGAACAATTTGCTCAAGATATTCCCCTATCTCTTACTGCTAGTATTTGTTTTGAACAATTATATAATGGAGTTGATGGTGATAGTGCATCAAGTACAGAGCTATATGCAATATTATCAAGTTTATCTGGTATTCCAATAAATCAATCATTTGCAGTTACTGGATCAGTTAATCAAAAAGGTGAAATTCAACCTATTGGTGGTGTTAATGAAAAAATTGAAGGTTTTTTCCAAATATGTAAAATGCGTGGTTTAACAGGTAATCACTCTGTTATGATACCTATTCAAAATAAAAAGAATTTAAATTTATCTGATGAAGTTGTAGAAGCTGTAAAAAATGGTCAATTTCATATATATGCTATTTCAAATATTGATGAGGGAATAGAATTATTAACAGGTGTACCTGCTGGTAAAAAAGATTCTAATGGAAAATTCCCTGCTGGTTCAGTAAATTATTTAGCTTATGAAAAACTAAAAAAATATGCTGCTATAAAACTTGATGATTAATAATTTTTAAATTTAAAGCGGGTTACAAACCCGCTTTAATTGTTTATGTACTACAATCATGTTGTAATTTTGTGTGTATTGTTTTTGTAAAACCTTTTTATTGCTCTTTTTCAAATCTTACTGTTAATCTCATCTTTTTACCATTTTTATATGTACATGTAAATAATGTTAAGTCCCAATCCCCTGTTTGCATTCTATACACTTCATTGTCATTTAAGATTTCAACTTTTTTGCATATATATTTATGCATTCTTCCATCCATACTTCTAAAATATAAAATTGTTCCTTTTGTTATATTTGATAATTTTCCAAATGTAGATTTATAATTATGACCTGCTATTACAATATTATTATCATCTATATTTCCTGCATATCTGCATGGAGAAATTCTTAAATTTGGATATGTGCAATTTTTGTTAATTGGTACTTGTAAATTATCTAAATCAGGTATATACACAATTCCAATATATGTTTGTCCATTGACATTATAATCTGAAATATTTTTGTTTTCGCTTGATATATTATTGTCTTGACTAATTTCATCTTGATTTATTGCTGTTTCTAGCTCTTCTACTATATTTTCTGCGTTTTCTTGTGCTACTTTATTTATATAATTATTATAAAATAATAATATAGTAGCAATAACTAATCCAATTACTGCTACTATCATAAATACTGATCCTATTCTACTTTTTTTTTATTATTATATACTTGTATCCAGCCTATACTGAATAATATTATTGCAAATATAACTAAAACTGGTACTGGCCATTCTACAATTCCAGTTTGAGGCAAAAACTTATCATTAACAAGTTGATTTCCTTTGGAATTATTACTTAAATTTTGAGACTTTATTATTTTTGGTATAACTGTAACTTGATAATTTAATATATTATTAGATGATTGTTCAGGAATTTTTACTAATGTACTTTGCATTATATATTCTTCATTATTGTTTTGAATAATAAAGTATATTCCTATTGGTAAATTTGAAATTGTAAAACTTCCATTTTTATCTGTTGTTTCAGATTTAAATATATGTGCATTATTCAAAGCATATTTTTTTAAATTATCTAAATTCACATTGTTAAAATTGTTTATATCTATTTCAAATTTATCAAAATCATCATTCAAATATATGTCGCCATTATCATCTATAATAGCCAACTGATATATAGAAACCATTAAATTTCCAATTACATTATTATTTTCATCTTCAGCCTTGAATGTAAGTTTTCCAAATGACTGTGCATTACTTTTTATAAATATATTGCCTATTATTATATATAAACTCATACAAATAAATAATGTTTTAATCATCTTTTTTGTCATTTACTTTATCCCCTCTTCTTTTATTCAATATACAAACAAACAACACAAAAACTATACATGTAATTGATACTATTATAATTACAAAATTTAAGTCTACTATTATGGCATCACTATTTTGTATATCAGAGCTTATCTCATTATTTTTTAACGTACCTCTTACTAATAATCTGTGTGTATTTACACCATATGGTGTACATGTTATTAGAGTTGCATATTGCTTATCATCTACAATTTCTAAATATTCAGTTTCTTCAGGATCAACTACAAGTATCTGATCTACCTCATATGTATATACTTGATTTAAAACATCAATACGAAAAATATCGCCTATTTGTAATTTATCTAAATCAGTTAGTAATTTCGATGATGGCAGTCCTGTATGTCCTGACAATACTGTATGTGTACTTTTACCTAGTACAGGTAGCGATGAGCCTTCTAAATGACCTATTCCCTTTTGTAAAACTGAAGAGCCAGTTCCATGATAAATAGGAAGTTTAACATTTATTTTATCTATTTTTAAATATCCCATTATTCCTGATTTATCTAGTGAAAGTAGCTCATTATAATTATTATTTTTTGTGTTTTCACTATTTTCTTCTAATTTGTATTTTGTTAATGATTCATTATATTCTTGTGCATCTTTAATAATTTTTTCATACTCATCAAAACACAAATTAGAAACTAAATTTTCATATTTTTCAATTTCTCTATGTTGAAAAAATACAGTAATAAAGTCTGAAATAAATGGATATAGAAAAATACACAATCCCACCAGAAAAAATAAAGCCAAAATAATATTAGGAAGTTTTTTTCTTTGTTTAGCATTATTTTTCATATACATCCTCTCCACTTCAGACTTAAAACTAAATTATGCTCTAACTTTTTTACGAACTACAAATACTGATGCAGCAACGATCATTAAACCAATTCCTGTTACAGTAAATAATATAGTTCCCATTCCACCTGTTGATGGTAATAATCCTTTTTTAGCATTTAAAACTACTATTTCAAAGCTAGGAGTACTACTACTTACATCTTCTATATATCCAGCTGCTTCTTTAATTTCTTCATCTGCTATATAATCAAAAGAAGCTGTTTTTAATGTTCCATCATCATTTAGCTCTTGTGAAATTCTAAATGAAAATCCAAAATTTGGTAAATTATATTCATCTAATGTTTTTGTTTCTATTAATTCATATTCTCCAGCTTCTAAACCAGAAATAGCTATTTTTCCTTCAGAATTTGTTTTTAAAATTGTAGCATCATCTTTATTTTCAACTGTACCTGTAAAAACTCCATCTTGATCAAATGTTGCATATTTACCATTACCTAATTTTAAAATGAATTCAACTTCTGATAAAACATCACCTTTTGAATTTTTCTTTGTAAGTTCAACTGCATATGTATATACATGAACTACTACTTCATCAGTTTCACCTTTTTTATCTGTTGTAGGATCATTTGAATATATAACTTTAGCACTGTTTGTATTGTCTTTTTCTACTGCTGCTTCATTGTTTAATTTAGCAGTATAGTTTACTGTTATTGTTTTTCCACTGTTTACTTTTTGTTCTATAAAATCTTTGAAAGTAATTGTTAAAGTAGTAGTATCATTTTGATTTTTTACAGATGTTTTTGAATAATTTGTATATTCTTCATCACCTATTGAAATAGCTATAGATTCTTCATCTAAATCTAATCCTTTTGATAATGTATCTGATATTACAAATGAATATTCATCATAACCTATCATTTCTGGTACTTTTGATGTAATTGTGAAATTAACATCATCTCCAACTTTTGCAGATGTTTCATCTACAGTTTTGTCAACTTCTATTGAATCTACTTTTATTGAAACTGTTGTATCTTCAGTTAAATTTGAAACTATTCCAATAGATTTTGCTACTGTTTTGCTAGCAACTGTTTCATCATAAATTAAATAATATCCTTTATCTAAACCTGAAAAAGTTACTTGTTTTTCATTTTCTCCAACAACTTTTTTATTTAGCTCTGATATATTATTATCTTTACAATAATTGTAATATTCTTCTGCTAATTTAGTTAAATTTGTTGAGTTACTTTCTAAACCTTTTAAATATTCAGTAGTTTCATATATTGTACTTAAACCTTTTTTATTAGTGAAAAAATCTTTAGTTGGTAAACCTTCCCAAGAGTAGTATTCATTTCCATCTACTATTTCTAAATCAAATAGTTTATATATTGATAATGTTCTTCCTGATACATTTCCTGTAACAGTAATACTTAAATTTTCTCCTGCTGCTTTACAACATGATGGTAAAACTGTAAATATTGTTACTAACATAAGTGTTAGTGCTAACAAAATTTTTTGCTTAACTTTCATATATTCTCCTTTTCTTATTTAATATTAATGTTTTATTAGGTACTCTTATATAATATTTAAATTGATTATATAAATTTAATAACTATTAATTAATATTTATTCTTTTATCAAATCTTCCTATTATATACATAATAGCTTGAGTCGCCATTATTCCAATACCTATAATACAAAATACTTTTATACCTGTTCCTCCTGTTTCTGGCATTTTAAATTCATCTTCAGATTTTAGTGTATATGTGTTAACAAAATTAACATTAATCAAATCACTAACCTCTTGATGATCTAATGTATAATTATTTATTCCAATAACATTTACATAATCTCCAATAGTTGTATCTTTAGATTGGTTTTCATATAAAATAATATTGTTACCTTTATCATCTTTTGCCAATTCGTATGATCCATCTGGTTTAAAAACTTTTTTGAATTTATTTTCATTTGGATCAATTATTTTATGAGTAGTTTCAGTATTATGATTTTGTATTAAATAATTTTTTTCGGAAATGGAATATTTTATTCCATATTTAACATCTACAATCCATGTAAAATTCAATATATACTCTTCTTCTGTTTCACCTTTTTCATTTAACTTACTATCTATATTTTTTTTCATTTCTGCATCTTTCAAAAATAATTCACTATTTGAATTAGCTGTTTTAAGTTCAATATAGTAGTCAGTGTCTAAAAATGTTCCTGAATTAAATGAATATCCAGTTACTAATTCAATAACTGATTTAGATCCTCTAAATTCTTTATTAATAACCATCTTTCCTTCTCTACGTACAAGCTTTCCATCTATGTGCCAACAATCTTGTTGAAGTTTAAAAACATACCATCTTACCTCAAAATGGTCTGAATTAAGCTTATCTACTGGAATACTTTCTCCATCAATTGAAATATTTGATGCGTATTGTTTAAGTTGCTCAAAAATATATTCATCTGAAGGAATTTGATATATAAATAATGATTTGTCAGATTTTTCTCCTTCTAATGCCCTTATTTTTTTATTTGCAGTATATGAATTATCTGCTGTTTCATCTGCAATATTTCCAAATTCTGTTGATGGATTTCCTATTGCACTTGCCCATAAAGATGGTGTAAATTCATTTGGATCTTGATGTGTTATATTTCCATTTATATCTAATGCTACAGAACAATAATTTAAATAGAAATTAACATACTGATAATTTTCCTTACATTCCCAAGATGTACTTAAATTTACGACTCCATCTTCAGCATAACTCAATAATTGATTCCATTTAAGTACTGTTCCCTCTTTTATAACATTAGAATTTTTTTTAACTTTCCACCCTTTAAATTCTAGTACACTTCTATCTTTAGTATTGTATGTTGTATTATTATCATAAGGTGTAACAAATTTGCTAGAAATGCTTTCAAGTGTTATACTGTCTGGATTATCGATTTTCACTGTATATGTATTACTATTATGAATTGTTGGAACTGATATACCATCATATAAAAAATCTTCTCCTAAACCTGTGGCTTGCTCTGAAATATCAATATTATATATTACTGTTATTTGATTATATTGAGCTTGTTTTTTTATACTATTTGATGTGGTTTCATTATCAATTTTTTCATCTAATATAACTTGGTTACTTTCATTATTATTTTCAGTTAATATAGATGTTTCAGTAATATCATTATTGTTATTTACGTTGTTTTCCTTGTCGTTTTTATTATTTAATACGTTGTTTTCATTGCTATCTGCCACACTATTTACTGTATTATTAACTATTACATTTTCACTCACTCCATTTCCTGTAATTTCATTAAAACTACTTTCCTTATAGTCTTCATCTTTAGTAAATGCCAACACTTCAATTTTTAATTGATATAACGTACATATTATAATGCTTGTTATAAAAATACTAAAAAATATAAAGTGTCTTACTTGTGCCTTCCAATTTGCTTTTTTCATTTCATTACTCTTCATCCTCCATTTTATTTAGTATGTCACAAAAGAATTTAACTTCATTTTAATTTTACCTATAATTGTATCTTCTGGTATGCTTCCAATTTTACTATTTCTACTATCCATAGTAACAGACCTGTTATCTCCTAAAACGAAAACACAATTACTTGGAACTTGATATGGAAAATTTATATCACTACTCCCTTGCTCTGAATGTCCTATGTAATCTTCATTTATTTTTGTACTATTTACAAAAACATCTCCTTCATCAGTTATATCAACTATATCACCCTGAGTAGCAATTATTCTTTTTATTAATATATTATCATCGTAATAAAAAGCTATAATATCTCCTTTTTTTATTTTAGAATATTTAGATGAAAGCAAAAAATCACCCTCACACATATTAGGTTCCATACCATTTCCAGTAACTTTTAAAATGTCAAAAACTTCTGTGAATATAACAACTGCAAATACTATTACTATACAAATATAAATTAAAATTTTCTTTTTACTTTTATAAAATGGATTTTTTTTCGATTTTGTTTTATCTTTTGGTAAATTTTGATTTTTAATTTTCAAATCATGCTTTTCCATATGTATACTTGAATTTTCTTTACTTAAAGTCTCAATTTTAGGACCTCTCATATTTCCTCCAATATTATCCAATGCAGTCTACATTTATTATATGCACAGTATACATATCATATGTCAATTTTTTATATTTTCTTCTCGATATAATTCAACAAATTCCACAAAAAAAAATTATTAGATTTGCTCTAATAATTTTTTTACCTTATATTATGCAATAACTATTTCTGGATTGTCTAGCTCTATTTTATTTAAAATACTTTTATCTTTTATATCAAATTTTGTAACATATCCATCTAAAGACATTGCTTTTTCTTGTAATGCTTCTACATCATCATTTATATAAATTTTTGCTTTTCCTTTTCCATTTTTAGCTTCTTGAACTAAATTTGATACTGGAGAATTTCCATCAAATGCTAAAACTACTGATTTTCTTCTTTCAAAAATTTCATAATTAAAGCTTTTATATATTCCAAGCTCTTCTGGCTCTGTTGATATACATACACCGTTTAAATCTTTTTGTAATAACATTTCTGCCAAATCTTTAGTTACTTTTTTTGGTATAATTGCATCAATTTCAAATTTCTTATTAAATTCTTTACTTATATCTATTATCGCTTTTTCATATCCTTGTAATTTATGACCAATTACAAAATATGCCTTTTGATCATCTAATTTTTGAATTAAAGCTTTTAGCATATTTTTTCCTTCTTCAGTAAGTTTTGTTTCTCTACCTTGTGTATTAAAGCTTCCTCCAGCAATTACTACTGGTACTTTATTAACTGGTAATTTTACTATTTTATCTTTTAATATTGTTTCTGAATCAATATCAGTTTCATTTCCAACTTTAAAAGATCTACTTTTATTTTTTTCAATT
>CAKPKU010000027.1 GCA_934167365.1 uncultured Clostridia bacterium
TCATATTATCTTTATGTTTCGTAAAAATTATTATATTCTCGGATTATTTTCCGAAACTTCTTGACACCAATTGAAAAAATTTTAAAAAAAATTTTACAAAAAACAAAATCATTTGAAATGCATCTATTCAGTATATAGAACAATAGCGGACAAAGTCCGCGTTAAATTGTTCGTGCTCCAAAATTACGTAATAATTTTGTGTTCAATGTTTTGGCAATTATGACTATTTTAGAACGACATTTATGCTATTTTTAGCAAATATAACCTTTCCTTCTTTGAGTTTTTGAAAAAACCTTTCAAATAAGCTCTAAGACATACGATTTTTTTATAACGTTTACAGATTAGTTTTTTTATTTCTTATTTTCCACAACTTTTTCTTTAATAATTTTTCCACCTACTGCTATTATTGAAATAAATGCTAATGCAATTATTACATATGTTATTTGTGCAGATCCTGTTTTTACTGTTAACATTACTGGTGCATCATCTATGTCATCTTCTCCTAATACTTCATTATCAGGTGTTGAATCTATATCTGGTGTTCCGTGTGAATTATAGTCTCTACTTATTTCTGCAATGTTATTTTTTAATCCCATATTAGTTGATGAATTAATCCATGTTAATACTACTGTTACTTCTGCGCTTTCTCCTGGTTGTAGTAATGTGTCTGCTAATTCATTAGTTACAATAGTACCATCACTTGATTTTGCCCATGTTGGATTATCTACTTGCTCAAATTTTAATCCATTTGGTATATAATCTTTTATTTCTTTAGCATATCCTGCAATTTCACCTTGGTTTGTTACTCGTATACTATATCTAAATTTAACAACTAGCTCTGATAAATTCTTCTTTTTAAGATCTACTTTCACAACTTCTTCAGGATCATCTTCAGCTTTATGATTTGTTTGTGTTATAGTTTCATTTCCGTTTTGTATAATGATAGCTTGTGTTACCCATTTTCTTAAGGCTAGATCAAAGTATTTTACTCTAATTTTTTCAATATCTTGATCATCTTCACCATCAACCCATTTTCCTGGTGTTGAATCTCTATCTGTTACTGTATTTCCTTCATCATCTGTTTCTTCAACTATTTGTGCATAATTTATTATAATTCTATCTGAAGTATTTGGCTCTGTTACCCTGAACTCTACTTCTACATCTCTATAATCTAGGCTTGTCATAGTGCTTGGGTCAAATGCTTTTAATAGGTTGTTTTCGCCTTTATCTTTTGATAAATAATCTGTTAATATGTATTTAGCATTATTTACATTTTCTGTATAATCGCCATTTTCATCTAACAATTTCCATCCATATTTTGCATTTATGCTTCCATCGCCATCTTCATATTTTACAAATTCTAATCCTTCTGGTATATCATCTCTAATAACGCTTGCATATGCATCTTCTGGTCCTTCATTGTATATTCTTAATGTATATTTTACTATATCATTTGTACATACTAAAACTGGATCCTTTGGATGTTCATATTCTGCTGTTGTTGATTTTTTGTTTACTAAATTATCTGTATTTACATTAGGTATTCTTTCTGTAATTTCATTTGAATTTACAGCTGTTATAAATTTACGTAATGATAAGTCATATTCTTTAGTTCTTTCTTTTTCAATATATACTTTTTCAAAATCATCATCATCTTCTTGGTGATCATTGTATTTTGGTAAATCTTCATCTGATGGTAATTTTTCATTTCCACCTTCTGAATCTCTGTCTTTTACATCATCTTTATTTTCATCTTTTTCTTCTGTTATTGCTGCTATATTTGTAAAGTTTTTATCTACTGGTGCATTTTCTTTTATTCTACATTCAATTTGTACATCTGCATAGTCTAATTTTGATCCATCGAATGCTTCTAATAATGTATTTTCTAGATAATTTGTTGTTATTGTTCTGTCATCAAGTTTAACCCATTTGAATTTATCATTTATGCTTCCATCACTTTTTGTATACTCAACAAATTCAAGCTCTTCTGGTAAATGATCTGTGATTTTTGTAGCATATCCAGATATATCACCCTCATTGTAAACTCTTATTGTGTATATTACTTTATCTCCGACAGCTGCTTTTAGTGGTGTTTTACTGTGTTTATATATTGCTGTTGTTGTGCTTTGGTCTCCATCTGTTAATGGGCTTATGTCTACTTCTGGAGCTCTACTATTACCGTTCTCTTTTGAGTATTGTGTTTTGCCTATTTGTACTATGAATTTTCTTAATGCTAAATCAAATTCTTTTTTAGAATTTAATGTGTTTGTTATTATTGTTGTGTCATCTTTTACGGTTAAAGTTTTTGTATATCCTGTTACTTCTCCTACTTCTTCTATTGTGTATTTTATGTCTGATCCGTTTGATTTTTTTGGTAAGTTTGACCATGTGTAAGTCCAATTATTTTCTTCACTTAATGTTACTTCTTCATATTTATCTCCATTTGCTAATAATTGTACTTGAATGCTTGTTGGTCTTGTATTTTCTTCATTTTCATTATCAATCCAATTTTTCTTTACAGTTTTTGACACTTTTTCTGGTGTGTGTGTATTTGTTATTATTGTTGTATCTCCTTCTACCTTTGTTGATGATGTGTATCCTGCTATATTTCTTGTTTCGATTATTTCATAAACTATTTCTTCTCCATTTAGATATTTTGGTAGATTCTTCCATGTGAATGTTTGCTCTTCTGGTTGCCATATTCCATCTTCTCCAGCTGTTAGTATTATTGGATTTTCTATATTTTCTGCTTCATATGGCTCTCCGTTTGCTAATAACTGTACTTGGATGCTTTCTGGTCTTACTTTATCCTCATCATTATTATCATCCCATACTTTTTGTACTGTTTTTTCTGTTTTTTCTGGTGTGTGTGTATTTGTTATTGTTGTTATATTTCCTTCTACATCAATTTTTGTTGTATATCCTGTTACTTCTCCTACCTCTTCTATTGTGTATTTTACTTCTTCTCCGTTTACTTTCTTTGGTAAGTTTGACCATGTGTAGCTCCAATTATTTTCTTTGTTTAATGTTACTGGATTTGTTACTCCTTCTGCTTCGTATTTCTTTCCATCTGCTGATAATTGTACTTGGATGCTCTCTGGTCTTATTTTGTCTACATCATCACCATCATCCCATACCTTTAGTACTGTTCTTGCTGTTTCTTCTGGTGTAGAAATGTGTATGTTTGTTATTGTTGTTTTATCTCCTTCTGTAGAGCTTGCTGTTGTATATCCTGTTACTTCTCCTACCTCTTCTATTGTGTATTTTACTTCTTCTCCGTTTATTTTCTTTGGTAAGTTTGACCATGTGTAAGTCCAATTATTGTCTTTGCTTAATGTTACTGGGTTTGTTACTCCTTCTGCTTCGTATTTATTTCCATTTGCTGATAATTGTACTTGAATGCTTTCTGGTCTTATTTTGTCTTCATCTTCATTGTCTTCCCATTTTTTCTTTACTGATTTTTCTACTTCTTCTGGTATATGTGTATTTGTTATATTATATCCGTTTATTTCTGTTGTGTATCCTTCTACTTTATCTTCTGTTATTGTGTATGTTATTAAATTGTTGTTTTCATCATATTTTGGTAAGCTTGTGAACTCATATTTCCATTCTCCTGCTTCGTTTGGTGTTACTTCTGTATCTTTTATTTTTATTCCGTTTTTTAATAAATTTACTTTTATACCTGTTGGTCTTATTCCATCTGCATTGTTGTAGTCCTCCCATGTTTTTATTCCGCTTACATCTATGCTTGTTTCATGTTTATTTGTTATGTCATATCCGTTTATTTCTGTTGTATATCCTTCTACTTTATCTTCTGTTACTGTGTATACTATTAGATTGTTATTTTCATCATATTTTGGTAAGCTTGTAAACTCGTATTTCCATTCTCCTGTTTCATCTGGTGTTACTTCTATATCTTTTATTTTTGTTCCGTTTTTTAATAGATTTACCTTTATGCTACTTGGTCTTGTGTTTTCTGCATTGTTGTAGTCTTCCCATGTTTTTGTTCCACTTACATCTATACTTGTTTCGTATTTGTTTGTTATGTCATATCCGTTTACTTCTGTTGTATATCCTTCTACTTTATCTTCTGTTACTGTGTATGCTATTAAATTGTTATTTTCATCGTATTTTGGTAAGCTTGTAAATTCATATTTCCATTCTCCTGATTCGTTTGGTGTTACTTCTATATCCTCTATTTTTGTTCCGTTTTTTAATAAATTTACTTTTATGCTTGTTGGTCTTGTATTGTCTGCGTTGTTGTAATCTACCCATGTTTTTGTTCCACTTATGTCTATACTTGTTTCATATGTATTTGTTATGTTGTATCCATCTATTTCTGTTGTATATCCTTCTACTTTATCTTCTGTTACTGTGTATGCTATTAAATTGTTATTTTCATCGTATTTTGGTAAGCTTGTAAATTCATATTTCCATTCTCCTGCTTCGTTTGGTGTTACTTCTATATCTTTTATTTTTGTTCCGTTTTTTAATAGATTTACCTTTATGCTACTTGGTCTTGTGTTTTCTGCATTGTTGTAGTCTTCCCATGTTTTTGTTCCACTTACATCTATACTTGTTTCGTATTTGTTTGTTATGTCATATCCGTTTACTTCTGTTGTATATCCTTCTACTTTATCTTCTGTTACTGTGTATGCTATTAAATTGTTATTTTCATCGTATTTTGGTAAGCTTGTGAACTCATATTTCCATTCTCCTGTTTCATTTGGTTCTACTTCTACTTCTTTTATTTTTGTTCCGTTTTTTAATAAATTTACTTTTATGCTTGTTGGTCTTGTATTGTCTGCGTTGTTGTAATCTTCCCATGTTTTTGTTCCACTTATGTCTATACTTGTTTCATATGTGTTTGTTATATCATATCCGTTTACTTCTGTTGTATATCCTTCTACTTTATCTTCTGTCACTGTGTATGTTATTAGATTGTTGTTTTCATCATATTTTGGTAAGCTTGTAAATTCATATTTCCATTCTCCTGTTTCATCTGGTGTTACTTCTATATCTTTTATTTTTGTTCCATTTTTTAATAAATTTACTTTTATGCTTGTTGGTCTTGTATTGTCTGCGTTGTTGTAGTCTTCCCATGTTTTTGTTCCACTTATGTCTATACTTGTTTCATATGTGTTTGTTATGTTGTATCCATCTATTTCTGTTGTATATCCTTCTACTTTATCTTCTGTTACTGTGTATACTATTAGATTGTTGTTTTCATCGTATTTTGGTAAGCTTGTAAATTCATATTTCCATTCTCCTGATTCGTTTGGTGTTACTTCTATATCTTTTATTTTTGTTCCGTTTTTTAATAGATTTACCTTTATGCTACTTGGTCTTGTGTTTTCTGCATTGTTGTAGTCTTCCCATGTTTTTGTTCCGCTTACATTTATGCTTGTTTTGTATGTATTTGTTATGTTGTATCCATCTATTTCTGTTGTATATCCTTCTACTTTATCTTCTGTTACTGTAAATACTATTAGATTGTTGTTTTCATCGTATTTTGGTAAACTTGTAAATTCATATTTCCATTCTCCTGCTTCGTTTGGTGTTACTTCTATGTCTTTTATTTTTGTTCCATTTTTTAATAGATTTACTTTTATGCTTGTTGGTCTTGTATTATCTCCGTTATTGTAATCAACCCATGTTTTTGTTCCGCTTACATTTATGCTTGTTTCATATGTGTTTGTTATGTTATATCCATCCACTTTTGACTCGTAGTTTTCTACCTTGTCTTCTGTTACTGTGTATGCTATTAAGTTGTTATTTTCATCGTATTTTGGTAAGCTTGTGAACTCATATTTCCATTCTCCTGCCTCATCTGGTGTTACTTCTATATCTTTTATTTTTGTTCCATTTTTTAATAAGTTGACTTTTATGCTACTTGGTCTTGTGTTGTCTGCGTTATTGTAATCAACCCATGTTTTTGTTCCGCTTACATCTATACTTGTTTCGTATTTGTTTGTTATATCATATCCGTTTATTTCTGTTGTGTATCCTTCTACTTTGTCTTCTGTTATTGTGTATGTTATTAGAACTTTGTTTTCATCATATTTTGGTAAATCTGTAAACTCATATTCCCATTTTCCTGCTTCGTTTGGCTCTACTGTTTTACTTTCTACCTCTGTTCCATTTGCAAACAATCTTACTGTTATTCTTTCTGGTCTTGTATTTTCTGCGTTGTTGTAATCTTCCCATGTTTTTGTTCCTGATATATTAATTAGCTCTGTATTTGTTATTGTTGTTATATCTCCATTCACATCCTTACTTACTTTATATCCATCTACTGTTAGCTCTTCAATTGTGTATTCGACAGTAGTTCCATCTATTTCTACTGGTAAGTTTTGCCATGTGTAAGTCCAATTATTTTCTGCATTTAATGTTACTGGGTTTGTTACTCCGTCTGCTATATATTCTTTTTCATTTGCTAATAATTTTACTTTAATACTTTCTGGTCTTGTTTCACCATTTCCATCTACCCATACCTTTTTAACTGTTTTTTCTACCACATTTCCTGGTATATATACAGTATCAAAGTCATCATCATCTTCATTTCCTGGGTAATATCCTAATTTTTCAACCTTTTCTAAATCAGTTCCTGAATATGACTCTTTTGGATTTATAACGTGTGTTTTATACCAATTTTCCAAATCCAATGAACCTGATATTGAATTTGCTGATGAATCTACATCCGAATTTACTTGATTTCCATCTGTGAAATATGATCCGTATTCATTTCCTGCTATGTCTTTTTGAGCTGTTATTTCTGCTCTATTTGTTAAGTATGTTGTATTATTTGATTTTTCTTTTGTAACCTTACATACAACTTCTACATAAGGTGTTTCTTCTAATGTTCCTGATACTAATTGTTTTATTGTATTTCCTTTTTCTTCTGTTGATTCTAATAATGTATTTTCTAATTTGTGTGTTTTGATTGCTGTTACTTTGCCGTTTTCATCTGTTTTTGCTACTTCCCAACCATATGAAGTATTTATTTCGTTATCTACTATATATTCCAATCCATCTGGTAGATAATCTACAATTTCACTTGCATAACCACTCATATCGCCTTCGTTGTATACATTTATTTTGTATGTTACTATATCATCTTTTTCAACTTTTACTGCTTCTTTTGTGTGAACGTAATTTGCAGTACTTGATTTTTGTAATCCTGCTAACATATTTGAATTTACTTTTGGTGCTCTTGATTCTCCTGTTATAGTTTGTACATCTGTTCCATTTACTGCTGTTATATATTTACGTAAACTTAAGTCAAATCCTTGCTCTTTATTTGTTACATTTAATACAATTCTCTGATTATTTTTTATTGTTACATCAACATGATCATTTGTCCAAGTTGGAAGTGATGGGTCTGCACTTATTGTTGGAGCTGAAATATAATTGCTAGTATTTTCATCATTTGTACTATCTGATGCCATTACCTTTGTGCTTGCTAATTTGTAAGATTTTACATCTACTTTTGCTACTGTTGTTCCCTCTGTTATAGGAGTACCATTTAATGTTCCATCATATAAATTTAATGTTCCATTATTTGTTATAGCATCTGGTGTTCCTATAATAGCAGGTGTTACAGTATTAACTACACCATCATTTACACCTATTGTTAATGTTCCATTATTTTCAATTGCAACACCTTGTGTATTTTGAATTTTCGCAGCTATTGTATTTTCTTCCTCACTTTCATCAATAATGCTTAAGTTTCCAGCATTTTGTATTGTTGCACTTGTTCCTGCATAACTAATAGAATTTGCATTTAAGTTTATTGTTATATTTGCATTTGATGAAACTGATACTGAATTACTTAATACAATATCTTTATGTAATATTACTATTCCTGAACTATTTGTTGCTGCATCTATTGCTGATTGTAATGTGTCATAATATATTCCTCCAACTGATGCTACATTTTCTACAACTGTGCTTAAATCTAATGTTGCTATTGTATCATTTTCAGAATATTTAATTTTATATAGCTCTGGAACTTCTGTAATTGTTCCATATATTGCTTTTGTTGAACCTTTTATTGTTCCATCATAGAACTTAACAGTTCCATTTGATTCATTACTTACACCATATGTTCCGCCAATTATTAAAGGTGATTCTGATGTAACCATATCTTCATTATTTCCTATTGTAAGCTTTTGTCCACTACCATTATATAATTCAATCGCACATGAATTTTCTGATTGTACAGTTCCACCTAATAATATGAATTCTGTTCCGCCATTCATAAATACGCCATATCCATCAGTATTATATATAGAACCATTTATCATTGTAATTTTTCCTGATGACATCCTTATACTTCCAATTTTACCATTATTAATTATAGTTTCTTCTGATTGTCTCGTTTCCAATGATTTTATTGTACCACCATTAATTTCAGCCACTCCATGAATTAATAATTTACTAATACTTCCATCATCAACTTTTATATATGCTCCTGTATCTATATCAATTTGAAGATTTCCGCCTTTTATATATAATTTTGAAATACTGTCTCTATATTTTCCATTTTCATAAACCTTATTACTAACATCTATATCAGTATTTACAAATTCTCCTCCAGATATATTAATAGTTGCAGTTCCTGCATTATCGTATATTCCATATGTATAACTACTATTTGGGCCACTAATTGTTCCATTCGCTATATTTATAACATTTGCATTTGATATATCATTATTGTCTGTATATATCATGTATTGTCTTGAATATGCTCCCCATGATCCACTGTAACCTATACAATCATATTCTATATAGTTTAAATCAATTGTTCCAGTTCCACTATTATAAATACCGTATTGATATGCATCACTATTTCCAGATTTTAAATATATTTTTCCTTTGTTCCATGTTATAGTTCCATGTTCTAAATTAGAAATTAATTTTCCTGCCAAATCAGCTGTTGAGGTATTATTGCATAAACTATAATATCCTCCATTGATAATTAATGTACCAGTATTTTCAATTAAGTTTCTAGACCAACCTTTTATAGTTCCTGTTCCAGTTACTTTTTTATTTTCATTTTCTGTTTCGCTTGAATCTCTTATTTCAAAGTTTCCACTATTTTTAAATATATTATTAAGTGTATATGTAGTTATTACTTTGCCATTTAAATCTAATATCACATTGCCTGTAATCTCTGGTATATGTATACTGTCAGTTACAGTTATATTATTAGTCATAGTTATTATATTATTTTCATTTGTAACAGCTGCAAATGCTGATTCTAAATTATCATATTCATCTTCTCCAACTTTAGCTATATTATTATTTTTTGCTAATGTAGTTATATTATTTCCACTTTCATCTGTTACTGTGTTTATTCTATATCCACTTGCTATATTTTTTATACTATTATTTATAAAAAATTCACCTTTTGTCATTATTTTACCATCATAATAATTTACAGTGCTTGAATCAGACGCATTAATTGCAAAGTATGTTGATTCGCCTGTACTTATTACTGGATTGTTTTCATTTACTGTTCCATCATTTATTCCTATATTTAATGTTGATGAATCATTTAGTACTATTGGATTACCATTTTTATATTGAACTGTTCCACCTGCTAAATTAAATGTAGATGTTTCTTGCAATCTTACGCAACTTGTAATAGTTCCTGCACTCATATTCATTATTGTATTTCCTGTTATATTAAAATCACTTATGGTTACATTCTCGCCATCTATATAAATTTCTCCACCATTACATGCAATTGCATACCCATAATTATGATCTGTTATTGTTCCTCCATGAATATAAATGTTACCATACTTCATTTCATTATTAACTTCAATTCCTTTATTGATAATAATACCATAAGAACCACTTACTACTCCGTCATTTATAATAACATTACCTATATTATTATTTATAATACCATCTATACTATAGAAATTAGTTCCACTATTAATAATAATATCACCTGTTCCATTGTTTACAGCATCATATGTTTTAATTTCTGAACTTGTAATACTAATATTATTTGATGAATTATTGTAAATTGCATAGCCTGCTCTTTCTGTTAACTTAATGCTTCCTCCTGTTACATTTAAATCTCCTTTGCCATCATTATAATAAATATACATATATCCATTAGAACTTGTTATATTAACATTATTTGATTCTATACTATTATTATTTACTATAACCTTCTTATAAACATCTGATGTTCCAGCTCCTACTATATTAATTGAAAAAGAACTTAAATTCATTGTTCCATTATTTACAATTAATGATCCAGAGCTTGAAGCTCTTATATTTCCAGTTGTAGTATCACTTGAATCTTTTATGGTAAATTTTCCGTTATTTACTATTGTTTCTTCATTAGCTGCTAAAATTGCATATCCCTTTAAATCAAGTACTGCTGTTAAATTTTCTGGTATTACTATACTAGATTCATCTTGTCCAATAGAAATTTCATTTAATACATTTATTTCATAGCTTTTTGATGTATCTAATTTATTTAGAGCTTTTTGGAATTCTGATATTGATGTATACTTTCCTTCATCTATTATTTCTATTATTGGTAATTTTACTAATATTGCAGTTTCTAAAGTATTATCTTCATTTACATTTTTCTGTATTTGATATCCTTTTTCTTGGTCAGTTATAGTACCATATATTGATTTTCCTATAGGACCTACACCAGCTCCATCGTAAAAATAGAATTTTCCACTTACATTATATATACCATATGTTTTACCTTGTATTACTGGTGATGTAGTATTAACAACTTCACCATTTTCGGTTCCTTCATCTGTTATTTTTTCTCCTAGAATAAAGCTAGAATTAGCACCTTCTATTCTTATTCCATCTGAAGTTTTACTTGTTATATTTCCAGATTTTACAGTAAATGTTCCTCCATTAGTTATTCTTGCTCCATAATCATCTGAAATTATGTCACAATTATCAATTGTAATACTTCCTGCATTAACTCCAATCGAATTTCCATCTGTAATATTCATACTACAATTTTTTATGTTTATACTAGACTCTGAACCATTGTCATATATTGCCCAACTAAATCTTCCTTCTAAATTTGCATTTTCAATTACTATATTTCCCTTTTCATTATATATAGCATATACTGTATTTACATTATATCCACATATGTCAACATCCTGAATATATGTTTCTCCATCCATGTTTGTATAAATTCCATATTCATAGCCCGTTGGAATTTTTATTTTTAATCGATCTTTTCCTTCTATTTTTAGAATCTTAACATTTCCTGTAGTTTGGCTATAAATTCCATAATTCCAATTTGATGCGTTACTTAGCTCTATATATCCAGATTCTACTGTAAAGTTTGATGATCCAATATTATATACACTATGGCTACCACCTATTATATTTCCATCCTTCATAATAGTTTCTGTATTGTCAGTATTATATATACCATATATATGTGACGCTGATGACATTTCTATATTACCATTTGTATATGTAAATTTAGAATCTCCTATATTATTTATAATTTTTAAATTTTCAGAATTTGATGTTATATAAATAATACCATTATTTATTTCTAAATCAGAAGCATTATTTATCACTGGTATAATATTTGCATCTTGATATGATTTTCCACTTCCCTCAAAATAAATGTTAGCTCCATTACCTAAAATAAATTTTCCATATTGCTTTGTTTCATCTTCATTAGTTACAATTTGATTATTTATAATGGTAATACTTGATTTTGCAAATATATTATATTCATATAGCTCTTGTACATTTACACTATTAATTGTTAATGAATCAGTATTTACATTAGAAGTATATTGACTATAGAATCCCATATATACATAGTATTTCTTACCTCCATCTAATGTATATGTATAATCTTTCGCTTCTTGTGTACTTGTTAAATTTACCATTCCACCGCTGCTACAATAATAACTTCCTGTTTTTTCTGCTACTGATACAGTTCCGTATTGTCTATCCTGTGAGCTTTGCATTTGTGCATTTACTATTAAGTTATATTTTCCTAATTTATCTGTTAAATCAACCTCTATATAATTGTACATCAAGTTTGAATTACCTTTACTTACTAAACTACCATTTTCTTGTTTTTCAAAGTAATATGTTGAATTTGTATTAACTACGTCTGTATATGTATTAACAAATTTATCATCTTTTGTATCTACTATTTCAATTTTTCCCTTGTTGTCAAATGTATTATTAGCTAATGCTGTTATCTTTTTTCCATATAAATCAATTTTTATATTTTGACTTTTTCCAATGCTTATGCTTTTATCTTGATATATGTCCTTTAATAATCTAATCTCTTTTTGTTCAGTAGTATCGCCTATTGTTGTTATCGCATTTTCTAAACTATTATATTCTTGTACTACTTCTCCATTTTCAACTAATCCTACAACAGATTCATTTTGTCCTAATGTTATTTCTTCATATCCATCATCATTTATATTTGAAACTAAATTTTTATTTTCCTCAAGCTCTTCTATTGTTGTATTAATTACATTATTAGGCATTCCAATTAATTTTCCATCAAAAAATTTAAGTTTTGCATTATTAGCATATATAACTGCACTATTAATATTTGATTGTAGTACTGGATTTTCTATTGAGTTTCCATCTTTTTCACCTAATGTTATAGTTCCCGATTCTCTGCTTCCCATATAAACTGCATTTCCATTTAATGATTTTATTGTTCCAGACTTTATATTTAATTTTGAATTACCGTCACTACCTGTTCCCCTAAAATAAATTGAAGTTCCTTTAGAAGTTATTTTTGTGTTTCCATCTATATCTATTTTTCCACTACCGTAGTCTACGAATATACCTGCGTAATTAGATGTAGAATTTTCATTGGTTAGTATTGAATCATTTATACTTAAGTTATAATCACCCGTTTTGTATACTACATAATCTTGTGTAGACTCTAATTTTGAGTTATTTATTATAGCTTTTCCAGCTGCATATAGTGCCTGATGATTACTTATTATTTGTGAATTTTCTATTTCAACTGATAAATAAGAACTATAATAAGATCGTGCATTAATAGCTGAATAATTGTTAGATGAGGTGTTTTTTATTATAGAATTATTTTTTATTGTCACTTTTCCGCTTGAACCGTTAATATTATTTCCATTTGAATTTTCTAATGTACAATTATCTATTATAACATTTCCACCCGTCTCTAATATTACATTTGATCCACTTATGCTTTCTTTTAAACTTAATCCACTTAAATATATCTGTGAATTACTATTATTAGCTCTTACTTGGCTATAACATTCTCCAAATTTTCCTCCTGTTGCAATAATATTTCCCATATATCCATTTGATTCAATACCATAATATCCTGTTATTTTCCCATCTGTTATATTAGTTATACCTACATCTGTTGTTTTAACTGCTGTTCCTAATGTTGTAATTTTACCACCATTTATATTTGTTGTACCAGCTTTAGATGTATTTATTCCAATTACAGTGTTATTATATACATTTGTTGATACTACGCCACCATTCATATTAAATATACCACTATTTTTTACAGCAGAGCAGTTATTTTTTGAGCTCTCAATATGCCCACTTGTTAGTGTAAGGATTCCTTCGCTCTTTTTTGTAAGAAGAATATTATTCATTTTAAAATCATCATCTGTTGTACTATCTATATAATTTCCTTTAGAATACATTAAATTTAAATAATATTTTTGTCCTCCTACAAGTTCATATTCTGAAAATATATTTTGCTTACCATATGCTTTTACAAAATTTCCATAATTAGTAGCATCTATATTCTCACTATTTGGCTCATTTGATATACTAACACATCCAACTCCATAACCACTATCTGATCTTGATGATGCTGAAATGGTTGTATCTAGAGTTAATACATATTTACCTGTATATTGAGTTAGATCTAATTCATAATAGCTTTTTGCTTTTGTACTTACTTTACCATTATTATTAGAAACTATTTTTCCATCTTTATATTCAAAATAGTACTCATCAGAATCATTATATTTGTGTAGATTATTTTCGTCTATATTAATATTTATAACATCACTTTCTTCAGTTTCGCTATTGGTTTTACTTCCATTATATATAACATCATTTGTTGTACTTGTAATCTTTCCATTATTGTTTGTAATTTCAAAATAATCGTAACTAACTCCATTTCCACTTGTACTATATGCTCTTATTGTATGAGTTCCTGGTGCTACTTTACCTAAATTTACTGTAAATATTTTATTACCAGAATCTGAAAATCCCTTATCTGTATTAGTACAAATACTTATATCATCTAAATACATTTCCCAGTTAGCATTAAATCCAAATCCACCAACTGTTAATGTATACTCATCCTCAATAGTTGTTGTAAAATCAAAATTCAAGTCTTTTATATAACTTAAATATCCACCATTACTAAATGTCGAATTAGCAGTAATATTTTTATTACCATTTACTATGTTAGTTTCTTCAGCTTCTACATGTAAATTATATGTTTCTTTGCTATCAACAACTTCTAATTTACCATAATTTTCTATTACATAACCACTAGATGTTGTTGTAAATGTATGTCCATCTAAATCTAATTTTATATTTTTTGTTTCATCAACAATTACTGTGCTTTCTTTAGCCAAATCTGTTACTACAACAATTTCAACTTGACTTCCATCTTGGCCTATATTTGTTCCTGCATCTGATATTGCATCTTCTATTTTTGTATATGTTTTTCTTCCTATACGTGCCTCTACTCCTGATATTATTGCTAATACTGCTTTTTGAGTTTTATCACCTTGAGATATTGATGTTGAATATAATAATGGAGTATCTGTTACATTTCCTACAATTGCATTTTCTGCGACAATATTTCCATCGTAGAAATTAAATGTTCCTTCATTCTTTACACCTATGGTTTTTCCTGTGACACTTGGTTGAGCTTCTGCTACTGTTTTATCATTTTTTCCTAATGTTAATGTTCCATTTTCTGTTACATATATTCCTTCTGTATTTTCGCTTACTATTCCTCCAGAATTTTTATCATTTATTATAGTTAAATTTCCTGTTGTTACTTTAATTGTTGGATCTGTTTCGCTTCTTGTTGTTACTTTAAATCCATTTAAATCTATTGTTATATTTTTATCTACTATATTAGATTCATTATATATGTCATGTATAATTTGTATAGTTACACTTCCGTCTGTTGGACATGCTGCTATTGCTTCTGCTAGTGTTTTATATTCAGTATCTATTAATGAACCATAACCTTCAGATGCAGCTATTATTTTAGCTACCATTACGTTTTCATTTACAGTTGTTATTTTTATTTCATTTACAGATACATTACCTGCTGCATCCTTAACCCATAAATAATATGTTCCATTTTTTTCAATATGGTCTATTGTTACTTCTGCTCTTGTTTCTTGATTACAGTTTGTATATTTTGGAGCTTCTGTATTACTTGTACTTAAACCATATCCAACTATTCCTGAAGCATTATCTGTTAAGACTACATTTACAGATGTTTCTATATCTGTATTATTTGTGTCTTCTTGTGCACTTTCTAATTTTGGAGCTACTTTATCTATATTGTTTATTACTTTTACGGCTACACTACTATAATTATTTCCATCAGTAGAGCGTGCATATACTGTATCATTTTCCTCAACTTTTAATATATCTGAATATGTTTTCCATTCTCCATTTTTGCCTATTTTATATTCGATTTTAGAATTATTATTTTTACTATCTAATACAACATTTCCATCTTTATCTGCACCTTCTAAATTAACAATTCCTTGATCTTTACCTGCATATACTGTTCCATCTATATCTGTTACATTTTTAACATTTGCTGAAACTTGACCATCTGCACTTATTACTACTTGTAAAATAAAGCTTTCTAATGTTTTTTCATATCCTTCTGGTGCTTTTGTTTCTTGTACTAATAATTCGTATGTTTCATCTTTTTCTAAATTGGATAAATCAATTAAAATTCCCTCTGAAGGAACTGTAAATGTTCCGTCTTCACTTATTTCAATTTCTTTTGATGTAGATTTGTTGCATATTTTCATATTTATACTAGTATTTGGTTTGTTATTTGTAATCTTAAATATAGCACCTTCTATATGTTTGTTGTTTATTGTACTTAATTTATTTAATTCAATTTGTGTATTTACAAAGTTTTCAACATATACTGTTTCAAAATCATCATCATCTTGATCCCCTGGATAATAATTTTCTATATCTGGTTTATTATTTAGTACATGTGATGAATACCAATTACCAAGTCCTAAAGATTCTGTGCCTTGATCTTTGTTGTATATTGTTTTTTCTACTGAATCTATATCTATATCTGGTGTTTTTGTTGCTTCTACAAATGTTGCTCCTTCTGTATCTTTATCTACACTATTATATCTGCCATTTGCATCTTTAGTTCCATCTGTATAATATCCATATGATGTTATTTCTGCTCTATTTGTTAAATATATGTTATTTTCTGAATTTGGTGATTGTGTTACTTTTAATTGAACCTTAACATCTCTGTACCATACATCTGCATTCTCTCCTAGTAGCTCTTCTTTTAAACCAATTTCATTTAATATTTGGTCTTGTAAGTATGATGTCTTTACAGCTATAACTTTTCCTGATGCATCAGATACTGTTTCCCAACCGTAGTTAGCATTTATACTTCCATCTCCATTTGTATATTTTACAAATTCTAAACCTTCTGGAATATAATCAGTTATTTCTTTTGCATATCCTGGTATTTTGTTTTCATTATATACTCTTATTGTATATGTTACTATATCACCTTTTTTTACTGCTAATGCATTTTTTGTATGGAAATAGTATAAAGTAGTTGCATTAGTATTTAATCCTAATAAAGATCTCTCATTTAAAACTGGTGCTCTTGTTTCAACATTTATTTTTTCATCGTTACTATCTATTTGTCCATCTTTATTTGTATCTCTTTCTATATCTGTTATAAACTTACGTAGTGATAAATCAAATTTATCAACTAGCTCTTTATCTTCTACTTTTAATGTAACATTGTTTAATTCAAATGATATATCATTATTATCAACATTTTCTACACCTGCTACATTTGTTATTTTATACTCTTTAAATCCATTTACTTCTGATATTGATATTGTAATTTCAAAAGATTTACTTGTTATAATGTCATATCCTACTGGAGCATTAACCTCTGATAATGTAAATTTATATGTTCCTTCTGAATCTATTCTTATATTATTTAACTCATATATTGTACTGTTTTTTGTATCATCTATTTTTGCAATTTTTTCGTTATTTTCATCACGTGTTAATTTATTATCTTTAGTATCATATAAATCAATATTTACATATGTTCCATCACTTTGTTTTTGCTCTGCCTTTAATGAAAATACTGCTCCACTTAATTTTTTCTGTGTTGTTTGTGATATTTTGTTAAAATTAATATTATAACTTCCACTCATTTTTTTATTTGGAATTGTTAGTTTTATATTATTTTGTAAATCTGATGTTAATATTGCTGTTGCTTTTGTTCCATCTTGTAATGTTATTTCTTTTGTAGTTGTATTATCATCAAATGAATAGCTTTCTACACTATATTTTCTTACACTTTCTGTTAGTGTTGATATTGTTTTTACATTAACAGTTAATGTATCTTGCATTTTTATGTATTTATTATTTCCTAAATC
Organism: uncultured Clostridia bacterium; assembly: GCA_934167365.1. Taxonomy (GTDB): domain Bacteria; phylum Bacillota; class Clostridia; order TANB77; family CAG-508; genus CAG-492. Next base: position 17,715 of record CAKPKU010000027.1, read on the forward strand.
AATTTCTGATATTTCATAAGTATCTGTTCCTTCTTCTGTTATTTCTTTACTTGCTATACTTACTATTCCTTCTTTTGATGTTGCTTCTGATTCCTTTGAATTTACTGTGAATTTTACACCTTGTAATTTTGTATTTGAGTCAGCATTATCTACTTTTTCAATACTTAATGTATAATTTCCGTTTTCTTCTGTAATTTGTGTATTTTTTATTTCTGCTGTAATTAATTCATTTTCTATTAATACATAGTCTTGTGTATTATCTGGTACTAATTCATATTTATTGCTTATTTCATTATATACACTTGTTGCTGTAATTGTTTTTTCTTCTGCACCTATATAACCTGTTGGTATTGTTGATTCTGTTATTTTTATTGTATATTTTTTATTTACTCCTGTTATTTTTATTCCATTTATATTTAAAGTTCCATATAACTCTGATGTTTCATCATTATTTACGAAAAGCTCTTTCTCTCCGTCTATTCCTAAACTCTCTGCATTTTCTAATAAGTTTCCTTGTTCATCTAATATTTTTATTTTAAATCCTACACCTGCTATTTTTTGCGCTGTTTTTGAATCTTTTTTTACTACATTTAAACTAAATGATCCTGTTATTTCCTTATTTGGAACTTTTACATTTATTGTGGCATCTACTTGATCTGTACTTACACACTCATTTGTTGTTGTAC
>CAKPKU010000028.1 GCA_934167365.1 uncultured Clostridia bacterium
AAAAAACAGAGAAGTAAGAAAAATGTGCGAAGCAATAGGAAAAAATGTAATAGCTCTTCATAGATCTAAAATAGAATTTTTAACTGTAAAAAACTTAAAAATAGGGCAGTGGAGGTTTTTAACAGACAATGAAGTTAAAATGTTAAAATTACAATAACTAAACACAAAAAAGTCTTGTAAAACTAATAATTTAATTATATAATATTAAAAACACGAAAGATGAAGGAGAATATAAAATGAGATACCAAAAATTTATTCCAGAAGGATGGCATATAGATAAAAAAACATTAAATTCAAACATATTAAATAAGGCAATAACTACACAAGAAATACTCGAAGCAAAAGTAGTAAGTTGTGATGAAAATTATAATTTACATGTACAATTTGATAATAATAAATCAGGAATAATACATAGAGATGATATTGAATTAATAAATAATGCAAATGGTACATTTAAGGAAAATATAAGTACAAGCAAAATAAACAAATATGTACAATTTAAAGTAAAAGGAATAGATGAATCAAATAATTATATTTTGTCAAGGAAAGATGTAGAACAAGATGCAATAAATTGGATAAAAAACGAAGTAAAAGAAGGAACTGTTTTAAAAGGAATAGTAAAAAGTATACAACCATATGGAGCATTTGTCGAAATAGGTGGTGGAGTAGTTGGTTTATTGCATATTGAAGATATGTCAATAGCAAGAATTAAAAGCCCAAAAGAAAGAGTTAGGGTTGGACAAAAGATAAATATTATGATAAAATCAATAGATAGAAATCAAGAAAAAATAATATTGACATACAAAGAGCTACTTGGATCTTGGGAAGAAAATATAAATGGAATAGAAGAAGGCACAACAATAGTAGGAAAAGCAAGAGAAGTAGAAAAGTCCAAAAATGGAATATTTATAGAGCTAAAACCAAATTTAGTGGGATTAGCAGAATATAAAGAAGGCATTGAATATGGACAAAATGTTAATGTTTATGTTAAAAAAATTATACCAGAGAAAAAGAAAATAAAATTAATAATTGTATAAATTTTAGGAGGTAAGAAAATTGGTTAATGATAATGAAATTAAGGCAGTAACATCACCATTTGCAATTAGAGAAGGTGAAATAAAAGTATTCGATGGAAAAGACGGATACGTTTCTATGAATCAAATTATTCAAAGAATTAATTTAGGACATATTAATGATATTCATTTTAAAATTTTATCATTAGTAAATGAATTTGAATTTATAACATCAAGACAATTATTTCAATTATTAGAAATAAATGGATTTGATGTAAAATCTCAAGATAAACTAAATGGAAAACTTGATCAATTAGTAAAAGCAAAAATATTAACAAGATATTATTTTAATTCAGATGATGGAAAAGGAATTTATAGAATATATTGCCTAGAAAAAATGGGAAAATATTTATTAAATTCAAGAGGAGAAGAATGTAAGTGGCAACCAACAGATAATACAAAACCAGTTGCAATGATTAAAAAAAGATTAGCTGGAAATCAAGTAATAATAGCATATTTAAGAAAGGTTACAGCATTTGATAGTTACACTCCAAAGCCTTCAATTACAGCAAAAACTCTATCAAAAACTTTTAAAGCAACAGGAGGAGCTATTAAGTTAAGTAAAAATGATAAATCAATAGATTTTGTATTTGAAGTTATTAGAAGAGAAGATGATTGGCAAAAAAAATTAGTTGATAAAATGAAGTTTTATAAAGATTTTTATGAAAACTTTGTTCCAAATGATTCAGGATTCAAAAGTATGCCACAATTAATAATTGTATGTGAAGATGATAAGCATATGGCAGAAACATTTAAAACAATAGTATTAAATGATGTAACAATTAGTAAAATAAAATTATATTTCACAACAGATCTTAAACAAAATGATGAAAGTCTAGATGAATCATTATATGAATTTGTTATAAATGAGGAAACTGGAAAATATAAGATGAAAAAGACAAAAATAAAATTATTAGATTAAAATATAATTAAATAAAAAAATAGAAAAGAAAGTTTTGACTTTTCTTTTCTATTTTTTTATTTGAGTGCGACAAGGCGATTATTTGGTTAATTGATGATTTATATAATGATCGTATAAATCATGGATGCAAAGCCATTTACGACTTAAAGAGCATAACTTTTTTGAAAAAAATAATTTTCAATTAATAATCTTCTATCATATATAGAATTTGAGTCAAAAAAGAACTATTAATTAATTGGTTATTTCATATATATAACTGACATGTTGTACATAAAAAAAGAAAGCTTTTTGGCTTTCTTTTAATTATTATTAGGTTTTCTTTTATTTTTATTTAAATTAATAATAGCAGTACCTTCTTCTGCATTATCAAATAAAGAGCTATCAGTTGATGATGAACGAATAGGATCTAATTCATCTTCTGTATCATCATCATTAACAAAAGTAGGAATTGTATTTTTCTTGGTATTCTTTTTTGATGTTTTTGAAGGTTCATCAGACATTCCATTAGTAAATTTAGTAAAGTTTAATTTTATATCATTTTGCTCTTCTTTGTATTTTGCATCCATAAAATTAAGAATACCTTGACCAACAACATTTTTCCCACTAGTATCTTTAATTTTATACAAGCAATTTTTAAATGAAACTTCTTGAATTTTTCCAGCGGTATATTTTTCTTTTTTGTTAGGTTTTATTCCACCTAAAGTAGTTGAATATTCACCTTTTACAGTATCATAACTTTGACTAAATGCCCACTCATTTTTCTCTCCAAGTTCTTTTGACCACCATGCATTATCTTCTGGTTCATTATTACCGAATACTATTTTATTAGCACAGTTGGCAATAATTGTTTTTCTATGTTTTTTATTATTAGCATTTAATTGATCTAAATTTTGAACTGATATTACAGTACCAACACGGTATTTTCTATATAAAGTAAATATTGGTTCTGTTGATGTATCAATAAAATCTGCAAATTCATCAATATATAAAAAGTGAGGTATTCGTGTTGCTTCAGTTCCTGGTCTTTTTAAAATAGCATATTGCATTGATAAAATAAAGAATAATCCAAAGGCTGTATGAGCAGAAGCTCCCAAATCTCCACGTCGTGTGCAAACAAATGTAAATTCGCCATTTGATAAAGCATTATCAAAGTTAATATTATTAGTACGTTTACACAAAACATTACGAATTCCAGGATATCTTAATAAGTTGTCTAATTGTGTAGCTGCTGATGATATATATTTTTCAGTATCAAGGCGAGATGTACTATTTGAGTAAAAGTTCTTTTTAAAGTAAGTTAATAATATGTTGAACTTTTGAGAAAGCTCTTCATCTTTTTCCATTTCAGTACACATATTTTCTATAATTGAAAAATCGTTAAAAGCTTTTAGCATATCTTCTAAATTTGGTAGTTCATTATCATGTAATCTAGGATACATAACTTTTAGCAATATTGATAAATTTTCAATAGCTTGAGTTGCAAAACTTGATTGCATTCCTAAGGTCATATCCATATTTGGCATAACAGATACATTCAAACTTTTTAAAACTGTTGAAATAATTATTGATGTTTGAAGTGGGTTATCATATGCAAATGGATTTAAACCAAGTGAATCTACTGAATTAGGATCTATAAGATTAGTTTTTACATGGTAATTTTTTGCAACTTTTAACATATGAGAGATTGATTCAAAATCAGGTGAAATATATGTTAATCCTAAATCTTTATAGACTATTTTTTTATCATTAGATCCACAAATCATTTTTTTCATACAAGCTTTATAATTAGCGCTTTTTGATTGATTAGGTGTTATCATATTTAATGTAAAGTTTTCATTTATATAATCATTGTCATAGGGACAATTTAAATTAGCAAGTCCAGCCTTTAAAGCTGCAAATCCATATTCTTTAGCTGTTTTTTTGAAAAAGTGTTTCTTTTCAATATCTCTAGCAATCATTGGTTCAAAGATTAATGAAGTTTTTCCTGAACCAGATACACCAACAACTAACATTGATTCAAAACGTTTATTTTCGCTTAATTTTACAGTCTTTCCAGATCTTTTATCTTTACATAGCTCTATTTCGCAACTATATTGTCCAACACCTGTAGTTGAACTAGGTGTCAATTTTATACCTTTATACATATAAATAGATTCGAGAATTTTTGGAGTATCATTTACTGTTGTCATTAACCATTTTATAACAGGATAAAATGTTGTTAATGGGAAGTATAATGATATTCCGCGAAAGGCTGGTGCAATTAAACTTGAAAATTCAGTGGCTATTTTAGGGTAGGCTGGTGATGACATCATAAGTAACCAACAACCTCCATTTACACCTTGTGTTACCATTGAAATTACTAATGTATATAATGATATTATATACAAATAGAAGAAAGATACTTTTACATTGTCTGAATTTGCAAATTTTGAACTACATGAAAATAGGAATGCAAAAATGGGGCAAGCAAATGCAAGTGCATATTGTATCGGTCCCCAATAAGAGCTTCCTATACCTGTAAAAATCATAATTATAATTTCTGAGACTCTGTCTATTACTAAATATATTGTTATTAAAGTTAATATATATGTCACAAATGTATTTCTATCGGTTTTTAACATTTTTAAAAACTTGTCAATTATTTTCAAACTTTTCACCACTTTCAAAAATTAAATATTACCACTATATTATCCTATAAATTGGGCAAAATTTCAAGAGTTTTGTAATAATTTGTTAATAAAATGTAACATAATATAAGAAAAAAATTTTTTTGTAATAATAATAAAAATATCAATGAATATAATTAAATAATTTAAATAAGGTGGATGAGTATGAAACAAAAAAAGAAATTATTTAATGGTGTAATTGCATTGATATTAGCACAAGGAATAGTAAAAATTTTAGGATTTGTATATAAAATATATTTGGCAAATAAAGAAGGTTTTGGAGATATAGGTAATGCAATTTATAATTCAGGGTATCAAATATATGCTTTACTATTAACAATATCTGCAATTGGTGTTCCAAATGCAATTGCAAAATTGGTAGCAGAGCAAAGATATTCATATGATAAAGTGGAAATTGCAAAAATTCTGAAAACATCAGTAATAATTTTTGCGGTAATAGGAAGCTTTATGACTGCTTTATTAATAATTGGCTCAAAATATATAGCTAATAATTTATTAAATATACCAGAAGCAACATATTCTATAATTGCATTGGCACCAGCAATTTTTAATGTATGTATTTTATCTGTGTATAGAGGATACTTTAATGGAATGAATAAAATAGATATTACAGCAAAATCACAAACCATAGAGCAGTTCTTAAAAACAGTTTTTACAATAGTTCTAGTAGAAATATTTTTTCTAATTAGCAATGCAAACACAGTTGTTATGGCAACTGTTGCAAATTTGGCTACAACTTTTGCTACTTTATGTGGTTTAATATATTTGTATAGAAAAAATGATGGAAATATAAAAGTAAAGTTTGAAAAAAAATATATAAGTAGAATTTTAAAAGTTTCTATACCAATATCATTGAGTTCAATATTAGCTTCATTAAATAGAAATATAGATTCTATAACTGTTGTAAGATTTTTAAAAAAATCTTTGTCAGAAAGTGAAGCTAAAATACAATATGGAATTTTAAGTGGAAAAGTCGATGTAATTTCTTCTGCTCCTGTCTCATTTGTAGTTGCAATTGCAACTACTATAATACCTAAAATAGCAGGTTTAAAAAATAAAAAAGATATAAATGAAATAGCAAGAAAATATATAATAATAACAGTATTACTAATAATGCCATGTGTAATTGCATTAATAGGATTTTCAGGTCAGATATTACAAGTATTATTTGGTAGCTCTAGAGGAAAAGAGCTATTAGTAATAAGTGCTATTTCTTTATTTTTTATATCAATAGAACAAATTGTTCATGCAATTTTGCAGGGAATAGGAAAAGTATTTATACCAACAATTGCTTTAAGTATAGGTGTAATAATAAAAACAATATTGAATATTAAGTTAATAGGATCTACAAATATATATATAGGAGGAATAAAAGGAACATGCATAGCGACAATGATTTGTCATATTGTAGCTTGTACAATAAGTTTTTCATGTATGGCAAGATTTTTGAAAATAAAGTTTAATTTTTTTAAATATATCTTGAAACCATTGATATCATCATGTATAATGCTTTTGAGCTTATATTCTATATATTTTTTATTAATAGGAATAATAATGGAAAATATAGCTATAATATTAGCGATAGGAGTAGCCGTAATAATGTATGTAATATCAATCTTTTCTTTAAAAATATTAGATAAAGAAGATATTTTATCTATACCAATATTTAATAAGTTATTTTTTAGAAAAAAATAAAAAAATATAAGAAAAAACAAGGAAAAAAGAAGGATTTTGCATAATTTTGGCGAATAATCATTATAGTAGTTTATAAATCTGCATTAGACCGGAGTTATAAAGTACATAATATGAAATTCTAATAGGAGGTAATTAATAATGAACAAATCTGAGTTAATTGCGGCAGTAGCTGCTAAAACAGGAGAAACAAAGAAAAATGCAGAGGCATCAATCAATGCAATGATCGACGTAATAGTTGAAACATTAGCAAGTGGAGATAAAATCCAATTTGTTGGATTCGGATCTTTTGAAGTAAGAGAAAGAGCTGCAAGAAAAGGAAGAAATCCACAAACAGGTAAAGAAATGAAAATAGCTGCTAAAAAAGCACCTGTATTCAAAGCTGGAAAAGCATTAAAAGATGCTGTTAATGGATAATAATTAATTTGAAATTTATATATAAATATGAATTCATATAAAAAGCGTAACGAAAGTTATGCTTTTTTTTATACTATAATATAGAATAGATAAAAAATACTAAACATAAATTAGTTCATAAATTTATGTAGTGAAAAAAATAATACTTTTGTATTATGCATAATATAAAGAAAATTAAATAAAACAAACATAACAATAACTTGCTGTAAAAAGACAAAAAAGAAAATATATTAGGAAAAAATTGACTTTTTTGGAAAATTAATGTATACTAATAACAATTTCTAAAAAGGAGAATGTGAAAATGAAAGATAGAAAAAATATGGTTATGGTCATTATAATTGGTATAACTATTAGTTTATTTTTATGTTTTAATACAACTGTTTTTGCAACAACAGGAACAGTTACAACAAGTGATTTACGATTACGAAAGGAAGAAAATACATCATCAGAAATATTAACTTTATTAGATGAAAATGATGAAGTTGAAATATTAAGCGAAAATGGTGATTGGTATAAAGTAAAGGCAAATGACAAAGTAGGTTTTGTAAGTAAACAATTTATAAAAGTAAAAGATAATAATACATCAAATGAAAATCAAAAAGATAATAATACATCAAATGAAAATCAAAAAGAAGAAAACGAAAATCAAAATAATAATGAAAAAACAGAAAATAAAAATGATGAGCAAAAACAAGAACAACAAAAAGAAGATAATACAAACAAAATACAACAAGCAACAATATCATCAGAAGAACAGGTAAGAATAGTACCACTAATAAATGGAGATATAATAAATTCAACAAAAAGTGGCGAAAAGTATGAAATAATAAGTAATGTTGGAACATGGTCATACATAAAAAATTCTGAAAAATCAGGTTGGGTGTTATCAGAAAAATTAACAATAGTAAATGAAAGTGAACCTCAAAATAACAATGAGGGTAACAACACTGAAAATAATACTGAAAACACAGAGCAAAATACAGAACAAAATAATAATGAAGAGCAAACTAAAACAGAAGAGCCAAAAAAAGAAAAAACAGAAAAATTATATTCAGAAGCAAAAACATATTATGTTAAAGGTACTTCAGTAAATGTCAGAAGTGATAAAAGTAAAACTTCTGAAGTTGTAGAGGTATATAATACAAACGAAAAATTGAAAGTAATTGGTGAAGATGGTGATTGGTATATAATAAATGTAAATGGTAAAAAATCTTACATAATGAAATCATTAGTATCATCTAAAAAAGTTGAAACAACATCAAGAAGTTCTACTAATGTACAAAGTCAAGAAGAAACAAAACAGTCAGCACCAGCTGAAACACCAACTACAACAGCATCAAATCCAAATGGAGCAGCAATAGTAGCATATGCAAAAGGATTTTTAGGTTATCCATATGTATATGGAAATAATGGACCAAACTCATTTGATTGTTCTGGATTTGTACAATATGTATATAAACATTTTGGATATTCATTAAGTCGTTCTTCAAAAACACAAGCAAATGATGGTGTAGCAGTTAGTAAAAGTAACTTACAACCAGGGGATATCATAATATTTAAAAATACAGCTAAAACTGAAATTGGTCATGTTGGAATATATATAGGAGATGGTCAATTCATACATGCATCAAATTCAAGAACAGGTGTAATAATATCTTCATTATCAACATCAGCATATCAACAAAGATATGTAACAGCAAGAAGAATTTTATAAAATAAGGGGTTATAGAAGGAGTATATTTGAAAAGAAAATTACTGTATATTACTATAACATATATAATAGGTATAATATGGGGGCTATATTTTAATATAAATATAGTCCCTTTTTGTATTATACACATAACTATAATAATAATTTTATTAACGAAAAGAAAATTTTTTATAATAGTTTTAGAATGTGTAATAATAATTTCATATTTAAACACGGTTACAATTAAGAAAATCTATGATGATGTAGTTTTTGATAATACTGAAGTAGCTGTTAGCGGAACAATAGTTAAAAGGTACGAAAATGACCAACAAAATTACAAGAAATATTTAATAAAAATAAATTTAATAAATAAAAATTGCAAGTATAAAAATTTGTATATGTATGTATATGATAAAGATATAAATAGAAATCTAGCGAAAGGTATGAATGTTGAGGTAAATGGAATATTTGAAAAAGGTAGTAAAAGTAGAAATTTCAATGGCTTTAACTATGATGAGTATTTAAGATCAGAAAGAATAATTGGAATAATAAATTGCGATAAAGTGTATATAACTGGATATACAAAATATAGTTTGTTTGATAATATACATAAAAATATAAAAGAAAAAATATACAAATTTCTACCAGAAGATAAAGCTCATATATGTAGTGCATTAATTTTAGGTGATAAAGATTTGATTAGTGATGAAGTTATTGAGTATTTTTCGGAAAGTTCATTATCATATGCTTTGGCGATTTCAGGAATGCATATTTCATATATAATAATGTGTTTTTCAATATTATTATATATGTTAGGTGAGAAAAATAAAAATATTATATTATGTTGTATATTAATTTTTTATAATGCAATAATTGGTTACCAAATATCAGTCATAAGAGCTACTATTATGACTATTATACATATAATAGGTTTATTAATATATAAAAAATCTGATTCTATAACAAACCTATCATTATCAGCACTCATAATATTAATAATAAATCCATATTCTATAAAAAGCTTTAGTTTTATGTTCTCATTTGGAGGAACATTAGGAATACTTTTATTTTATAAAAAAGTAGATTATTTTCTTGTTGGAATTTTACCAAGAAAGTGTCAAATAAAAATATTTAATTTTATAAGAAAGTCTATTTCGTTAAGTATATCTGCGAATATTGCAATATTACCAATTATGGTGTATTGTACAAATAAAGTATCTATAATATTTATAATATCAGGTATAGTTGTAAATATATTGCTATCAATTATAATTCCATTAATATTAGTTAGTATAGTGTTGTCTTTGATATCAATACAAATATCTGAATTTTTGTCTAGTATATTAGGTATATTTTTAGACTTATTAATATTTTTCTCAAAGTTTTTTTCAAATAAAATATTTAATATCTATGTAATTACTCCATACAAATTTTCTATTATTACATATTATATTTTGACAGGACTAATTCTTTTTAAGTTAAATTCTGAAAAGAAAGTTAAACATATTATTAATTCATATATAAAAAAGGTCTTAGTAATATATGTGATGTTTATTACAATGTTTAATATCTTTGGAAAATTTGACAAAAGTCTAAACATATTTTTTATAGATGTAGGACAAGGTGATAGCACATTAATTATTACTGAAAATAATAAAAATATTTTAATAGATAGTGGTGGAACAGAATTTGGAGAAGATAAAATAGGAAAAAATACATTACTTCCATATTTGTACAATAGAAGAATATATAAATTGGATTATGTTATGATTTCTCATTTTGATTCAGATCATTGCAAAGCAATGTTATATATTATGGAGCATATGAAAGTAAAAAATGCTATTATAAGTAAACAAGAGGAAATTTCAGAAAATTATAATGAATTTTTAAAAATTGTGAATGAGAAGAAAATAAATATAATAGTTGTTGGCTCTGGTATGAAAATTAATATAGATAAAAGTACATATTTTGATGTAATATGGCCAAATGCAAATAATGTAATTAATGAAAATATTTTAAATAATAATTCAATAGTTACAAAACTAGTTTATGGTAATTTTTCGATGTTGTTTACAGGGGATATAGAAAAAATCGCAGAGCAAAATATTATAAATAAATATGATGTAACAGCAGATATAATAAAAATACCACATCATGGCTCAAAAACATCGAGTAGCTTGGATTTTATAAAATGTGTTAATCCAAAAATTGCACTAATAGGGGTAGGAAAAAACAATAAATTTGGACATCCATCGGGAGTAACAATAAAAAGTTTAGAAACCAGAAATTGTATGATTTACAGAACTGATTTAGATGGAGAGATAAAAATTAATATTAATAGATCTGGAAAAATTAGAATACGCAAACATATATACTAATTTATGTATAAAAAAACATAATTAACAAATAATACAAGTATAAATTTGAGAAAAGGAGATGGTATTTGCGTGAATAAAAGATCTATAATTATTAGTAGCATAGTAATAACCACAATTATAATTGGTGTGATGATTTATTTTATATTTAAATTTCAAGAAAACAAAAACGTAAAAAGCAAAGTAAATGATAATACTGAAAATGTAAAAGTAATAAATGAACTAGCAGTTGAGACTTCAAATGAAGAAGATATTAGAGTGTCTCCAAATTCAAAAATTATATTAAAACAATATTACAAATCATGTGGACATACTATTGAAGAAGAATATAATGTACCAGAAGATATTGTAAATATGACAAAAAAACAAGTGGTACAATATTATAATGAGTGGGTAGTAGATGAATTTTCAAAAGATGAAATAAAAATCCATAAGGAAAATGCAGGAAGATGCAATGAGCATTATATTGCAAAAGATACTAATGAATATATTGTTATTTATAGTGTAGGAGATAATAATAAAGAGAATATAGTAAAGAAAACTGATATATCAACAAAATATTTATCTGAAGAAGATAAAGAGAGGTTAAAAGATGGTATAAATATAGTTGGAAAAGAAAATTTAAATGTATTTTTAGAAGATTTTGAATAAAATAGTAAAAAAATAGCGGGCTAAAAGCCCGCATAAAGTTTAGTTCAGTTATTGTTTCGATTTTTTTATATTATCAAAATATCCATTTGCATAAAACTCACGGAAATACATTATTAGTGAAAAAATTGTCATTATTAATCCTAAATAATATATATATGTATCAAATCTAAATGTTATATTAAAATATGCAATTACTAAAGAGCATACAATTGCTATATAAAATAACACTGTTGATAATTTTCCATACCATTTACTAGAAACAACTAAATCTTTTCCATAAAGAAATGAGGCACCAGAAACCATTAGAAGTTCTTTTATAAAAATTATTAGTAAAATCCATATAGGAACAATTGGTTCACCTGATGGGGTTTGCTTTATTGATAAAGTAATTAAAATTGCTAATTGAGTTGTTTTATCAGCTAAAGGATCAATTAATTTTCCAAAATCTGTTATAAAATTAAATTTTCTTGCAATAAATCCATCTAGTACATCTGTTAATGCAGATAATGAAAGTAATATAAATGCTAAAATATATTTATCCAGTATTAATGCTGTGACAATAAATGGAATAAATATAAATCTGGATATTGTGAGTATATTTGGTACATTTTTGTTCATAAATTAACCTCCGTTTAAAAAAAGCTATTTTACTGTGAATGTTAGTTCATCATTATTGCAGTCAATATTTATTGTTTGACCATTTTTAAGCTCTGATTTTAATATTAATTCAGACAATTCATCTTCAACATATCTTTGAATTGCTCTTCTTAAAGGTCGTGCTCCATATTTAATGTCAGTACCTTTTTTCAATAAATATTGTTTAGAAGAATCTGAAATATTTAAAGTTATATCTTTATCTAATAAAGCTTTATTTGTATCATTTAACATTAAATCAACAATTTGAAGTAATTGCTGTTCTGTTAAAGATTTAAATGTAACAATTTCATCAATTCTATTTAAAAATTCTGGTCTAAATGTTGCTCTTAAGCTATCTTGAAGTTTGCTATTATTAGTAGTTCCATCATTATTAAATCCAATTGAATTAGTATTAACATTAGATCCAACATTAGATGTCATAATAATAATAGTATTTTCAAAATTAATAGTATTTCCTTGATTATCAGTTAATCTACCATCATCTAAAACTTGAAGTAATAAATTAAATACATCAGGATGAGCTTTTTCGATTTCATCAAATAAAACAATAGAATAAGGTCTACGCTTTACTTTTTCAGTTAATTGACCAGCATCATCATAACCAACATATCCAGGAGGTGATCCGATTAATTTAGCTGTAGAGTGACTTTCCATAAATTCAGACATGTCAACACGTATTATAGAGCTTTCATCTCCAAACATTTCATATGCAAGTGCTTTTGCAAGTTCTGTTTTTCCAACACCAGTAGGTCCAACAAATATGAAAGAAGGTGGTCTTTTTGTAGATTTTAAGCCAGCTCTATTTCTTCTAATAGCTCTTGAAACACTTTTTACAGCATCATCTTGACCAATAATTCGCTTATGTAAGTTTGTTTCAAGATTTAATAATTTTTGAGTTTCCTCTTCAGTAATTTTATTTACAGGTATTTTGGTCCAACGCTCTATAACATTAGCAATATCTTGAACAGTTAAAGAAACAACTTTCATTTCTTTATTTAATGTATCTATTTGTTCAAGTAATTTACATTCTTTCATTTTTAGCTCCGCAGCTTTTTGGTAATCTTCGGTAGAGTCGGCTTGTGCAGCTTCTTCCTTTTCTGCTTGAACATCTTTTAATTGATTTCGTAAAACTTCTAATTCATATAAAGCTTTATTATTTAAATTAATTTGAGAGCAAGCTTCATCTAAAACATCAATTGCTTTATCAGGTAAAAATCTATCATGAATATATTTCTCAGACATAATAACGGCCTGTCTAATTACATCAGTAGAAATTTTTACTTTGTGGAAATCTTCATAATATTTTTTAATTCCATCTAATATAGTTACAGAGTCATTTACTGAAGGCTCTTCAACTAATACTTTTTGGAATCTTCTTTCTAAAGCACTATCTTTTTCAATATATTTTCTATATTCTTTTAAAGTTGTTGTTCCTATTAATTGAATTTCACCATTTGATAAAGATGGTTTTAATATATCAGCAGCATTCATTGAATGTTCTGCATCACCAGCACCAATAATATTATGAATTTCATCAATTACTAAAATTATATTTCCGCAATTTTTACATTCATCAATAATAGATTTCATTCTTGATTCAAATTGACCTCTAAATTGTGTACCAGCAATAACAGCGGTCATATCTAAAAGATAAACTTCTTTTGTTAATAATTTTGCAGGAACATCTCCATTTGCAATTTTTATTGCTAAACCTTGTGCAATTGCTGTTTTTCCAACACCAGGCTCTCCTATAAGACAAGGATTATTTTTTGTTCTTCTATTTAAAATTTGAATAATCCTTTCAAGCTCTTTATCTCTGCCAACTACTAAATCTAATTGGTTATTTTTGGCTTTAGCTGTTAAATTAGTACCAAAATTATCTAAAGCTTTATGTTTTTTACTAACTGATTTTTTTTCTGTTTTTACTTTTTTTGTATTATTAGAGCTGTTTTCTTGTGCTGAATCAGAATTATTTGATCCACCAAAAAGACCTGAAAATATAGATCCTAAACTATTTGAACCATCATTAAAATCATCTGAAACATCCATTGTGAAATCTGGAGATTCAGATAAATCATTAAACATATTTTCAAACTGTTTAGACATATTTTCTATATCACTATCTGATAAATTAGCTTGTTTTGCTAAAGCATCTAAAGGATTAATTCCTTTCTTTTTAGCACATTCATAACATAATCCATCAAGCTCTTTTGAGTCATTAGATTTATTTATAAAAATTACAGCCGCATTTTTTTTACAAACTGAACATAACATATATAATTTCTCCTATCTGTATATAAATATATATTATAATACATTAAAAATATTTGATAGTCAATGGAATTTTTTTATAGATGTGTATATTAATCAAAAGATAGATTGATTTTTTTATAAAGTAAAAAATACTTCATCAAATATTACACATAAAATTAGTGAATTTAACTAAATTGGAGCAAAATAATATATTAAAAGTATTGATTTTACAATTAATTTATAATAATATGTGTAAAAATAAAAAGTTAAGAGGTTAAAGAATGATAGATATAATAAATGCAAAAAAAGTTTTTAATGAATATGTAAAAAAATATAATGCAAATGATGGAAAAATCGCTTTAAAGATAGCACATATTTTAAGAGTTGCAGACTTAAGTAAAAAAATAGCAATATCATTAAATTTATCAGAAGAGAATATTGAGCTTGCAGAGCTAATAGGATTATTACATGATATAGGAAGATTTGAACAAGTACGAATTTATAATACGTTTATAGATAAAATAAGCATAAACCATGGAGAATATGGTGTAAAAGTATTATTTGAAGATAATCTCATTGAAAAATTTAATGTAGATGAAAAATATTATAAAATAATAAAAACTGCTATATTAAATCACAATAGATCTGAAATAGAAGAAGGCTTATCTGATGTAGAGCTATTACATTCAAAAATAATAAGAGATAGTGATAAGCTTGATATTTTTTATGTTTTATCAACAGATACTATCAAAAATATCTATGGTTGTGAACTTTTAGAAAACGAAACTTTCTCAGAGGAAATAATTAGAGAATTTAAAGAAGATCATATAATTAATTATAAAAATAGAAATACATATGGAGATATTTGGATTTCGCATGTAGCATATGTATTTGATTTTAATTATAAAGATAGTTATATAACAATGAAAGAAAACGATTATATTAATAAATTGTTGAAAAAAGCAAATTTTAAAAATGAAAATACGTTAAAAGAAGCTAAAGAAATGATAGATATGGCAAATGATTATATAGATATGAAATTGCAATAAAATACAGGTTTTATAGATTCCGCATTAAAAATCTAAATAAAAAACAAGGAATGAATTTGATTGTCAAAAAAATTAATAATAACAGAAAAGCCATCAGTAGCTATGGAATTTGCAAAAGCACTGGGGATAAATGTAAATAGAAAAAATGGTTATATAGAATCAGATGAATGGATAATAACATGGTGTGTAGGTCATTTAGTAACAATGAGTTATCCAGAAAAGTATGATGAAAATTTGAAATTTTGGCGACTAGATACCCTTCCATTTATTCCAGAAACATGGAAATATGAAATAATACCAGCAGTACAAAATCAATTTAACATAGTACAGCAATTATTACAAAGAGCAGATGTTGAAGAAATATACAATGCCGGAGACTCTGGGCGTGAAGGAGAATATATACAAAGATTGGTATTTATGATGGCAAAACCAAATCCAAATGCCAAAATGAAAAGAGTATGGATAGATTCACAAACAGAAGAAGAAATAAAAAGAGGAATAAAAGAAGCAAAAGATTTATCAGAATATGATAGTTTATCAGATGCAGCTTATTTAAGAGCAAAAGAAGATTATTTAATAGGAATAAATTTTTCAAGATTACTTTCAATAATATTTGGTAAAAGAATTGCAAAGCAAATAGATGAAGAAAAAGTTTCTATTTCTGTTGGAAGAGTTATGACATGTGTATTAGGAATGGTTGTGTCAAGAGAGCGTGAAATTGCCAATTTTGTAAAAACAACATATTACAAAATTGTAGGAGAATTTGGAAATTCAGATAGTAGTTTTAAAGCTGAATGGAAAGTTACCGAAGATTCAAAAATGTATAATTCTATACAATTGTATAATGAAACAGGATTCAAAAAAATTGAAGATGCCCAAAAGTTTATTTTATCATTAAAAGATAAAAAAGCAATTGTAAAAGAAGTAAAAAAGACAAAACAAAAAGAAAATGCACCATTATTATTTAATTTAGCAGAAATACAAAATGAATGTACAAAAAGGTTTAAAATTAAACCTGATGAAACATTAGAGGTTATACAGAATTTATATGAAAAAAAATTAGTAACATATCCAAGAACCGATGCAAGAGTTTTATCAACAGCAGTTGCAAAAATAATTTCAAAAAATTTAAATGGAATTGCAAAAGGATATAAAGATGAAGAAGTACAAGGATATATTAAACAAATGGCAGAAGAAAAATATTCTACAAATATAATAAAAAGCAAATATGTAAATGATAGTAAAATAACTGATCATTATGCAATTATTCCAACAGGTCAAGGATATGAAAATTACGAAAAATTACCAGACCTACATAAACAAATTTATAAGGTAATTGTAAAAAGATTTTTAGCAATATTTTATCCGCCAGCAGAATTCAATAAAATATCAGTAATTATTTCAGTTGACAATGAACAGTTTGGGGTATCAGGAAAGGTATGTACAAAATCAGGATATTTAGATATTGCGAAAAATAAAAGTAATAAAGACCAAAATAAAGATTCTGAAAATGGACAAGATAATTTAGAAATTTTAACAAAATTAAAGAAAAATTCAGAAATTGAGATAGTAAATTTTGAAACAAAAGATGCCGAAACATCGCCTCCAAGTAGATATAATTCAGGTTCAATGATATTAGCAATGGAAAATGCAGGAAAACTAATTGAAGATGAAGAGCTAAGAGAGCAAATCAAAGGAGCGGGAATAGGTACAAGTGCTACTAGAGCTGAAATAATAAAAAAATTAGAAAAAATAAAATATATAAATATAAATGGAAAAACACAAATAATTACACCTACGGTGAAAGGTGAGGCAATATATGATGTAGTAAATATGTCAATGCCTGATATGTTAAACCCAAAACTAACAGCAAGTTGGGAAAAAGGGTTAGAGATGGTAGCAAAAAAAGAAATAGAGTCAGCTGAGTTTATGAAAAAGCTCGAAAGTTACATTAAGGCTAAAATTAATAAATTAGTGGTAAGGAGGTAAATATGTTTACAATTGGTTGTCACTTATCAGCATCAAAGGGATATTTAGCTATGGCTAAAGAAGCGGTAAGTATAGGTGCAAATACATTTCAATTTTTTACAAGAAACCCAAGAGGAGGACAAGCTAAACCTATTGATGAAAATGATATAAATAGTTTTTTAGAATATTCAAAAGAGCATGGAATAAATGTAATATTAGCACATTCTCCATATACATTGAACGCATGTTCAGCAGATCCTCAAATACGTGAATTTGCAAAAAATACAATGGCTGACGATTTGAGAAGGATGGAATATACACCTGGAAATATGTATAATTTTCATCCAGGAAGTCATGTAAAACAGGGAGTAGAAATAGGAATAGATTATATTGCAGAAATGTTAAATGAAATATTAACAAAAGATCAAACTACAACAGTATTACTAGAGACAATGTCTGGAAAGGGTAGTGAAATAGGAAGAAATTTTGAAGAGCTAAAAGCAATTATAGATAAGGTTAATCTAAAGGAAAAATTAGGTGTGTGTTTAGATACATGCCATATATGGGATGGAGGATATGATATAGTAAATAATTTTGATGGAGTATTAGATGAATTTGACAAAGTAATAGGATTAGATAAATTAAAAGCAATACATCTAAATGATAGCAAAAATGATTTATCATCACATAAAGA
>CAKPKU010000029.1 GCA_934167365.1 uncultured Clostridia bacterium
TGCTTTTTTCTTCTATATTATTTTGTATCTCTTCACTTCTTTTTTTTATTTTTTCCTTTTTTTCTTTTATTTTAAATTTTACAGCTTGAATTCTTGGATATGCATTTATTAATCTTCTATGCAAAATAGATTTTTGTTGTAATATTTCTTTGACTTTTTCAGTAATTTCTTCAGTATTATCAAGATTTCTTCCAAATCCTTTTTCTGTTGCTTTTACTGATCTTATTACTATTCCTGATATTATGTTGTCACAAATATATATACCAAGCAATGTCCAAAATAATATATTAATCCACATATCTGATAATTTTTCTATTGCCCCTAAAAATAACGGATTTAAAACATACATTATTAGTAATCCTAATAATCCAAATGGAACTATTGTTCCTAAACATACTCTTCCGTTTATGTTAAACTTCTTTTGACTATAATCCCACCATCTAGCCTTATATATTTTTTCCATAAAATAACTTGTTAAATATTCCAATGTTCCACACACTACTATTGCCATTACAAATAACACTACTGGGTCATTTGTATATTTATGTAATAATATTGTTATTAATAATGCTCCATATCCATATATAGGACAATACGGACCAATTAAAAAACCTCTATTTATAAATCTTTTATATTGTATTAATTTACAAGTAACTTCCATTATCCATCCCAATGTTGCATAAATCATAAATAACAGATAATAAACTTGTACATCATATCCAAATATAACCATTTTCCATTCTCCTTTGTATTATATTATAAACATCTGATTAATAGCTTCAGAATATATTTCTTTTGCAATTTCTTTTCCATTATTTGATTGTTTGATTAAATTTTCTGTCATAACTCCACTATTTATTTCCATAACCATAAATTTATTATCACTATTTTTTATTATATCTATACTAACAAATTTAAGATTTAATATTTCTGCTATCTTATCTGCCATTTTAGTTATTATTTCATTTTCATAATCTGATGTTTTTTCTATTTTAGCACCTTTAGATAAATTAAATCTCCATTCATATTCTATAATTTCTCCTTCATATGGAATATAATTTAAATCAAACATATCATTTTTTAAATGCTCTGGATTCTTATAATAAAATTCATTGAACTTTTTTAATAATTCATTAATATTATGTATTCCATCACCTATCACTTGTGGTTTCACCTTTTTGTATATATACTTTTTATTTCTTAAATAAATAACTCTATATTCACTTAAAATATTATAAAATGGGCATATAACTACACTATTATTTCTTTGTAAAATTTTTTCATATGCTAATTTTAATTCTTCCAAGTTTTTCGCATGGATTACATTATTTCCACAAGTTCCATTATTAGGCTTTATTACTACATTTTTACCATATAAATCAAAATATTTTTCTAAATTTTGCTCTTCATTTTTAAATAAAATCTGAGATTCAATAATTGGCAAATTTTCAGAGCTTAAAACTGTGTATAAAGCATATTTATCATTACAAATCTCTGAAAGTGCTTGTGTATTTAAATCAAATTTATATCCTACAATAAATCTTATTTTATTATTTTTTTTCAATTTAATTATCCAATCATCAGAAAGCTCTTGATATTCAATATCTTTTTCTTTACAAATTTCTTTTATAATATCATTAAAAGCTCTTAATTTATACATTAATCTTCCTCATATTCCTTTCTAATTAAACTAATACATCTCTTTTTAAGTAATTATTTTGAACAGTTCCGCTTCCTAGAAACTTATTATTGCAATAAATTGAATATATTCCATCTATGTTATTATTTAAAATTTTAACACCATTATAAAACTTTTCTATATCACAGTTTTCAATATTAATCTTACCTTTATTATCTAATAATTGCTCTAATGTGATAATATGATTTGTTAGCCATTTTTCATTTTTAGCATTTTGCTCTATTTCATCTAATGTAACTGAATTACATATTTCAAAGTCTCCAACTCTAGCTCTTTCAAGATCTTTCATATATCCAACTGTTCCTAGTGATTTTGCAATATCTTCACATAAAGATCGTATATATGTTCCTTTAGAACATTCTACCTCAAATTTAATATTTTTTTCATCAGGATCAATATTAATAAGATTAATTGAATAAATTTCTATATTTCTTTTAGGTATTTCTACATCTATATTTGCTCTAGCATATTGATATAATTTCTTTCCATTAACTTTTATTGCAGAATATATAGGAGGTGTCTGAACTTGCTTTCCCAAAAATGAATTTAAGCAACTAGACACATTAACTTTATTTAATTTATCAATATTAACTTCTTTTTCTTCAATAATCTCTCCTTCTATATCAGCAGTTGAAGTTTTAACACCTAATTGTAATGTTGCAATATACTTTTTATCATGATTAATTAAATATTTTGAAAATTTTGTTCCTTTTCCTAACAATAGTGGAAGTACTCCAGTTGCATTTGGATCAAGAGTTCCAGTATGTCCAACTTTTGTATCTAACAACTTTTTTACTTTATTAACCACATCATTTGAAGTATAATTTTTAGGTTTATTTACAATTAAAATTCCACATTTTTCCATATATTCTTGTATAATCAATTAATATATTATTTAATTGATTAATCCCCTTCTTTAAAATTTATTCATGCACTAATATTTTACATATTTTAAATTATAAATAATGTTTTGCTTCTGCAATAACTCTATTTTTTACAGTTTCTAGATCTCCGTTTATTGAAAATGCAGCTGCCTTTGGATGTCCTCCACCTCCAAAAACAAGAGCCATTTCATCTACATTAACTTTTTCATTAGATCGTAAAGATACTTTTAAACCTTTATTTTTTATTGCTCTTACAAATATTGAAATTTCAACTCCTTCAACATCTCTTCCGAAATCTACAATACCTTCATGGTCTCCAATAGAACAATTTAGTCGCTCTTGATCTTCTAAAGTAACATATGTAAATGCAATTTTTCCGTTTTCAAAAAACTCAATTCTACTAGTTGCCAATCTCATTAATTCAAAAGCTGATTTTGTCTTCATTTGTAAGACTTTTCTGTATGTATCTGAAACATTAACACCTTTATTTAACAATTCTGCCACAAATTCAAATGTTTCTGCTGTAACTCCTGAATATTTAAATCCTCCCGTATCTGTAATAATTCCTACAAGTAAACATGTACCAATATCTTTTGTTATTTCCATTTTTAAATAATTTAATAAAACTATCATAACTTCAGCACATGCTGGAGAATCTGGATTAACAAAATTATAATCGCCAAACATTGTATTTGTTCCATGATGATCTATAACAACAGAGCTTTCGGCAGTTTCAAAATATTTTGACCATCCATTTAGCATTTTAAGTGCTGAACAATCAATTGCTATTGCTAAATCATATGAATCTCTAGCCCCCTCTTTTTTTACCTCATCTATATTTGGAAGAAATTCAAATGTTTTTGGATATTCAGGTATTATTAAATCTACATTCTTTTTTCCAGCTGATTTCAAAGCTATATATAATGCTAAACTTGTTCCAACAGCATCTCCATCTGGATTTTCGTGTGTTAAAATTGCAATAGATTCAGCCTCATTTATTTTTTCATATATTTTATCTAATGTACTCATTTTATCAATCCTTTCTTTAAGAGCTATATTGTTTACTATTTAAAAATGGACGGAGCTTTTTAGTTCCGTCCTATTTTGC
Organism: uncultured Clostridia bacterium; assembly: GCA_934167365.1. GTDB lineage: Bacteria > Bacillota > Clostridia > TANB77 > CAG-508 > CAG-492. The sequence goes on from CAKPKU010000029.1 coordinate 3,692, forward strand.
TAATTTATAATTTATTGCTCTTTTTGCTCTTTATTTTCATTTATTTCTTTTAATATATTATCAATTCTCATTCCATATTCCATTGAGTCATCTAATTCAAAAACTAATTCAGGAGTTATTCTTAAATTAATTGTTTTTGCTACTTGTGATCTTATAAAACCAGCAGAATCTTTTAAGCCTTGCATAGTCTTTTCAAGATTTTTAGAATTCAAAATACTGACATATATTTTGGCATATTTGAAATCAGGTGTTATTTTTGCTTTAGTTACACTTATTAATCCTGTAACATTTGGATTTTTTAATTCAAATGTTAATACATTGCTAATTTCCTTTTTTAGCTCTTCGTTGATTCTATTTAATCTAGCATCATTTTTTGCCATAATTTCTCCTTTCATATATTACTTATAATATTTTTAGCATTAAACATTATATTATACTTTAAGTTAATATAAATTTATCTTTTTACTTCTTCCATTACAAAGAATTCAATTGTATCATTTTCTTTAAGATCATTATAATCTTCTATTTGGCAACCACATTCAAATCCTTTAGTTACCTCTTTAACATCATCTTTAAATCTCTTTAATGAAGCTAATTTTCCCTCATGAATTACTACTGCTTCACGAATTACTCTTACTCCAGCATTTCTTTCAACTTTTCCATCAACAACATAACATCCAGCAATTGTTCCAACTCCTGAAACTTTAAATGTCTGTCTTACTAATGCATTTCCTATAACCTTTTCTTCATAAATAGGATCTAATAATCCCTTCATTGCTGATTCTACATCTTCTAAAGCTTTATATATTATAGAATATTGTTTTATTTCAACACCCTCTTTTTCAGCTATTTCTTTTGCAGATCCAATTGGTCTTACATTAAATGCAATAATAATAGCTTTTGCAGCTTTTGCAAGTTGAACATCTGATTCTGTAACAGCACCAGCTACTGAATGTATAACTTTTACCTTAACCTCATCATTAGACAATTTTTCCATTGATTGTTTAATAGCTTCAGCTGATCCTTGAACATCTGCTTTTACTATTAAATTCAATTGTTTTAAATCTTCATTTGCCATTTTTTCAAATAAATTATTTAAAGTAACTACATTATCATTGTTTATTGCTTTTTCTCTTTCTTTAATCTTTCTCTTTTCAATTAAATGCTTAGCTATTTTTTCATTTTTAACTTCATAGAATGTATCTCCTGCTTCTGGAACTTCAGTTAATCCCATAATTTCAACAGGTGTTGAAGGTCCTGCTTCTTTAACACTTTGACCTTTATCATTTTTCATTGCTCTAATTCTACCTATTGATGTACCAACAACAACTGTATCTCCAACATCTAATGTACCACGTTGAACTAATACAGAAGCAATTGGACCTCTTGTTTTGTCTAATCTTGCCTCAATAACAGCACCTTTAGCTTGTTTGTTAGGATTTGCTTTTAGCTCTTTCATATCAGCAACTAATAATACCATTTCTAATAAGTTTTCAATATTCAAATGTTTTTTAGCAGAAATAGGAACAAATATTGTATCTCCTCCCCATTCTTCTGAAACTAAATCATATTGCATTAAGTCTTGTTTAATTTTATCAATATTAGCATTTGGTAAGTCAATTTTATTTACAGCTACAATAATTGGAATATCTGCTGCTTTAGCATGATTTATAGCTTCAACAGTTTGAGGCATAACACCATCATCAGCAGCAACAACCAATATAGCTATATCTGTAATTTGAGCTCCTCTTGCTCTCATACTTGTAAATGCTTCGTGTCCTGGTGTATCTAAAAATGTAATTTCTCTACCATTTACAGTTACTTTGTACGCACCTATATGTTGAGTAATTCCTCCTGCTTCTCCACTAATAACATTTGTACTTCTAATAGCATCTAATAAAGATGTTTTTCCATGATCAACATGACCCATTACAACAACAACAGGTGGACGTGGTTTTAAATCTTCTTCTTTATCTTCTGACTCATCAAATAAAATATCTTCTTCATTTACCACTACTTTTTTAATTGCATTTACTCCAAATTCACCTGCAACTAAAAATGCTGTGTCAAAATCCAATTCATTATTTATTGTTGCCATTATTCCTAAACTCATTAATTTAGTAATAACTTCTCCACTTGTTTTCTTAAGCTCTGCTGCTAAATCTTTAACAGTTATATTTTCAGGAATTGTAATTTCTGTTAATTGGAATATTTTTTGCTTACTTTTTTCCTTTTCACCGTTTTTATTTAGCTTTTTCTTATTATTTCTCTTACCTCTATCATTAGACAAATCATAATAATCAAGCATTCCACCATCTTGCTCATTAAACATATGTGATAATTTATCAACTTGTTTCAAGTCCTTTAATTTTTCACCATCAAACTCTGAAAATCTATCTTGTTTTCTATTTTTAGTATTCTTCTTATTGTTTGCTTTATTTTCCTCAAATTTATTTTGTTTAGCTTTATCTATTGATTTACTTGTATAATCTCTTTGAGATTCTTTCTCCACAATTTCTGTTGACATGATATTTTTTATATTTTTATCAATTCCCTTTTCATCAAGTGGTCTATTACTTCCATTATTATTTCTATTGTTATATCTGTTATTATTGTATCCGTTATTATAATTATTGTTATATCCATTATTTTGTCTATTATTATTTCTGTTATTTTGTTGATTATTACCATTTCTATTAAATTTTCTGTCATTGTTATAACCGTTATTATTGTTGTTGTATCTATTATTATTTTCATTATTGTATCTATTATCATTATTATTATTGTTATATCTATTATGTCTATTATTTTCACCGTTATATCTATTATTATCATTATTGTATTTATTATTGTTATTATACCTATTATTATTGTCATTATTATATCTATTATTTATATTATTTTGTTTGTCATTATTATTTTCGTTTTTATTGATTTCTCTCTTTTCTGTTACATCCATATTTCTATTTTCAGCTTTTTCACTTTTCTCCTTTATAATATTTTTCTCTTTTTCTTCTTTTTCTTTTGCCTTTGCTTCTTCAGCCTTTTTTAGCTCCTCAAGCCTCTTTTGCTCCTCTAAACGTTTCTGCTCTTCTAATTTTTTCTGTTCCTCTAATTTTCTTTGCTCTTCCAAACGTTTTTGCTCTTCTGCTTTTCTTTTTTCTTCTTCTTCTTTCTTTTTATCTTTTATTCCAAAAAGCTCATTAACGGTAAGAGGCTTTTGTTGCTTATTTCTATAAACAATATTATAATTTTTGTTTTTATTTCTTTCTACAAATCCTATGTTATTTTTTTCTTCTTTTTTCTTTTCTTTTTCTTCATCTTCTTGATTTTCAGAAACAATTACTTCTCTTCTAATAATAACAGGAGCATTTTTCTTTTTCTTTTCTTTTCCTTTTTCATTTTTTTGCTCTTTTTTAGCATTTGTCTTTTCTTTATTTGATTCTTTATTTAATTTTGCTTCCACTTTTTGAGCTTGTTCTTCTTCAAGAGCACTCATATGACTTTTTACATTAAACCCCAATTCATTCGCTTTTTCAATTATCTCCTTATTTGTAAAACCTGTTTTCTTTGCTAATTCATGAATTTTAATTTTAGCCAATAAACTTCACCCCCATTAATTTAATCTGCATTTATTTCTTTTCTTAAATCTTCGTATATTTCTTCACTAATTTTTCTTTCAAAACTTCTTTCAAGTCTTTTTGATTTAACCATTTTATCAAAGCACTCAATGTTATCACAAATATATGCACCTCTGCCGTTTGCTTTACCAGTTTTATCTATACTGATTTCCCCATTTTTATTTAAGACTATTCTGATTAAATCACCTTTATTTTTTTGAACATTACATCCTATGCAAGTTCTTTGTGGTATCTTTTTCAAATCTATCACTTCCTATTGTATTCATACATATTTTTTATATTATTCATTTTCAGACTCAACAGATTCTTTACTTTCAACTGGCTCTGTCACTTCTTCCTCATCATTTTTACTTTTTTCTTCTATCATTTTTCTGAATTGTGATTCACTTTTTATATCAATTTTCCAATTTGTTAATTTAGCTGCTAATCTAACATTTTGTCCTGATTTTCCTATTGCTAAAGATAATTGATCATCAGGTACTATAACTTGTGCAAATCTTTCATCTTCTTTAATATCTACTGCTAAAACTTGAGCTGGTAATAATGCAGCTGATATGTATATAGATGGATCACTATTCCATTCTATTACATCTATTTTTTCCCCATTTAATTCATTTATTATATTTTGAATTCTAATTCCTTTTTGACCTACACAAGATCCAACTGGATCAATATTTTCATTTGGTGAATATACTGCTACCTTACTTCTGCTTCCTGGATCTCTTGATACACTTTTTATTTCAATTACACCTTCATATATCTCTGGTATTTCTAATTCAAATAGCTTTCTTACAAAATCCCCATTTGCTCTTGAAAGCATAACTTGTGGTGCACCTTTTACTCCTCTTTCTACATCTACAACATATGCTCTTAATTTATCATTAACTTTATATTTTTCAGTTGGTACTTGCTCTTTTAGTGTCATTATTCCTTCCAATTTTCCTAAATCAACAACTACTACACCACCATCAGCTTTTTGTATTAAACCTGAAACAATTTCACCTTTTCTTTCACTAAATTCATCAAATAAAAAGTTTCTTGATGCTTCTCTTATTTTTTGTATTATAACTTGTTTTGCTGTTTGCGCAGCTATTCTTCCAAAATCTCTTGGTATTATTTCTACTTGTGCTGTATCTCCTATTTCTAATTTTTTGTTAACTTTTTTTGCATCTGCTAAATTAATTTCAACCTTTTCATCTTCAACAACTTCAACAACACTTTTTTCAGCATATACATGAATTTCTCCACTTTCTGCATCCATAACAACCTTAACATTATCTGCTGTTGAATCATAATTTCTTTTATATGCTGTAACTAATGCTGTTTCTATTGATTCTAGCATATATTCTTTTTTTATTCCTTTTTCTTTTTCAAGTTCATCCATTGCAATTATTAATTCTTTACTATCTATAATTTTATTTTGTTTTTGTTCACCTTTCATTTTTCTCAAATCCTCCTTTAATTATCCCAATCAAAATACTTTTTAATCAATGAAATATTCTTTCTTTCTAAATTTACAGTTTCATTTTCTACTTCTATTATTATATCCATATCATTATAATCAATTAATTTTCCAATATATTCCTTTGCACCTTCTACTGGTTTAAATAATTTTACAGTAATAAATTCGCCTATATTTGCCTTTAAATGCTTTTCTTTTCTAATCATCTTTTCAACGCCCGTAGATGAAACTTCTAAAAAATATTGCTCTTTTATATAATCTTCCTCATCTAATACATCAGTGATTGCATTATTTACTTTTTCACAATCATCTAAATCTATTTCTCCATCCTCTTTTTCGATAAATATTCTTAAAAAGTAATCTTTACCTTCTTTTGCATATTGTACATCATATAGTTTATATCCTAAGTCTTCAATTATATTTGTTAACCTATTTTCGATTTTTTCTTCTATATTTGCCAATATTAATCCTCCCTTATCATAATTAAAGAGTGGGATTTGCTCCCACTCTTCTGTATTTGTTATATTGCATATATATTATATCCTTATATTTCCAAAAAATCAAGCTTTTTTGAAGGTTTTATTAATAAAATATGATTAATTTTTGATAAAATCCTATATATTAATTTTTGAAAATGTCCCGAACATGAAATATAATATGTCACTGAAAGGTGGCAAGAATGAAAGAGGTAAAATTAAGAATGAAAGAAATGGAAAAATATAATGCAATTAAAGATTTTGTTGATCATGGAGGAAATAAAAATAGAATAGCTTTAAATTTAGGAATAACAAGACATCAAGTTAATGTTTTAATAAGAAAATATAAAGAGAAAGGTAAATCTGGATTTGTGCATAGCAACCGATCAAAGAAACCTGCAAAAACCTTAGATAAACATTTTTCTGAAGACATTATACTACTTTATCGTAATAAATATCAAGGGTTTAATTTTAAACATTTTTATAAATATTTAATTGAAAAAGAAAATATTAAGGTTTCATACTCATTTGTTTATACAACACTCATGAAAGAAGGCATATCTTCTCCTAGGCTCAGAAAATCAACTAAAAGAAGATTAGCTAAAGAAAAATTAGAAAAAGAAAAAAAATTAGAAAACAAAACTGAAGAAGAAATCGAGGTTATTGTTAATCATGAAGTTGCTTTAGAAGATTCCCAGCCACGTGGAGAAAAGCCAAAATATTTTGTGGAAATAACTGAAATGGATGGCTCAATTCATTTATGGTTTAGAGAGAAAAAAGCTTGTTTACATTTTGCTGCTGATAAAACTACAAATACTATTGTTGGTGCTTATTTTGATTGGCAAGAAACTTTAAATGGATATTATCATGTATTTAAACAAATTCTTGAAAACTATGGCATTCCTACAAAATTCAAAACCGATAATAGAACAGTTTTTAATTATTTATCTACTAATCCTGATAAAAGAATATCTGATAAGGATGTTTTAACTCAATTTGGATATGCTTGTAAACAATTAGGTGTAGCTATTGAAACAACAAGCGTATCTCAAGCCAAAGGCTTAATTGAAAGAAATAATGGTACTTTTCAAGGAAGATTAATAAACGAATTTAAACTTAATAATATTACAACAATTGAAGAAGCTAATAAATATTTGATTGAGGTTTTTGTACCTAAATTTAACTCGAAATTTGCTTTAAATAAAAATAAATTTAAATCTGTATATGAAACCTCTCCTACGGCTGAAAAAAGTCAACTATACACTTGCCATTCTATCTTCTAGAAAAATAGATAATGGAAATAGTTTAAAATTTAAAAATGTTTAATTATCAGCCTTATGAAAATGGACAACTAAAACGTTTTAAGCCTCATAGTAAAGCACTTGTAATTAAAGCATTTAATGGAGATTTATTTGTTACAATCGATGAAAAAATTTATGAACTCAAGGAACTTAAAAGCCATAAAAAATATTCAGAAGAATTTGATGAAATACCAGAAAACAAAGAAGAAAAGCCTAAATATATTCCACCTATGAGTCATCCTTGGAAATTAGCATCATTTATGTTACAAGTTAAAAAAGCTCATAATGAACACATTTATGCTTAAAATAAAACAAAAACGGGATAAATTTTCCCGTTAATGTTTGAATTTTTTTAGCTCATTTTCAAAAATTATTGATACACCCTTCTGTTTCAGGTTTCAGCACCTTCTATTTTAGGTTAATCTTTACAAATTGCCTCGTAAAGATCTTTCCTCCAAAAATCCTCACCCCAATGACCAGTAATTTGCTCATAAAAGAAAGCGAATTGCTCATAGGCTTGTGGATATTTCTTAACTACCTCCCTCAAAGGCCCAAGATATTCTATAGCATACTTTTCAGAAGAACGATATATCTTCCTATTATCGGTTGGAATATAATAGTCACAAACGTTTAGATACCCTCTCAATATAGATTGTGTCCATAAAAGAATTCTATCATCCTCCTCTTTTATTCTTAAAATAGATTCAGGATAAGTATCAAGTATTTTCAATATTACCTCTGTATCTATACGTTTTCCACGGGGATGATAGCGGTTTATGAGAACATTTAAGGCCTCTGGATTACTTTTCATAGCAATATCAAGATATATTACAGATTCTGTATACATAATTGGAATGTATTCTAATAATAATCCATTTTGTGATAAAGCTTTTGTAACTAATAGTGTATCTTGAGGTAGATTTTTTGCTAATTCAGGATTTTTTTCTAAAGCTCTAAGCCAAAACTCATGACATCTTGGGTGTTTAGAGTTTAAGAAAACTATCTGGCTAGGTTCGAACTGTAGAATGAAGTCGATAATTTCATCATTATCTCTCCATATTCCAGAATATTTGTAATATTTTGGAAATACAGTTAAAACCCTGTATGCTAGTTCACTATTTCCTGCTAACTTTAGGTTTTCAGGATTTTTTTGAACTTTTTCGAAGAGCTCAGTCTCATCAAAAATAAGCATATCAACTGAAATAGAAGTAGTTGGACCTTTAACAGAAGTAACTAGACCTTTATCAGGAGTAGCTAGACCTTTATCAGGAGTAGCTGGGCCTTTAACAGGAGTAGCTGGGCCTTTAACAGGAGTAGCTGGGCCTTTAACAGGAGTAGCTGGACCTTTAACAGGAGTAGCTGAACCTTTATCAGGAGTAGCTAGACCCTCAACAGATTTGGTAATACTACCATTGATTTTAGACTTTTTAACTAATAAGACTAAAAAGCGTAAGAAAAATAAAATTCTCTTAAACATATAAAAAAACTCCTTTTTTATAAAATTAAACAATTTAGCACTTGGCTAATATACATATTGTATAAATGCATTATACCAAATTTTTATCAAAAAGTCAATTATGTAAATCACTTTTCAGTAATTTTTATGATTCATTTATGATAATGTCTTAATAAATCATTTAGGAAAATGTCTTAATTTAAAATTTATGATATAAGTATATCTGATAAAAATATTGGAGGTACTTATGAGAAAGGTTGAATTAAGAATGAATGAAGAATATAAATATAAAATCATTAAAAAATTAGTGGAAACAAATGGAAATAAACAAAGAGCTGCAGTTAAATTGAAAAGATCTATTAGACAAATAGATAGAATGATTGCTGGATACAAAGAATTTGGAAAAGAATTTTTTGTACATGGAAATCGTGGTAGAAAACCTAAAAACGCTCTTACAGAAGATTTTAAAACAGAAATAGAATTACTTTATACTAACAAATATTTTGATTGTACATATACAAAATTTAAAGAATTTTTGGAGACACGAGAAAATATAAATTTATCTATTGATGAAGTTAGAGTGATTTTAAGAGATAGATATATATTCTCTCCTAGAACACATAAATCAACAAAAAGAAAATTTAGAAAAAGACTCGAAAATGAAATTAAAACAGCTAAAAAGAAAGAGCAAGAACAACTTAAAGCTAAATTAGTACTTGCCGAAGATGCTCATCCTAGACAACCTAGGTGCCAATATTTTGGTGAGGAACTTCAAATGGATGCTTGTATACATCCTTGGTTTGGTAAAGAAAAAACAACTCTTCATGCGGCTATTGATGATGCTACTGGACAAGTTGTTGGTTTATATTTCGATAAACAAGAAACCCTAAACGGCTATTATAATATAACTCATCAAATACTTTCAAAATATGGTATTCCCTATTTATTTAAAACAGATAAAAGAACTGTGTTTGAATATAATAAAAAAGGCACTACCCTTGACGAAGATAATACCTTTACACAATTTGCTTATGCCTGCCATCAACTTGGCACAAACATTGAAACAAGTAGCGTACCTGAATTTAAGCCTCGTATTGAAAGACTTTTTGAATCCTTTCAGCTAAGATTAATACCAGAACTAAGATTGGCTAATATAACTACCATTGAAGAAGCCAACAATTTTCTACCATCATTCTTGGAAAAATACAATTCAAAGTTCGCTCTATGTATAGATAATACCAAATCTGTCTTTGAAAAGCAACCTTATAAAGAAAAAATAAATTTAACTTTAGCTGTTTTATCTCGTAGACTGGTTGATACTGGGCATTCAATTTGCTTTAAAAAGAAACATTATAAAACCGTAAATTCTGTTGGAACACCAATATATTTTGGAAAAGGAACTAAATGTATGGTGATTGAATCCTTTGATAAATCATTATATGCTACTATAGAAGATTCTATATTTTCACTTGAAGAAATACCGGAAGTACAATTAAAATCGGAAAATTTTGGTGAAATAATGCCAAATGAGCCAAAGAAAGTCTATATTCCACGAATGATACATCCATTCAAGAGACAGTCATTTGAGAAATTTATAGAAAAGCAAAATTTAAAATTACAAAAAGAATTAGAAAAAGTATCTTAAAATTTTACTAAAAATGCCCTAAACTTTTAATAAAATTTAGGGCTTATGTTTAAAAAATTTTAGGACATTTTCAAAAATCATTAACAGCTTTTTTGAAGGTTTTATTAATAAAAATACTCGCTTGTTTCTTGCAAACCATCAAAGTTTATTTGTCTTAAAATTTCGTATGTTATTATTGCAACAGAATTTGACAAATTTAGTGATCTTAATACTTTCCTCATTGGAATTCTTATAGTATTCTCAATATATTTTTGCAATAATGGCTCTGGCAACCCTTTTGTTTCTTTTCCATATAAAACAAAAACTTCATCATATTTTGTATAATCTACATCAGAATAACAATGTGTAGCTTTTGTACTTGCAAAAAACATATTATTTTCTTCTGGTTTATACTTTTCTAAAAACTTTTCCAATGAATCATGCTCTTCAATTTCAAGCTTATCCCAATAATCCAATCCTGCTCTTTTTAGATATTTATCATTAATTTCAAATCCTAATGGTTTTACTAAATGAAGTTTTGCCCCTGTAATAGCACATGTTCTTGCTATATTTCCTGTATTTTGTGGAATTTCTGGCTCTACCATTACTATATTTATTTTCATATAATTGCACATCCTTTTCTTATTTTCTAATATTCTTAATTATTGCATACCTACTTATAATTTTCAATAGTTTAAATCATAACAAATACAAAAAAATTAAAGCAAATTATATATTTTAGCACATTTTTATGGTATTATAATTGTTATAAAATTTAAATGAAATAGGAGATATTATGTTAGAAAAATATTGTTGTAAACTAGAATTAAATAAAATCATAGATATGCTCAAAGAACATTGTACAACAGAAGTCGGATTAAATTTAATAAATGATATAAAACCAACCTCTAATAAATTAATTGTAAAACATTTATTATCTGAAACAACACAAGCCAAAAATTTGATAGTAGAAAAAGGTAATTTACCACTTTCTAATTTGCCAGATTGCAGTAAAATATTAAAAATGTCAGAAAGTAATTACACACTTTCATGTGCTAACTTACTTTCCATTGCTCAAATTCTAAAATGTTCTAAAAATTTAAAAAATTACTTTTTATCAGTTGAAGATAGCTTTAAATATGATGATATATCAGATTATTTTAACTCACTATATCTTAATATTGATTTAGAAAACCTAATTTTCAGATCAATTATCGATGAAAATACAATAGCAGATGAAGCATCAAGCACATTAAAAGCTTTACGCAGAAAAAAACATGCTTTAGAATCATCCATAAAAGATAATCTAAATAAATTTATACATTCATCTTCTTATTCAAAATATATTATGGAACCAATTGTAACTATTAGAAATGATAGATATGTTATTCCAATAAAAGTTGAATATAAAGATAATGTAAAAGGATTTATTCATGACATCTCATATAGCGGATCTACTGTTTTTATAGAGCCTATTTCAATTTTTGAACAAAATAACAAAGTTCATAATATTCAGCTAGAAGAAAATATTGAAATTGAAAAAATTTTAAAGGATTTATCTAATCTAATATTTCCAATTACATCAAATTTAAAAAACAATTTAAATCTAATTGGAAATATCGATTTAATATTTGCTAAGGCTAAATTTTCAAATACTTATGACGGAATAGAGCCAATTTTAAATGAGGAAAAATTTATTTTTTTGAAAGATGCTAGACATCCTCTTATAGATAAAAAAAATGTCGTACCTATTGATATAGAGCTAGGAAAAAAATACAATTCACTAATTATAACAGGACCTAATACTGGTGGAAAAACTGTTACATTAAAAACTGTTGGTCTTTTATGTTTAATGTCATATTGTGGATTACATATCCCAGCTAGTGAAAATAGCAGTATATTTGTTTTTGACAACATTTTTGCAGATATTGGCGATGAACAAAGTATTCAAGAATCATTAAGTACATTTTCTTCTCACATGACAAATATTGTTGAAATATATAATTTGGCTACACCTAAAAGTTTAATTTTAGTTGATGAACTTGGATCTGGAACAGACCCAATTCAAGGTGCTAATCTTGCTATAAGTATTTTAGAATATTTTTATAAACTAGGCGTACTCACTCTTGCAACAACACATTATCAAGAGCTAAAAAATTATGCACTTGTAACTGATGGCTTTGAAAATGCAAGCTCTGAATTTGACATTGAAAGCTTAAAGCCAACATATAAATTGATAATAGGTGTACCTGGAAAAAGTAATGCTTTTGCAATTACTAAAAGACTTGGTATGCCAGACTCAATTTTAAATAGAGCTCAAGAGCTTATGAATGATGAACATATAAGTGTTGAAGAGCTTATTAAAAATATTTATGATGATAAACTTGAAATTGAAAAAGAAAAAAATAAAATAAAGCAAAACTCTAATCAAATTGAAATGCTACGCAAAAATTTTAACACAAAAAATATTGAATTAGAGACAAAAGAAAATGATATTATTGAAAAAGCCAAATCACAAGCTAGAGAAATTTTACTTAATGCAAAAAAAGAAGCAAGCGAAATTATTGCAAGTTTAAATGAACTTCGTAATATGTCTAATACAAATGCTTTAAAAGAAGCCAACTCTATACGTAATAAACTAAATAATGATATAAAAGATATTTCCTCAGGCACTAATGTAGAAAATTCTTCTAATGATCTGCCAAAAATAGAAAATATAACTATTGGTATGAATGTACTTGTAAAAACATTAAACCAAAACGGAACAGTACTTAGTTTACCAAATAAATCTAATGAAGTTCAGGTACAAATTGGTAGCATGAAAATGAATGTAAAACTAGATAAATTACTTCCTGTAAAAATTAATAAAACTTCTAATAAAAATAATAGCTTTAGTAGTAAAAGTTTTAATAATAATCTAAAAAGCAAAACTGCTGTAACAGAAATCAATGTAATTGGTCAAACTGTTGAAGAAGCAATTTTTGTTGTAGATAAATTTTTAGATGACTCTGCTTTAGCTAATTTATCCACTGTTAGAATAGTTCATGGAAAAGGAACTGGAAAACTCCGCCAAGGAATACACAACTTCTTGAAATCTAATTCACATGTAAAATCTTTTAGATTAGGTACATTCGGTGAAGGTGAAACTGGTGTAACAGTTGTAGAGCTAAAATAAAAGTAAAAGGGGACGGTTCTCTTTTCCACATACATGGAAAAAGGGACACATTTCATTTTGGATTGTGTTCCTTTTTTCTATTTGTTTCAAAAGTAAGCTATCTCTTTACTATTTAACAATCTATTTTAAAAGTCTATTTTGTTTTATCTTTTGTATTATTTTATCTATATTTTGCTAACATTTCCACTTTAGTGAACATGCACCATTATATTTATAGTAGTACAATCTTCAATACTTTATTGTCAATAATAAGTCAAAAATATTATAAAATGCAATTGCATTGTCCAACTATTGTAGATCAGTATCAAAGATATTACATAAATTGTATTAGTAATAAAATAAAAACGTACAAAATACTAAATAAATGTACAATTTCGTGTCAAAACATTTTGTCTCAAAGATACATTTTTGTATTAGCATTAACAAATTGCTCCAATTCAAGCTATAAATTATGAAAAACTACATATGGCATAACTTATTTTGAGAATAAAATTTGGTAATACTTTTTCACAGAATAACTTAAACTTTATATTTCAAAAATATACCATCTTTATTAAGAATCAACAATTTTGAACAGAACTATTTGAATACAAATAATTGGAATGCTACGAAAAACAAAATGTATCTCTTTTTCTATGTATGCAGAAAAGAGAATCATACTCTTTCCCTCATTAAGAATCAAAGTTTTTTTAACAAAACTATTTCACTACGAAAAATGGGAATAGTGTGAAAAACGAAATATGTCCCTTTTTCCATGTTTGTGGAAAAGAGAACCGTCCCCTTTTCCATAAAAAAAATAGTAGGAGATTAAATTTTCCCCTACTATTTTTTTGTATATAAAATTACTTATTATTCAATAACTTCAGCTACAACTCCTGAACCAACTGTTCTACCACCTTCACGGATAGCGAATCTTAATCCTTTTTCGATAGCGATTGGTGTGATTAATTCGATTGTCA
>CAKPKU010000030.1 GCA_934167365.1 uncultured Clostridia bacterium
CGCCCTTAGCTCAGTTGGTCAGAGCAACCGGCTCATAACCGGTGGGTCCAAGGTTCGAATCCTTGAGGGCGCACCATAAATTATGAATACTGTTTAGTATCATTTTTATATTTACAGTATTCATTTTTTATTATTATCTTAATATTGGGTAGGTGGCCGAGTGGCTAAAGGCGGCAGACTGTAAATCTGTTCTCATTTGAGTACGATGGTTCGAATCCATCCCTGCCCACCAATTTTAAAAATCTCTGTATATGTTTAACAAAACATTACAGAGATTTTAGGTATTTAAAGAAAAATTAAAAGATTATAAAGTTAAATATATAATATAAAAATTACAAAAGGGGAAGAAAAAGATGGAAAATAATTCATATTTTGATGGAGGTTTACTTCAATTATTAGGTTGGAGAATATTAGGAGCATTAGTAACAGCAATTACATTAGGAATATGTTATCCATGGGCAGTTTGCATGGTATATAATTGGGAGATTAAGCATACTGTAATAGAAGGAAAAAGATTAAGGTTTGATGGAACAGCTCTACAATTATTTGGTAATTGGATCAAATGGTTATTATTAATTATAATAACATTTGGAATATATACTTTTTGGGTAGAAATATCAATAAAGAAATGGAAAACTAAACATACTCACTTTATAGCTTAAAAAACAAAATTAATAAAAATTGACAGAAAGAGGATTAGAAATGATTTTAATAAGCGCATGTTTAGTTGGCACAAATTGTAAATATAATGGTAAAAACAATTATAATGAGAAAGCAGTAAAACTTTTAAAAAGTGGACAAGCAATTCCAATTTGTCCAGAGCAACTTGGAGGATTACCAACACCTAGAACACCATCAGAAATAAAAATTATAGAAGGAAAAAGTCATGTTATAGATAAAGACGGAAATGATCGAACAGAGCAATTCTATAAAGGTGCAGAAGAAGTGTTAAGTTTAGCAAAGAAGCTAAATATAAAAACAGCAGTTCTACAGTCTAGAAGTCCTTCATGTGGAGTTGGAAAAATATATAATGGAAATTTTGAACGTCAATTGATTGATGGAAATGGAGTTTTAGCACAATTATTAATAGATAATGGAATATCAGTTATTGATATAGAAGATTTTCAATAAAAGTTCAACAAATATAATTAAAAAAAATTAAAGATTGAAAAAATCATATAAAGTACATATAAAAAAAGGCGTTATTACAAAAATAACATTTTTTGGTTGACATATGTAAAAACAAGTGATAAAATAGTTAAGCATATGATTTAAGAAATAGATAGCTTATATAGAATATAGCAAAAATAAATAGCTGGAGGTGTATCTAAAATGGCAAAAGGAGCAAGAGAATCAATAACATTAGCATGTTCAGATTGTAAAAGAAGAAACTATACAACTGAAAAGAACAAAAAGAATGACACAGATAGACTTGAAGTAGTTAAATATTGTCCATTCTGCAAAAAACGTACAACACATAAAGAAACAAAATAACCTTATCTAAGGAGGAATTTTTTAATGGCTAAAGATGAAAAAAATAAAAAGAATAGTAATTCAAAAAATAGTTTTCTTAAAGAATCAAAAGCAGAGCTAAAAAAAGTTAATTGGCCAACACCAAAACGTTTAGCCAATGACACTGCAACTGTTATAGGAATTGTATTGATTGTTGCTATTATTGTATTTATTTTGGATCTTGCCTTTTTAACATTAAATGAAAATTTAATAATAAAAAGCGAAGAAAAGATAAAAAACAAAGCTAGTAATTCAATAGTGCTAGATAATAATGATACAAATACAACTGATAATACAACAGAACAAACAAATACTGAAAATAACGAAACAGAACAAACAGAAACTCCAGCAGAAGAAAATACTGTTGAAGGAGAAAATGCTCAATAATCTTTAAGAATACAATTGAAAAGGAGGCTAAAAAAATGTCTCGAGAAAACGAGGAATTAATTCCAAGATGGTATGTTGTTCATACATATTCAGGCTATGAAAATAAAGTAAAAACTGACTTAGAAAAAACAGTAAAAAATAGGGAACTTGAAGATTTCTTTTTTGATATAATTGTACCAATGGAAGAGCAGATTGAAATAAAAGATGGAAAAAAGAAAACTAATTTAAGAAAAGTATTTCCAGGATATGTTTTAATCAAAATGATTGTTACTGAAGAAACATGGTATATCGTTAGAAATACTAGAGGTGTAACTGGGTTTGTTGGTTCAGGCACAGATCCTATACCACTTACAGAAGATGAAATAAGAAGTATGGGATTTGAAAAAGTTGAAGTTAATGTTGATTATGACATTAATGATTCAGTAAAAATTATAGATGGTGCATTTTCTGAATGCATAGGAACAGTACAAGAAATTAATAAAGAAAAGCATAAAGTTAAAGTTTTAGTTTCTATGTTTGGAAGAGAAACACCAGTTGAACTTGAATTTTCACAAGTCCAAAAAATTTAAGAGTTAATAATTTAAAATTATAATAAATTATTTTGTCAATATCATATTAAAGGAGGTGCAATAAAAGTGGCAGATCAAGAATTCAAAATTATTAAATTACAAATTCCTGCAGGTAAAGCTACACCAGCTCCACCAGTAGGACCAGCACTTGGAGCAAGTGGTGTTAATATTATGCAATTTGTTAAAGAATTTAATGATAGAACTGCAAATCAACCAGGAATGATAATACCAGTTGTTATTACAGTTAATCCAAAGGATAAATCATTTACATTCGTAACAAAAGTACCACCAGTAGCTGTATTAATTAAAAAAGCTGCAAAAATAGAAAAAGCTTCAGGTAAGCCAAACAAAGAAAAAGTTGCTACTATAACAAAAGCTCAAGTTAAAGAAATAGCTGAACAAAAAATGCCAGATTTAAATGCAGCATCTTTAGAAGCTGCAATGAGTATGGTTGCTGGAACAGCTCGTTCAATGGGCGTTGTAGTTGCTGACTAATTCTAATTATTAAATATTGGGAGAATTTAAAATTCGTTAGAACCAAAGGAGGATTAAAATGAAAAAAAATGGAAAAAGATATCAAGAAAGTGAAAAACTTATTGATAAATCAAAAGTATATCCAGTAGCAGAAGCTATTGAAATACTAGAAAAAATGCCAAAAGCAAAATTTGATGAAACTGTTGAATTACATGTTAAATTAGGAGTTGATTCTAAACATGCAGATCAACAAGTTAGAGGTACAACAGTACTTCCAAATGGAACAGGTAAAACTTTAAAAGTTTTAGTATTTGCTAAAGGACCAAAGGCTGATGAAGCTGTTAAAGCTGGAGCAGATTATGTTGGTGCTGAAGAATTAATACCAAAAATCGAAAAAGAGAATTGGTTTGATTATGATGTAATCGTAGCTACACCTGATATGATGGGTGTTGTTGGTAGATTAGGTAAAGTATTAGGACCAAAAGGATTAATGCCAAACCCTAAATCTGGAACAGTAACAATGGATGTTACTAAAGCTATTCAAGAAATCAAATCAGGTAAAGTTGAATATAGATTAGACAAAACTAACATTATTCATTTAGGATTTGGAAAGGTTTCATTTGGAAAAGACAAACTAGTAGAAAACTATGATGCAATTATGGGAGCTATTATAAAAGCTAAACCAGCAGCAGCAAAAGGACAATACATTAAGAGTGTTGCCATTTCTACTACAATGGGACCTAGTATGTATATTGATCAAAAATAATTTATAAATATATATAGCCAAAGAAAGTAGGCAATAGTAAGTCCTACCGAGGCATTATAATGAACGGATTAATCCAATCTTTATATATGCCTGCATGGCTATTAAAGATTGGATTTATTTTTGTATTTTTTTGGGAGGTGAAATCACAAATGGCAAGCGAGAATGTATTAAAACAAAAAGAGGAAGCAGTAAAAAGCTTAGCAGAAAGAATGAAAACTGCAAAAGTTATTATATTGACAGATTACAGAGGAATTAACGTAGCTGATGTTACAAAATTAAGAGCTGATTTAAGAAATGTTAATTCAGAATATAAAGTTATAAAAAACAATATTATAAAAAGAGCTCTTGATATGAATGGAGAGTCTGGATTAGATGATTTATTAACTGGACCTACTGCAATATTAATGGGTGATGAAGATTATTTAGAGCCATCAAAAGTTATATACAACTTTAGTAAAACAAATGATTTTTACAAAATTAAAGGTGGTATAATAGATGGTAAAGTTATGACAGCAGAAGAAATTATAGAGTTAGCAAAATTACCTTCAAGACAAGAATTACTTGCAAAACTTGCTGGTTGCTTACTTGCAAATATTTCAAAATTGGCTGTTGCACTTGATCAAGTTAAAGCTCAAAAAGAAGCTTAATTTTATTATGATAAATGAGATTATAATAAGAAGAAAAAATATATTAAATTAAATTTATAGGAGGATTTTAAAATGAGTAAAGAAGAAATGATTGAAGAAATCAAAAAAATGACTGTTGTTGAATTAGCTGATTTAGTTAAAGCTATCGAAGAAGAATTTGGTGTATCTGCTGCTGCAGTTGCTGCACCTGCTGCTGGAGCTGCTGCTGAAGAAAAATCATCTTTCAATGTTGTATTAAAAGATGCAGGAGCACAAAAAATTAAAGTTATAACAGCTGTTAAAAATGCATTAGGATTAGGATTAAAAGAAGCTAAAGATTTAGTTGATGGAGCACCAAAAGCTTTAAAAGAAAATGTAGCTAAAGCAGAAGCTGAAGAATTAAAAGCTAAATTAGAAGAAGTTGGAGCTGTAATTGAATTACAATAATTTATAAAAAATTATAAGGGGGGCGAATCTAATTCGCTCCTTTATTGTTATTACCTTAGGACTTTTATGAATTAATATTGACTTTAATAATTATAAGTAATAAAATATATTAATAAATAATATATATGGAGGATTATATGAAGATATTATTTGATGCTATGGGTGGAGACAATGCACCTGAAGCAAATATCAAAGGTGCAATCAATGCAATAAAAAGCATTGAAGCTGAAATAATTTTAATAGGAAATGAAAAAATATTAAACGCAAAAATTAAAGAGCTATATGGAAAAGATAGCATAAGTGAAATAACAGACAGAATAAAAATTGTAAATGCAGAAGATGTAATAACAATGGAAGATAGTCCAACTAAAGCTATAAAATCTAAAAAAGATTCATCAATGGTAGTTGGATTTAACATGTTAAAAAAGGGTGAAGGAGATGTATTTTTATCTGCTGGAAATTCAGGAGCACTTTTAGCAGGAGCAACTTTACTAGTTGGAAGAATAAAAGGAATTGATAGACCAGCATTAGCAGCAATGTTACCAGCTTTTGAAAGTAGATTATTATTAATGGATGCAGGAGCAAATACAAACTGTAAACCAATAAATTTATTACAATTTGCTCAAATGTCAGGTATATACTTAAAAAATACATATGGAATAGAAAAACCTAAAATAGGACTTCTTAATAATGGAACAGAAGAAACAAAAGGTAATGAGTTGATGAAAGAATCATATAAATTATTAAAGGAAAATGCACAAAGTTATGGATTTGAATTTTATGGAAATATAGAAGGAAGAGAAGCTTTTTCAGGAATAGTAGATGGAATTGTGACGGATGGCTTTACAGGAAATATATTCTTAAAAACAACTGAAGGTGTTGGAAAAATGGTAAAGAACAACTTAAAGAAAGAATCAAATAGAGGAATTCTTTCAAAACTATCATTATTGCCAGCATTACCAATAATAAAAAGATTTGCAAAATCTATGGATTATAAAGAGTATGGTGGAGCTTTATTTTTAGGAGTAAAACAACCTGTAATAAAGGCACATGGAAGTAGTGATGCAAAATTATTTGAATATACTTTAAAGCAAGCAGAAAAGTTTGTAAAAGATAAAACAGTTGATAATATAATTGGTGAATATAAAAATTTAGATAAAAGTGATGTAGAGCAAACACCTTCTAAAGAAGAAGTTTAAGAGATAATTAAAGGAATAATAAACTGGAATTTTGTATAATATATGTGTATAAATAGTACAGCATAAGCTACATAGTAGTTGAATAGAAGATATTAAAATAAATGTGAAAAAAATCTTGACATTTTTAAATACATATATTATTGTAATAACCATAGGAAGAAAATTTGAGAGGAGGTGAACTTAACAATGGGTTCAGATAACGAATTATTTGAAAAGGTAAAAGGAATAATTATTGAGCAATTAGGAGCTAATGCAGAAGCAGTAAAAATGGAAGCATCTTTCATAGATGATTTAGGAGCAGATTCTTTAGATATAGTTGAATTAATAATGGCTTTAGAAGAAGAATTTGATACAGAAATACCAGATGCTGATGCAGAAAAAATCGTAACAGTTGGAGATGTTGTAGATTACATCAAGGAACATGTTGAACAATAATAAAATGAAAGGTTTAATCCTTTCTTTTTTTAAAGTCGTAAAGGTTTACATATACTAGTTATAATAATAATTTTAGTAATATTTTTACATAATAGGAAAGCTTAATATTTGAAGATAAATTGTCTTAACATTTACGTATTGTAAATAGTACAATAAAGTTTTCCTATTATATAAAAGCATAATAGTATAATGTTAAAATTATGGCTCTAGTATAAATATTATTAGATATTAAGGAGATAAAAGTGGAATTTAGTGAATTAGAAAAAAGTATAGGATATGTATTTAAAAATAAAGAATTACTAAAAAACGCATTAACACATACATCATATGCATATGAAAATAAAGTTGCAAGTAATGAAAAATTAGAATTTTTAGGTGACAGTATTTTAGAGTTTATTTCAAGTAAATATATTTATAATAATTATAGCAAACTTAAGGAAGGAGAAATGACTAAAGTTAGAGCAGATGTAGTTTGTGAAAACAGCTTATTTAAAATAGCTAACAAACATAATTTTAGTGATTTCTTATATTTGGGAAAAAGTCAAAGATTAAATGAAAAAAATGTAAGACCAGCAATATTAGCTGATAGTGTAGAAGCTGTAATTGCTGCTATATATTTTGATTCAGGATTAGAAGCAGCAGAACAGTTTATTGTTGAAAATTTGAAAGATGAAATAAAAATAGCTACTACGCATGTAGGCATGAAAGATTATAAAACAGTATTACAGGAAAAATTGCAAGTACATGGATCTGTGGATATAAAATATATTATAGTTAAAGAATATGGACCAGACCATGATAAAAACTTTGTAGCAGAAGTTTTATGTAATGGAAAGGTTTTAGCAGAAGGAATAGGAAAAAATAAAAAAATGGCAGAAATGGAAGCAGCTAAAAAAGCATTACAAAATATGTAGTAATCTAAAGGTATAATTTGAAAAGACCTATAAGTCTTTCTTTATATAATAGGAAAGTTCTATATATAGGTATAGATTGATTTAGTAATAAATTTAATTTGTTAGATATTTTAAAGAAAGCAATTTCTTATTATATAAAAGGCTTTGCCAAAACATTGCACACAAAATTACTGCGTAATTTTGGCGCGCGAACAATTTAACGTGGGCTCTTAGCCCACTATTGTTCTTATATACCTTTAAGAAAAGTGGGAAAGGAATGAATTTTTATATGAAAAAGGAGTATATTATTCCTATATTTGTACCACATTTAGGATGTCCTAATGATTGTACTTTTTGTAATCAGAAAAAGATAAGTGGACAAACTAAAATGGTAACTGCTCATGATGTTAAGGAAACAATAGAGTATTATTTGAAAAATTTTGATAGTAATGATAGGTATGTTGAAGTAGCTTTTTTTGGAGGAAGTTTTACTGGAATTGAGGCAAAAAAACAAGAAGAGCTATTATCTGTAGCTTTTGAATATATAAAAAATAATAAAGTAAATAGTATACGAGTATCAACAAGACCAGATTATATTGATAAGGAGATATTAAAAAGATTAAAAAGCTTTGGAGTAAAAACAATAGAGCTGGGAGTACAATCAACCAATAATTACATTTTAAGTAAAAGCAGAAGAGGCCATACATTTGAAGATGTTATAAAAGCATCAAAACTTATTAGAAAAAGCGGTTTTGTATTAGGACATCAAATGATGGTAGGCTTGCCAGAAAGTACAAGAAAAGATGAAATACAAACAGCAAAGGATTTGATAAAATTAAAACCTAAAATAATACGTATTTATCCAGTACTTGTAATACAAGGAACTGAATTGGAGAGACAATATAAATCTGGTGAATATGTTCCTTTAAGTGTAGATCAGGCTGTTGAAACTTCAAAAGAGTTATTAAAATTATTTAATAAGCATAAAATTACAGTTATAAGAATAGGCTTGCAAAATACAAATGAAATAACAGATCCAAATAATGCTAATAGCCAAGTTGTTGCAGGTCCATATCATCCAGCGTTTAGACAATTGGTTGAATCTAGTTTATGGTATGATAATATGGCAAGAAAATTAAAAAAAGTTAATTCTAAAGTAAGAGGAGTTGAAATCAAGGTAAATCCTAAAGATGTAAATAATGTAATAGGACATAAAAAGTCAAATATTTTAAAATTTGAAGAGCTATACAACATTAAATTACATATTGTACAAAGCAAAAAAATTAAAGTGGGAAAATTTAAAATTATATCAACAAAATCTAAACCAGATTTTTCAGAAAAATAATAATATCTAGCTTTTTTGATAAAATGGTTTGTATAACAAATATAATATTGTAATAAAAGAAGCGAATAGATAATAATTAGTTAGATAAGATAGTGTAATAAGGTAAATGATAATTTGCTATATAAAGTAGCTTAATAATTAGGTAAATGATAATTTACTATATAATGTAATTTAGTAATAAGATAAATGATAATTTGAATAAAATCACCTATAATTGTAAATAATTGCAAATATAGGTGATTTTTATGAAAGAATTAAAAGGTATTAAAATAATAAAAGAATTTTTGCTCATAATTATAGGAACATTTTTTATGGCAATATCAACTGCACTTTTTTTATTGCCAAATCAATTGTCAACAGGTGGATTTTCAGGTATATCGACTGTAATATATTATTTATTTAATTATCCAGTTGGAACAGTTATGTTGGTTTTAAATGTTCCTCTATTTTTAATTGCTTTTTTTAAGATTAATAAAATGCTTTTTTTTAAGTCAATAGTTGGTGCGACACTATTATCAGTGTTTATTGACTATCTAGAAGGTATGTATGTTGTAACAAATGATAGATTTTTAGCATGTATATATGGTGGAATTATAATGGGAATTGGAACAGCTTTAATTTTAAAAGCAGCTGCTTCGACAGGAGGAACTGATTTATTATCATATATAATAAGGGCATATAATAGCAAAATTTCAAGTAGCAAAGTAATAATAATTGCTGATACTATAATAATAATTTTAAATGTTGTGTTTTTTGGAAAAGTTGAAATTGGATTATATTCAGTAATTGCAATATATCTTATGGGAAAAATGATTGATATATTTTTTGAGGGAATATATTTTACAAAAGTTTTATTTGTTATATCAGACAAATATGAAGAAATAGCAAGGGTTGTAGGAGAAAAAGTTAAAAGAGGAAGCACTGGTATTTTTTCTAAAGGAATGTACTCAAATAATGAAAAAGTTATGCTTTTTTGTGTAGCATCAAGAAAAGAAATTGCAGAAATAAAACAAATTATTAAAAAAATAGATAAAAAAGCATTTTTTGTTGTCACAAACGCCGTAGAAGCTATGGGAGAAGGTTTTTCTGAATAATTGAGAAAAGTGAATCATATAAATTAAAAGGTGATGAAAAGTGAGAAAAAAAATATGTATTTTTACAATAATTATCCTTTTATTTATTAATATAAATGTTGTATATGCTGATGATATTATAGAAGATGAATTTAACCAAGAAGATTTAATAGATATATTAGAAGCATCTAGTCAACCAACTGAAGAGCCTAAATTAAATTCAAGAATTGCAGTTGCATATGACAGAGCTTCTGGAAGAACAATATGGGGAAAATCTGAAAACAAAAGAACTGCTATGGCATCAACAACTAAAATAATGACAGCTATAATTGTTGTTGAAAATTCAAATTTAGATGATGTAATTGAAGTATCGGCAAAAGCAGCAGGAACAGGGGGCTCTAGATTAGGACTAAAAAAAGGAGATAAGATTTCAATGAGAGATCTACTATATGGTCTTATGCTTAGATCTGGAAATGATGCAGCTGTTGCAATTGCTGAACATATATCAGGTAATTTAGAATCGTTTGCAGATCTTATGAATGCAAAGGCTAATGAATTAAATTTAAAAGATACGCATTTTGTTACCCCTCATGGTTTAGATAATCCTGAACACTATACAACGGCATATGAGCTTGCTAAAATTGCAGATTATGCTCTTAAAAATAAGGTTATTGCTAGTGTTGTAGCAACTAAGTATTACACCATTAATATTAATGGCTATCCAAAAGATTTATGTAATACTAATGAATTATTAGGTAATGTTAATGGCGTTAATGGAGTAAAAACAGGATTTACGAATAATGCAGGGAGATGTTTAGTAACATCTATTAATAGAAATGGTTTTAATATAATAACAGTTGTTATTCAAGCAGATACGAAAAAAGATAGAACAAAAGACAGTATAAATTTAATTGAATATATATATGACAAATACCAACCTGTTAATGTTAAAGATATAGTTGAGCAACAATTTAAAAGTTGGTCAAATATTAATAAAGGAAGAATAGAAATTAATAAAGCTTTAAATAAAAATATAGTTTTAGATTATAATGATTTAGATAATGATGTTATAGTGGTAAAAAAAGTAGATTTAGATAATATAAAAATTGATATAAATTCAATATATACGTTAGAAGCACCTGTTGAATCAAACTGTATAATAGGAAAAATGAAAATTATGGTAAAAGATGAAGTTATTGAATCTAAAGATATTTATATTACAAATAGAATTGAGAAGAAAAATATGTGGAATTATTTTTTTGAATGTATAGGTAGATTTGTTAAATTATAATAAGTGTATGAATTACATGTTTTAAGCATAACAAATAAAATAACGTGAATTATACATAAAGATATAGAATTGTAAAACTTTCTATATCTTTTATCTTTTGTACAAAAATATTAATTAATATTGAAAAAATGAAGATTAAAGGATATAATATGGAAGATTTAAAAGAAGTATTTAGGAGGAATAAAATATGGCAACAAAAGATAAAAGTGCATGGATATTAATAGTTTTTATATTAGCTGGTATTGTAATAGGAGGTTTACTTGGAGATTTTGCTTCAGGATCTAGTGGTTTATGGTGGCTTGCTTATGGACAACAATTTGGGTTGAGTGAACCATTATCAGTTGATTTAAGTATAATAAAATTTTCATTTTCATTGATGATAAAATTGAATATATCAAGCATAATAGGAATGATATTAGCTATATTTATTTACAGAAAAGTTTAATAAGGGGTTATTAAGGGGACAGAAAGGATCCTTATGACAATAAAAATAAAAGAATTACCAATAACAGAAAGACCATATGAAAAATTAGAACTTTATGGAGAAAAAATGTTATCAAATGCGGAGTTATTGGCAATAATAATAAAAAATGGAACAAAAGATTTTACAGCCATTGATATAGCAAATAAAGTGTTGAATAAAATAAACAATAATTTAAGAGACTTACAAGATATATCTTTGGAGGAATTTAAGGAAATACAAGGAATTGGTAAAGTTAAAGCAATACAAATGAAAGCAATATGTGAATTAACAAAAAGAATATCTAGACCAGTTGATTACGCAAAAATTAAGATAAAAAATACAAAAGATATAGCTAAAATTTTTATAGATGAAATGAAATATGAGAAAAGAGAGCTTGTAAAATTAGTTTTATTAAATACTAAAAATATAATATTAAAAATAGTAGATATATCATTTGGAGGGACTAGCTCTGCTATTGTAGAGCCAAAGGAAATTTTAGCAGAGGCAGTAAAAATAGGAGCTCCAAAAATAATTTTAATACATAATCATCCAAGCGGAGATCCAGAGCCAAGTTTAGCTGATTTTGAAATAACCACAAGGTTAGAAAAGGCATCAAATTTATTAGGAATAGAGCTATTAGATCATATAGTTATTGGGGATGGAAATTATGTAAGTATTTTTTTGAAAAGAGGAATGAGTAATGTTTAAATTTAATCCATTTAAATTAGTATCAAAAGATATTGGAATAGATTTGGGAACTGCAAATATATTAGTTACATTGAAGGGAAAGGGAATAGTATTAAAAGAGCCTTCAGTTGTAGCAATAGATAAAAAAACAGGGGCAATATTGTCTACTGGATTTGAAGCAAAAGAAATGCTAGGAAGAACTCCAGATGATATAAAAGCAGTTAGACCATTAAAAGATGGAGTTATTGCAGACTTTACAGCAACACAATTAATGTTAAAAAATATATTGCATAAAGTATGTAGAAAATATAATGTTAATAGACCTAGAGTTGTTGTTGGTGTTCCATCTGGAATAACAGAAGTTGAAGAAAGGGCTGTTCAAGAGTCAGTATTACAAGCTGGAGCTAGAGAAGTATATTTAATTGAAGAGCCAATGGCAGCAGCTATTGGTGCTAATATGGATGTTGCTGAACCTAGTGGAAATATAATAGTTGACATTGGTGGAGGAACAACAGAAGTAGCTGTTATTTCACTTGGGGGAATTGTTGTAAGCAATTCTTTAAGAATAGCTGGAGATGAGCTTGATGAGGATATTGTAAATTATGTAAAAAAAGAAATGAATTTAGCAATTGGAGAAACAACAGCTGAAGAAGTAAAGAAAACAATAGGATGTGCTAAACCATTAATGTCTGATATGTCTATGCAAATTAGAGGAAGAGATTATGCAACAGGATTGCCAAAAACAGTAGAGGTATATTCATCTCAAGTATTAAGTGCTATGAATGAATCTGTATCAAAAATAGTTGATTTAGTAAAAATAACACTTGAAAAAACACCACCAGAGCTATCTTCTGATATAATGGAAAAAGGTATTATATTAGCAGGTGGAGGAGCTCTAATACAAAATTTAGATAAATTGTTAGTTGATTATACAGGAATGCCAGTATATGTTGCAGAAGATCCACTAGATTGTGTAGTTAAGGGTGCTGGTAGAACTTTAGATGATATTGATAAGTTAAAAACTGTATTTATAAATTCTAGAAAACGAAAATAGATTTAGGAGATCAGAATGTACAAAGAAAACAAAAATGGAAAGATAGGTATAGTAATTACAATAATATTATTAATATTTTTGGTTATAATTACAAATTTAAATAATGACTTTTGGAGTCATATAATAAATCCATTTACCAAAATTACTATGTCTGTACAAAGTGGAATTGCCTATTTGGAAAATAAAATATCTAAAAATGATGATTATTTTTCATCAATAGAAGATTTAAAGTCGAAAAATGAAGAGCTTATAGAAGAAAACGAAAAACTAAAAAAAGATAATCAAAATATGGAAGTTGTTAAAGCCGAAAATGAGACTTTAAAAAAATATGTAAAATTAGCTGATAAATATCCAGATAATAACACAATTCCTGGATATGTTATACAAAAAGATTTTTCAAATTATAGTAAAACAATAGTTATTAATTTAGGAAAAAATGATGGTGTAGAAACTGGAATGACTGTTGTTGCAGATGGTGGTTTAGTTGGACATATAATTTCAGTGGAAGACAATTCATCAAAGGTTCAAACTATTGTAGATACTGCTAGTGCAATTAGTGCATTAATTTTAAATACTGATAAAAGTCTTGTTGTAAGAGGAGTTTTAGATTCAAATAACCAAATTAAAGGAACATATATAGATAATGATGTGGTAATTAATGAAGGTGATAGTATAATAACATCAGGAATAGGTGGTATTTATCCACAGAATATAACTATTGGTAAAGTAAAAGAAATAGTAAATACTAAAAATAAGACTAATAGATATGTATATATAGAGCCTTCAGTAGATTTTGAAAATTTAAACAATATTTTAGTAGTTAAATAATAAAAAGGAGGAGACCAATTGAAAAAAGTGATAGTTATATTAAGCATAATTGTAATATATTTTGTTATTTATTTTCTTCAAGTAAATTTTTTCAGTTGGTTTACAATAGCAGGAGTTAAACCTAATTTATTTATTTTACTTGTTTTATTTATAGGAATTTTTATGGGAGGAAAAAATGGGGCAATTTTAGGAAGTATTATAGGTTTATATACTGATTTTTTATTTTCTCAAACAATAGGAATTTCTTGTATTTTAATGGGATTAATGGGCTGGTCAGGAGATTACATAGAAAAAAAGTTTTCTAAAGAAAGTAAGTTAACAATTGTATTAATGGGAAGTATTGTTACTATTATATATGAAATTTTAAGTTATATTTATAAAATGGTAAAATTATCTGCAAGCTTAAGTATATTATCATTTTTACAAATATTAGTTATTGAAATAATATATAATGCATTTATAGTAATAATTTTTTATCCATTAATACATAAGTTTGGAATATATACAGAAGATGTTATGAAAAATAAAAAAATGTTACCAAAGTATTTTTAAAGAAAGGAAGTAAAATTGGGTAATCAGAAAGATAATAATATCAATTTAAGGTATAATGTATTAATAATTATAATATATGTAATAGGTTTTATTCTGATTCTTCAGCTATTTAATCTTCAAATTATTAATGGAGATGAATATAGATCTCAATCAAATGCTAGATTAACAAGAGAAACAACTGTTAATGCAGACAGAGGAGAAATATTAGATAGAAATGGTGTAAAACTTGTTACAACTAGTACAGGCTATAATTTGCAGTTATATAAAACAACAACTGATAATAAACAATTGAATAGTAATATTTTAAATATAATTAAAGTACTTGAAGAAAATGGAGATTCTTATGAAGATAACCTAATATTACAAGTAAATCCCATTAGTTTTTCAACAGATAGTGAGGATTCTATAAAAAGGTGGAAGAAAAATATTGGAGTAAATGAAAATGCCACTCCAGATGAATGTTTTGAATTTCTCAAAAAAAAATATGAAATAGATTCAAATAATGATGAAGAAGCAAGAAAAATAATGGCAATAAGATATGAAATAACACAAAACGGATATAGTAATGTAAAGCCTGTTCAAATTGCAAGTAATATAACAAAAGTATCTGTTTTAAAATTTAGTGAGGAAAATAGTTTATTTTCAGGTATAGATATTGTTACAAAACCAGTTGTAACATATAACTATGGTTCGCTTGCATCACATGTTTTAGGATATTGTGGAAAAATAACGAAAAGTGAACTTGAAAAAGTAGGAAGTGAATATAGTGAAAATGACTTAATTGGAAAAACAGGAATTCAATATGTTTTTGAAAAATATCTTAGAGGAAAAAACGGAACAAGACAAATTGACATGGATGTTAATGGTAATATAACAGGAGAGTATGTTACAGAAGAGCCTGTTGTAGGAAATGATGTGCAATTAACAATTGATGCAGATGTACAATCTGTTGCAGAAAAGGCTTTGTTAAATGACATTGAAAAAATAGCAAATGGAGGATATGCAGAAAAAAGTGATGCTAAATCTGGAGCTGTTGTGGTAATGAATACTAAAACAGGTGAAATTCTAGCTTTGGCAAGTTATCCTGATTATGAACCACAATTATTTGTTAATGGAATAAGTACAGAAAAATATAATGAATATAAAGAAAGCGAGGCTTTATATAATAGAGCAATAAGTGGAGCATATGCACCAGGTTCAACTTTCAAAATGATTACAGCAGTTGCAGGATTAGAAACAAAGGCAGTTACTACAAGTGAAAGAATTAATTGTACAGGAGTGTATCCATATGCACATAAACCAGTTTGTTGGTATTACACCTCACATAAAAGTGGACATGGAGCTTTAGATGTATCACAAGCAATACAACATTCTTGTAATTACTTTTTTTATGAATTAGGAAATAGAATGGGAATTGATACTTTATCAAAATATACATCATATTTTGGTTTAGGAAGAAAAACAGGAATAGAGCTACCAAGTGAAAATGCTGGAAATATTGCAAGTAGAGATAGGGCAAATGAAGAAAATAGAGAATGGTATTTAGGTGAAACCCTATCTGCTGCAATAGGGCAAAGTTACAATAATGTTACACCATTACAAATGGCAAAATATATAAGTATTTTAGTTAATGGTGGACACCAAATTGATGTAAGCATTGTAAAATCTGTTATTAATGAAGATAAAACCGAAATTCCAAGATCTGAAATAAATGCATATGTAAATGGACTTCTTGGAACAGAGGACAATAATATGGAAGAGCAATTATTTCAAAGTGAGACAGTATCATCTGTTTTAGAGGGAATGAAAAATGTTACAACTGAATCAGGAGGAACAGCATATTCTGTATTTAAAGATTCTAATATTAAAGTAGGAGGAAAAACAGGATCTGCCCAAGCAGGAAATAAAACACATGCATGGTTTGTTGGATTTGCACCATTTGATGATCCAGAAATTGCAGTTGTAACAATAATAGAAAATGGAGCACATGGAGCATATGCAGCTCAGGTTGCAAAAGATATTTTTGAAGCATATTTTTTTGAAGATGAAGTCGCTACACAATAAAAAATTAAAAATTTTGATATATAAAAGCCGAAGATGAGAATAATTACTTATTCATTTTCGGCTTTTAAAATAATAAAGAAAATAAAGCAATAAAAAGAAGTTTGTCATCAATATTTTCTTTATATAAGAAAAAAATTAATAGTAAAATTAATATATCATCAGAGTGAAGTTGAAGTCCAAATATATTAATTATAAAATCATTATTGTTATGCTCTGGTGATTTTTCTTTTTTGGGCTCTTGTATCAGCTCTTTTTCTGTGTTTGAATTAGATTGTATATTTAAATTAGGTTGATGATAATAAGGTTTTTGATATGGAAATACAGGTCTATAAAATGGATTAAAATAATTATTCATTTTTTGTATTATCACCACCAAGAGGATTTATTTTTTCAAATATTTTTGCGAGTTTTAAAAATTTTACATATTGGTCAATTTTTTCTTTTTTATTATCTGCTAAATATGGTTTTAAAGATAGTAAAAGATTTGATCTAGGATCGTTAGAATCATCTTTAAATGAGTCCATAATACTTTTTATTTTTAAAATTGTATTTATATCAAAATCGCCAAAACCATCTGAACTTTTTTGAGAATTAGAGCGATTTTGACTTTGTTCACTATCTGAATTATTGGAAGATTCATTTGATGAAGAAAAATTACTTATAATATTTTTCAAATTATCAGACATATTTTCATCTTCTAAAATTGTATTAAGTTTTTGAAAAATATCATTCATATCTCC
>CAKPKU010000031.1 GCA_934167365.1 uncultured Clostridia bacterium
CATATCTAACCAAATTCTTGTACTTCTTCCATTTCCTTCTCTAAATGGATGGGCTATATTCATTTCAATATACTTTTCTATAATTTCATCAAAACTTGATTGTGGCATTTTATCAATCTGTTTTAATGCTGCCTCTAAATACATAGCTGATGCAAATCTAAAATTATTTTTTGAAATATTTTCTTTTCTAATTTTTCCTGCAAATTCATAAACTTCTTCAAATAAATACTTATGAATTTTTGCTAATCCTGCAAATGTTCCAACTTCAAATGAATTTAATTTTCCTGTTTTAAATAATTTAATGGCTTTAATTTTTGTTATTCGCTCTTCCTCTTTTGCAAGCTCTGCTTGATTATCTATTCCCAGTTTATTCTTTAATACCATATGTTTTTTGTCCTCCTTTCAAATAATAAACTTATATCTATATTAATATTTTGTAATTATCAACTATTATTGCAATTATATAATAAAAGGAAGATAATTTCAACTTATACTATGATATAACAATGATAAAGACATGACTAATCTCATAAAAACAGAGCTACGAAATTTTGAATTTTCATAGCTCTGTTTTTATTATTTATTCTTCCTCTGGCGCTCCGACTGGGCAAACTCCAGCGCAAGTTCCACATGATATACATTGTTCTGGATCTATAACATATTTATCATCACCTTGTGCAATACATTCCATTGGGCATTGTGCTGCACATGCTCCACATGATATACACTTATCAGTTATTTTATAAGCCATTTAGTTCACCACCTTTCAAATTTTATTAATGAATTTATATTTCATCATCGCTCTTATTTCTCTGGTCCAATTTTTCTAATTTTTCTAGCTCTTGAAGCTCTTTAAAGTTTTGTTTTTCTTCTTCATCAATTACATTATGTTTTGAGTCTTTTATTACTTTAATATCTTTTATATCAAATTTTTTATAGCAATAATCTTCGCCCTCTTTTATTTTTACTTTAACAACTTCTTTAAGTATTTCTACTCCTTCAACAACACCTTCACCAGATGGTGTTTTTACGATTGCACCTACTTTAGGCAATCTTCCTAACTTTTCGGTATATACATCTTGTTCATATTTCAAACAACACATAAGTCTACCACAGTTTCCAGAAATTTTTGATGGATTTAATGCTATATTCTGCTCCTTTGCCATTTTAATTGAAACTGTTTCAAAATTATCCAAAAATGAACAACAACATAGCTCTCTTCCACAAACTCCATTTCCTCCAATTCGTTTTACTTCATCTCTAACTCCAATTTGTCTTAGCTCTATTCTAGTTTTAAATACACTTGCTAAATCTTTAACCAGCTCTCTAAAATCAATTCTTCCATCTGCTGTAAAGTAAAATAAAATTTTACTTCCATCAAATTTATATTCCACATCTATTAAATTCATATCTAATTTATATTTTTTTATTTTATCTTTACAAATTTTTAATGCTTCTGGCTCT
The DNA here is from genome assembly GCA_934167365.1 of uncultured Clostridia bacterium. Lineage (GTDB taxonomy): Bacteria > Bacillota > Clostridia > TANB77 > CAG-508 > CAG-492. The sequence continues at coordinate 1,465 of CAKPKU010000031.1, forward strand.
TTGCTTTTAAACTTTTTTAAAGATTCCATATCCTCTTTTGAAGCAATTCTTACTACTTTTTTTAATGGTGTAGTTAATTTTGATTCCTCTATTTCTCGTTTTGCAACAACAACATAACCCATTTCCTCACCCATTGCAGTTTCTACAATTACATTGTCATTTTTATTTATTTCAAAATCTTGAGGATCAAAAAAATATATCTTACCTGGCTTTTTAAATCTAACTCCAACGATTTTTTTCATTAAAATTCCCCCCATATTTTTATAAGCATATTATCTATTGTCATGTCAAAATTATTGCAGTTTGCTAATTTTTGTTTTGCTCTTTGAACCTCTTCCATTGCATTAATGTATTTTTTATCATGGTTTAACTTTAATTTTTTAAAAAACAATATATACATATAATCTAGTAAAAAATTTATAGTATCTTTATTTTCATAAAAAAACTCATTGCAATTTAATAATTCGAGTTCATTCATAATATCCATTTGCTCAACAATCATTTTTAATTTTTCTATTTCAGCTTTTTGATTTAATATATTTAATGCTTTTCCTATACTGCCTTCACACAATTCTAACATATTTTCATCAAAATGTACATCACAATTTTTTCCTTGTATATAACTTAAAACTTCATCATTTTTTAATTTTTGAAAAAATATTTTTGTACATCTAGATTTTACTGTATTTAATAATTTATTTTCATCTGCTGCTATTAGTATAATTACAATAAATTCTTGTGGCTCTTCTAATGTTTTTAATAAACAATTTTGTGCTTCAACTGTCATTTTATCAGCATCATTTATAATATAAATTTTTCTTCTACTATTTATTGGTTTTTCTAAAATGCTCTTTTGAAATAATCTAATCTGATTTATTTTAATTGAATTTCCATCTGGCTCTATTATGAAAAAATCTGGATTATTATCAGAATCAAATTCAATGCATGATTTACATATATTACATGGTTTATTTTCTTCACTCATACATAACAAACCTTTAGAAAATTGAATGGCAAATTCTTTTTTTCCGATTCCTTCTTCTCCATAAAAAAGATAACTATGTACTACATTATTATTTTTTAAACTCTCTTTTAAAATTTCTTTTATATTATTATTTCCAACTAGATTATCGAAAATCAATTTATAACCCCCATTAAATAATTTTAAAACTCTTTATTGGCCACCATTTGCATACAACTTTTCCTTCTATTTTAGTTACTGGTATACAACCAAATCTTCTAGAATCTGAAGATGCTGTTCTGTTATCACCTAATACATATATATATCCAGGTGGAACTATTATATCATCAAACTCTCCTCCTAAAGACATATCTGTATTCATAGCCCCTCTTATGTACTTTTCATCTGTGGCTTTTCCATTTACGTAGACCATTCCATCTTTTATTTCTATATGGTCTCCTGGAATACCTATAACCCTTTTTATATAACTAGTTTTTGTTATTCCTAATCCATAATATAATACCTGTTCTACTATATTTTTTTTATCATTATTATAAATTGCCACTGGATTTGATAAATCTGCATTTGTAATAACATCAACACTTGGAGCTTCAAATGTAATTATTGTTCCTCTTTCAGGAACTTTATTAAAATTAGCAGACCATGTACTTAATAACAACTTTTCATTAGGAAAAAAAGAGGGAATCATTGATTTCCCTTTTACTGTTGTTGGCATTCCTATAAATGTTTTTAGAAAAAATACAATGAGAAATGCTATACTTATACTTAATAACCAGCCCCCTATATTCTCTATTATTTTTTTCATTAGTATTCTCCTATAAAATTAAAATAGTTCTTCGTTTTTTGTATTATATTATACTTCTTCCTTATTTTCAATAATTTCTCTGTTTTTTGCAGGAATTCTAAGTACAACTTCTGTTCCTTTTCCAAATTGACTTTTAATATCTATACTACCATGGTTTTGCTCTATTATTTCTTTTGCAATTGCAAGACCTAAACCTGTACCTCCAAGCTCCCTTGTTCTAGCCTTGTCTACTCTATAAAATCTTTCAAATATTCGTGGCAAATCTTCTTCTGGAATTCCTATTCCATTATCTATTACTTTTATATATGCATCATTATATACAAATCCAACATATATTTTTATATTTCCATTTTGAGGTGTATATTTAATGCTATTAGTCAAAATATTTATTATTACTCGCTCTATTCCGTACTTATCAGCCTTAACAAGTGGTACATCAGCTGTAACAAAACATTCTACTTTATGGTTTTTCTTTTCAACTTCTAGTTTTAGATTTTCTAAACACTTTTTTGTTAAATCTCCTAAATCTATTTCTGCAATTTCGGTTTTATTTTTATTATTGTCATATCTTGATAAAGTTAAAAGATCAGTAACTAACTTAGCCATACGCCTTGATTCTGATGAAATTACATTTAAAAATTGAACTTGAGTTTCTTTATCATATTCACCTTCTAACAAAGTATCAGCATATCCAATAATTGATGTTATTGGTGTTTTCAATTCGTGTGATACATCTGCCACAAATTCTTTTCTCATATTATCTAATTTCACATGCTCTGTTATATCTTGTAATAAAATTATTACTCCATTTGGTCTCTTTTTTGAATCCTTAAATGGTGCAAAAAATATATTTATATACTTTTCATTAAAAAATACCTTTTGCTCTGAAGATGTAAGATTATCTAAATATACAATTTTTTCTAAATTTACATCTATATCTATTTTTTTAAATATTTTTTCAAATGTATTATCATCTGTACTTAAGTCAAAAAATTCAACAGCAGCTGGATTTATATATGTTACATTTCCTTCTAAATCAAATGAAATTATTCCATCTGTAATATGTAATAATATTGCTTCAATTTGATTTTTTTGTTTGCTTACTTGATTTAAATTTTTTTGTAGTTCCTCTGTCATTGAATTTATTGTTTTTGCTATATTTTCTTCTGAATTTTTCTTTCCTTCATCTAAATATTTTATTTCATTTTTATTAGACTTTTTAAAATTATCAGAGCTATCAATAATATCACAAAATGGTTTTGTAATCATTTTTGATATTGTTTTTACAATAAATATTGATGCAATAATTAACACAACTATTGATATACCTAAAGTTATTCTTAAAACTGATATTTCATTTTTTATTTGATTAATCATTTCAATTGTTTGAGCAGCATTTTGTAATCTAGTTAATGACTTTAGCTCTACAATCCCAATACCTGATAATAATACTAAACCTGTAATTATAATTAATAAAATCATTTTTAATTTATTATTTTTCATAAGTAAACCATCCTATATAAATTATTGTTCTTGCGCCCAAATTACGCAGTAATTTTGTGTGCAATGTTTGGCAAAGCCTTTTTATATAATTTCCTATTATATAAAATACAAGGTGCGCAAGCACCTTGTATTTTACTTTGAAGCAATATAATAACCTACACTTCTTTTTGTTATTAATATTTTTGGAGTAGATGTATCAAGCTCTATTTTTTCTCTTATTCTTCTTACAGTAACATCCACAGTTCTTATATCACCATAATACTCATATCCCCAAACTTTTTCTAATAAAGTTTCTCTTGTAACTACTTGACCTGGTTGTTGTGCTAAATATTTTAACACCTCAAACTCTCTTAATGTTAAATCTATTACTTTTCCTCTTACTTTAACCTCAAATTTATCAAGGTCTAAAAATAAATCGCCAACAGATATTTCATTTGGAACATTCTCTTCTTCTTTTTTCTCTTCCAATCCAGATTTATTATATTCTACATCATTCTTTCTTAAATTTGCTTTAACTCTTGCTATAAGCTCTCTAACGCTAAATGGTTTTGTTATATAATCATCTGCTCCAAGCTCTAATCCTAATATTTTGTCTATTTCCTCATCTTTAGCAGATAACATAATTATTGGAATATTATAATTATGTCTTATGCGTTTACATACTGTTAATCCATCCATTTTTGGAAGCATTATATCTAATAAAACTAAATCTGGTTTTTTTTCACTAACAATTCTAATTGCTTCTTCTCCATCACTTGCTTCTAGAGTATTATATCCTTCTTTCTTAAGATTATATACTAATATATCAACAATTGGCTTTTCATCATCAACAACAAGAACAGTTTTATTTCGCTCTTTTATAATTTTTTCTTTTATTATGTCATTATTTTCCTCTTCATTTATATTTTCCAATGAAAGCCCTCCTTACTTCTAATACTAATCTATTAATATTTATATCATAAGAAAATAGTTAATACAAGTTTTTTAATACTTTTTTTAAAGTTAAATTATTATTTATCTAGAAATTATAGCTCTACTTCTATATCATTAATTGATCCATCATCAACTAATTTTACTTGTTTTTCCTCTAATTCATTACCATTAAAATAAAATTTATTTACTCCAGTACTTTTTTTATTTTTATTTTTTACTTTTATATGATATATACTTTCTCCATATTTATATCTTATTTCATATTCAGTCCATTCTTTTGATATTGATGGCTCTATTTTTAAGAATCCATTTTCTATTTTTAAACCTAATATATTAGTCAATATACATATATAATACCAACTTGCTGACCCTGTATACCAAGTCCATCCACCATTTCCAGCTAGATTATTTGCTCCATATATATCTGCTGCAATTACATATGGCTCTACTTTATACTTATTGGCAAGTTCTCTTGTTTTTGAGTGCTCTATTGGATTTATCATATTTGATAATTCTACTGCTTTGTCTCCAAATCCTAATAATGATTCTGCAATTATTGCCCATATTGCTGCATGTGTGTATTGTCCACCATTTTCTCTGGTTCCTGGCAAATATGATTTTATATATCCTGGCTCTAGGTTTCCATTGTTAAAAGGTGGATCTAATAATTTAATTATCCCATTATTTCTGTCTACTAAATGATTTTCTAAACTTTCTATTGCTATATATTTTTTATCATTATCTCCTGCATTAGAAATTATAGACCAACTTTGTGCTATACTATCAATTTTACATTCTTGATTATGAATAGTTCCTAATACATTGCCATCATCACAAAAAGCTCTTTTAAACCATCTACCATCCCAAGCATTTGTATTTAAAGATTTTTTCAATTTTTCAGCAGTATTTAAATATTGCTCTTTTAAATCTAAATCATTTTTATATTCACAAATTTTGCTAAATTTAACTAAAATATCGTATAGGAAAAATCCTAACCACACGCTTTCTCCTTTTCCCTTATTTCCAACTGTACTATATCCATCATTCCAATCGCCAGATCCAATTTTTGGAATTCCATGTTCTCCAAAATTGCAAGCTCTATTTATTGCTTTAATACAATGAGAATATATATCTTCTTTTACATCAGATTCTTCATATAAGTCATATCTTTCATCACATCCTTCAGGTAGTAGCTCTCCTTGCAAATAATTAGTTTCTTCATTTAAAATTGAATAATCTGATGTGAATTTAATATAATCTAGTACTACATATGGTAACCATAATAAATCATCAGAAAATCTTGTTCTAATACCTTTTGTGGTATCTTCATGCCACCAATGTTCTACATCACCTTCTAAAAATTGATGTTTACTATGTTTAATAATTTGAGATTTCGTTATATTAGGATTCATATATTTTAAACACATAGAATCTTGTAATTGGTCCCTAAATCCAAATGCTCCGCCTGATTGGTAATATCCTGTTCTTCCATTTAATCTAGAGCATAATACTTGATATATTAGCCAACCATTCATTAAAATATCTAATGATTTATTTGGTGTTTTTATAACAACTTTATTTAATAAATCTACCCAATATTTTCTTACTAAATCATATTCATGAATACAATTATCTAGCTTACTATACTTATATGCCATGTTTTGGCAATCAACATTTTTATCAGCAGCACCTAAAATTAATGATATATCTTTGTAGCCTAAAGCTTCAAGCTCTACATCAATATTTACTGCTAAAATTGCATCTGAACCTGTATTTGAAAAACTTTCTATCTTTACACCATCTGGATTTACTAAATTTCCGTTTCCAAAAAATTCTTCTTTATTAGCTGTATATGATTTTATATTTTCACTTGATGCAACAAAATAACAATTATTAAACTCTTCATTTGTCCAATTTCTTATAATTATAGAATTACAATTTTGCTCAAAATTAAATTTCAAATATCCATTACTTTTTTCTTCATCTTCACCTAATACGAGTTTTAAATAATACACTAATTTTATTCTTCTCTTTTTAGGTAAATTATTTTTTAAATGAATTAAATTCACTTTTACTGCATCATCTTTTGGTACAAAAAGCTCTATTTCCTGATTAATATTATTTACAGAATGAATATATTTTGCATATCCTATTCCATATTTTATATAGTACTCATTATTATCAATTATAGGAGCCGGTGTTGTATTCCATATTTTTGAGCTCTCTTCTTCATAATAATAAATTATTTCTGAAGAAATATCAAAAACTTGATCATTATTCCAAGCAGTAACTCTATTTAATCTAGCATTCTTATACCAAGTATAACCTCCCATATTTTCTGTAACAACTGTTCCAAAATTTTTATTTGCAATAACATTACTCCATGCTAAAGGCAACAATTTATTTTTATTTACATTTATAATATATTCTTTTCCATCTTCAGAAAAGCCACCATATTCATTATAAAATAAAAGATCGTTCATATCTATTTTATTTTCAGAAGTATTATCTTCTATTATAAAATCTCTTGTCTTATTTTCCTTGTTTTGATATTTAATATTTTTTAATTTTTTCATATATTCATAATCATAATCATCTAGTTGTAAATCAATTTTTCCATATTTTGCATCAATAAATAAATTAGATCTAGCTTTTAAAAGTTTTTTATCATTATCAGATAAATTGCCTAATATAAATATTTTACCTTCAGATTTCTTATTAATAACATTACTATTCCATACAACATCATTAATAGCCTCTTTTACATAATTTTCGTAAGACTCCTTTTCCTCATCAACAATAACTAAATCAATCGGAAAGTTCTGTAATATATAAAATTCAAATGCTTTTACTAATTGTTCTAAAATTTCTATTTCCGAAATTTCACTTATAAAAACTGTCAAAATTGGTATGTCTCCAGATATCCCTAACTTCCACAATTCAGATGTTTTATATAATTTATCTTCTTTTAAAAATTCACTTTTACTTTGTGATTTAAATACTATATGTGATAAAATTCTTTGATATAAATCTACATCTTTTCCAGTCATTCCAAAATACTGGATTTTTGCTTCCATTTGTGCTCTTGACAGATTAATTGCTCTTTTTATATTTTCTGTACTTTTATATTTTTCTATATTTTGAATAATATCTTCTTTATTTTCAGAAACACTAATTATTAAACTAACTAATGCTTTATCATTTTTATCAACTTCTATTGAATTTCTAATTGATATAATTGGACTAGTTGTACTAATAATTTTACTTGTAAATGGTTTAGATGCTTTTATTAAATATGGTATCTCCAAACCAGTTCTATTACACAAATTTCTTTTATCTAATTCAAATTCAATATTATCATTAATAAAATTATCTGAATATAGCATTACTCCCATATACAAATCATTATCACTATTACTTCTTGCCTTTCTTTTGGCAATCAAAATGTTATTTACAATTTCAAATGAAATAAATAAATTATTAAATGCTTTATGACCATCATCTTGTTGTTTTGTAGACAAAACAGGTTCAAAAACAGTTGAAAGTTCTAAAATTTCTTTTTCATTACCTATATTTTGTAATTCAACATTTCTAATTTCAACGCCTTCTTCTGGTGTAACAAATATTGACATTGTAGTTTTAGTATTTTCATCTGCTCTTGAAAACTTGCTTTTATCTGGAAAAAAGCTTACTTTATAATTATCAGACTTATCTATATAACCAAGATTTGATGTTGACCATATTTTTTTTGTTTTAATATTTTTTATAAAAAAGAAAATTCCTTGATCTACATTATCAGTTTGTTTATATCTATTTATAATTTTATTTTTATATTTACTATAACCATATCCATTTTTATCTATTAATATCATATAATCATTATTAGATATAATATTATATTCTTTAATATCTTCACTTTTTTTGTCAAAAACTCGCTCTGTATAATAGCTATACTCACCATATTTAATTTTCTCAACTTTTTCCTTTTTCTCTTTTGTAATAATTAAATTATCTGGCATGCGCTCTTGTAGTAAAATATCTACTGCTTCAATTTCAGGATTTTCAAAAAATCTCTTTTGAAAAATATTATCCTTTATAAAATTATCAATTGATAAAAGAATTAATCCTTGATGATGTGCCATATATGTTTTTACAACTGCATAATTATTTCCTTTTTTTACTCTATTAGGAGTATAGTCAATTGATTCATAAAAGCCATATTTATTATACATTCCACATTCTTCAAGTCTTCTTAAATTATTTATAACTTGTTTTGGAACATCATTAATTGCCAGAACAGTTCCATATGATGAAACTACTGTTTCATCAGCCAAACCTCTTTTTAAACCTAACCAAGGAATTCCAAATGCCTTATATTGGTAATTTCCATTTAAATCTTTTAAATTAAATGCTGACTCTGAAATTCCCCATGTTATTCCCAACTTTTTTGCATATTCCATTTGACTCATTATCATGAATTTGCAAGACTCATCTAATAAACTATTTGGATATCTTTTAATATTAATTGTAGGCATTAAATATTCAAATGCTGTACCAGACCATGAAATTAAACCTTTATATTTGTTTAAAACAGTAAGTGTTCTACTTAAATTCTTCCAATGTTTTGCTGAAATATCCTTTTTAGCAATTGCTACAAAACTTGTCTGTCTTGCTTCTGAAGCTAATAAGTCATAATATGAATCTGTAAGCTTATTTTCTTCAACATTATACCCTATTGAAAATAAACCATTTTTATAATCAAATAAAACTGAAAAATCTGTATTATTAATTAATTCAATAACAGAATTAATTAAATATTTAAACTGTTCAGATCCATCATCTTCATTTACTAAAAATTGTTTTAATACATATAAATAACCCACAAAATTTCCACTATCAACAGAAGAAACATATCTTGGTATAAGTGGTGATAATGTTTTTAATTCATACCAATTATATAAATGACCATTCCATTTTGGTAATCTCATTATTGAATTAATCATTTTTTCAATCAAGCTAACTGTATTTTCTTTTCCCTCAAAACCTAAATCATAACTAGCAACTACACTTAATAGTGCCAATCCTATATTAGTAGGAGATGTTCTATAAACTATTTTTTCTCTTCTATTTTCCTGATAGTTATCTGGTGGTAAATAATTGCTACTTTCATTTATATTTTCTTTAAAAAATGTCCAGGTTCTAAGTCCAATATCCATAATAAAATTCTTATCATCATCATTAATTTCGCTAATTTTTTTCTTTTCTGTAATTGGAATACTAATAAAGTTCATAAATACTGGTGAAATAAGCCACATGATTGCAATAATCATATATATATAACTTTTAATATATATTCCACCTACTAATAACAATCCACCAAAAATAATATTTGGCAACATATTAATATAATATGGAATTACACCTCTTTTTGAATTTCGTTCAGCCTCTTCAGCTGTTGTCCATTCTAATAAATGTTTTTTAGATTTACACATTCTATATAGTGACTTAATTCCAGCATTAACTGATACATATGCTTTATCTGGAATTAATGATATATCAATTAGAATTTTTAGCAATATTAATGCAATACTTGGAATCTCTTTTGAATATTTTTTCTGATGAAATTCTCCATCCTTTTTATATATAATTTTATTAATAAAATCTAAAATATATGGCATGATTACAGAAATAATAGAAATTATGACTATTAAATTGCTTTTTACAAATAAATTTAAAAATAATAATATTAAAACACATGGCTCTGATAAACTTCTATTTATATTATCTAATATTTTATATTTTGATAATACATTTAATCTATTTTTAAAAATCCAACCTAATATTTGATAATCTCCTCTTATCCATCTATGTGATCTTGTTTTAAATGCATTATATGTTGTTGGGTATCCATCCATGAGCATTATATCTGATACTAAACCACATCTAACATATGAGCCCTCCAATAAATCGTGACTCAATACGGTATTTTCTGGTATTTCTCCATTAAGAACTTCAGAAAATACTTTTAAATCATAAATTCCCTTTCCTGTAAAAATACCTTCCTCAAAATTATCTTGATAAAAGTCTGAAATTGCATTTGTATATGAATCTGTTCCTCCAAGTCCAGAAAATATTTTTGTAAAAATACTTTTTCTTGTTTCCAATAAATTAATTCCGACTCGTGGTTGCATTAATCCATATCCATCAACAACTAAATTTCGCTCTTTATTTAAAACTGGTCTATTCAAAATATGTGCCATAGCTCCAACTAATTCAAGACCTGTATTTAAAACCAAGTTTGTATCAGCATCTAATGTAATAATATATTTAATATTTGGTATTTTTTCAAAAGTATTTGCTTTAAAATGCTCAACTTGCTTACCTAGCATATAATCGTTGAATTGACTTAATAAACCTCTTTTTCTTTCCCAACCTAAATAACAATTTTCTCCTTTATTCCATGATCTTTTTCTATATATAAAATTGAATATTTTGTAATCATTGTTTTTATATTTTTCATTTAAAATTTTACATTCATTAATACCTGTTTCAATAACAACATCATCAAAATCTTCTTTTTCATTTTTTGAGGAACTACAATCTCCTAAAAGTGTAAAGTACAAATTTTCACTTTTATTTGCATTATAAAAAACCTCTAATTTTCTCATAATTTCCTGCACTTTTTCTTTATTTTTTATAATAGTAGGAATTACGACCATAGTAGCATATTCATCAGGTATTCCTGATGAATAATCCATTTTAGGAATTAATTTTGGTTTTACAATTTTACCAGAAATATATTGAATTATTTTTATTAATATAGACTTAATTGGTATAATAAAAAATATAAATACACATAGAGCTACACTAAATGTTGAATATTTCAAATTTATATATAATCCAATTATGCAAGATAACACTATCGCAAATATAGATACAGTATTAATATAAATTTCAGCCTTTTTTATAAAAGATTTACTTTTAACGTTTTTGTTTAATAATTTAGAAATTAATTCATCTTTTCCATTTGAAATTAAATAATATCCTACATGTGAACTTTTACTTTCAATACCATTTTTGTTAGCACCATTTTTAGCCAATTCTAAACACATTTTAGCAATATATAGCTCTGATATTTTTGTTCTTCTAGATATTCTTTCTATACAATTTCTATAATACTCCTTTGTTTTATAATCCATGTTTTTATAAACGCCACAAGGATCACATTTCAAAACTTCTTCTACACCATTTATACTATTAAAAATATCTGTAAAATTCATTCTGTTTAAAGCATTAATAGTCATAATTGAATTTCCCATAGATAACTTTTTAGCAGCTATATCAAAATGTTCTCTATTTATGCAATCTGTTATATTACTTCCCATTTTTTCAACTTGATTTTCTAATATTTCTATATAACTATAGGCTCTTTTTCCATATTGCTTTAGTCTGTATGACATATATTCAATAAATGGATATTTTGATTCAACATTTTCTTCAGTTACAACTTTATATGAATTTGATACTTTTACTTCTTTATTTGAAAAATCAACCAGTCTATATACAATATTTTCAACTTTTCTTTTTTGCATTTGAGATAAATATATTTTTTCACAAATTCCTCTTACTTTTTCTATTAAAGCAATTTGTAGAAAAACATTAACACTCCAGAGCTCCTCCATATTTAAAGTTTTCTTGTTTTGATATGCTTTTAAATACTTTTCCAAACTTTCGCTATCAAGCTTTCCATCTGTATATGAAATTATTTCTTTTGCTAAAACATAAACTCTTGCAAAACCAATATTTTGACCATTTCCAATGCCTGGTAAATTTTTATACTTTTTCAATGTTAAATCTTTTATAATAACTTTTGCATTTTTATCAATTATATAAAAATTATCCAAAATCCACTCTCCTGCTGGATGAATTGGAATATTATTTTTTATATCTTCATTTAAACAATTATATACAAAATATATAAACTTCAAATTATCCTTTACCCTTGGAATTGGATAAGTTTGTTTATCTGATTTTGATTTTAAAATTTGATCTGCTGCAAGTTTTTCAAGATAATTTTCTAACTGATAATTATCTAAAATAGCACCTCCAACATTTAAAACTCTATATTTATCTTTCAAAAAATTCCACTCCTTATAAATACGTTTTCACATATTTTCTCCAAGAGTGGAATTTATATACTATTTTTTAAATAAATATATAAAATAAAGACTTTTCACTATATTTTTTCATGAAAATGTAATATAATGCACAAAATAATAGTTACTGTTTAATTTTTTATTATTAAAATATTTTACAAATTTCAAACAGTAACAAATAAGAAATATTACTCAAAATAGTAATTAGAAGGGACTTATATTATGGCTTATGATGGAATTGTTACAAAACATATAGTTTCAGAGCTTAAAAATGTATTAATAGGCGGAAAAATAAATAAAATTTACGAACCAAATAAAAATGAAATTTTACTTGGGATTTATTCACATAGTATAAACTATTGTTTAAATCTCTCCATATCATCAGATTCGTATAGAGCTAATTTAACAACACATGCAAAATCCAATCCATTAAATGCTTTGGGATTTTGCATGTTACTACGAAAACATTTAATTGGTGGAAAAATAACCAATATATACACAATTGGACTAGAAAGAATTATATATATAGATTTTGAATGTTATAATGAATTAAATGATCTTGTAAAAAAGCAATTGATTGTAGAGCTAATGGGAAAACATAGCAATATTATACTAACAAACTCAAATGGTATAATAATAGATAGTTTGCGCCATTTATCAACAGAAGAAAATTCAACAAGAGATATTTTACCTGCAAGGCCATATAATATTCCTAAAAATAATAAAATTGATTTTCTTTCAATAAAAACATTTGATGAATTCTATAAAATACTATCAAATTCACAAACACTAGATGTTGGAATTTCAAGTAAATTTATAGGAATAAGTAAATTATTCGTTCAAAATATTATAACGCAAAACAATATAGATAATACTATAAATTCTCCTAATTTAAAAATCATATATAAATATTTATGTGAAATACTGTCAAAAATCGAAACAAATGAAGTTAGTATTATACCATTTAAAAATGATTTTACAATTAATATTTCAAATACCGAAAATAATTTACAATCTAACTTTTTTATAGATGATTTTTATACTGAAAAAGAAAATAATTTACTATTTACAACATATAGAAATAATGTTTTAAAACTTGTATTATCAACATTATCAAAGATAAAAAAGAAATTATATAATATAAACCAAAAATCTGAAGATTGCAAAAATATGGACTTATACAAATTATATGGTGAATTAATAACAGCTAATTTATATAAATATCCATCTTTTACTGAAAATAGTATTTCTGTTCCAAATTATTATAATAATAATTCAATAATAGAAATTCCAGTAGATAAAAATAAAACACCATCATATAATGCAAAAAACTACTATAAAAAATATAATAAATTAAAAAACACTTTATTAGTTATTACTGATCAAAAAAAAGAAACTCAATCTGAACTTGACTATCTAGAAAGCATTATATATGAAATTGACACTTGCCAAACAGTACAAGATATAGATGAAATATATTCAGAAATATCCGACAATTATTTATTTGAAAAAATTCGCACTAAATCTAATGCCAAAATTACTAAACAAAAAAATAAAAATAAAAAAATCGATAAAACATACACACCAATAGAATTTAAAGTTGAAAATTTTACATTATTAGTTGGAAAAAATAATATTCAAAACGATTATTTAACTACAAAACTTGCAAAATCAAATGATATTTGGTTTCACACAAAAGATATTCATGGTAGTCATGCAATATTAATAACAAAAGGAGAAACTCCATCTATTGATATACTTATTAGATGTGCACAAATAGCAGCATATTATAGTAAGGCCAGACTTTCATCAAATGTTCCTGTTGACTACACATATATAAAATATGTAAAAAAGCCATCTGGAAGTAAACCCGGATTTGTTATTTATACTCATAATCAAACCATAAATGTTACACCTAAAAATTAGGTATTATAAATATAAAAATTTTCCTTTATTTTCTTAAATAAATATAGTATAATATAGTTGTATTAGTAGAATAAAGGAGGTAATTTATATGTGGCAAATTTGGATTATCTTGGCTGGTATATTTATTATTTGTGAAATGATAATCCCCACTGACTTTCTAATATTCTGGGTTGGTATTGGTGCTGGTATAGCTGCTTTATGTAGCATATTCACTGATAATTTAACTATTCAAATCGGAGTATTTTGTATATCATCAATACTATTAATATTCTGTACTAAACCATTTATAAGGAAATTTACAAAAAATTCAGAAACATTAAATACAAATATATATTCACTAATTGGAAAAGAAGGAATAGTAACCACAGAAATAGACCCTATATCTGGAATAGGTCAAGTAAAGGTTGGTGGCGAAGTCTGGTCTGCTAAAACAATTGACAATACAAAAATTCCAAAAGATACATTAATTACAGTAACAGCTCTTGAAGGCGTTAAAGCTGTAGTTTCTGTAAAAGAAAAAGTTGAACTACAAAAATAAAAAGGAGGATTTATAATGGCAGTATTTTTAATTATATTACTTATTATAGTTTTAATTATAGCATATAAAACAATAAAAGTTGTTAAACAATCAGAAGTATATGTTATAGAAAGATTAGGAAAATTTCATAAGGTTGCTGATGCAGGTCTTACAATAATTTTCCCATTTTTAGATCATGTAAGATCAGTAGTTAGTTTAAAACAACAAACTATGGATATTCCACCACAAGGAGTTATTACAAAAGATAATGTAACAATTACAATTGACACAGTTGTATTCTATAAAATTACAGATCCAGCAAAAGCTGTATATGAAATTCAATCACTAAAAAAAGGTATTGAATATTTAGCAATAACAACAATTCGTGATATAGTTGGTAAATTAGATTTAGATGCTACATTTAGCTCACGTGATGTTATCAATGATCAATTAAGAATGGTATTAGATGAAGCAACAGATCAATGGGGTTGTAAAATTGATAGAGTTGAAATAAAAGATATTACTCCACCAGCAGATATAAGAGATGCAATGGAAAAACAAATGAATGCAGAAAGAAATAAAAGAGCTTTAATTTTACAAGCAGAAGGTGAAAGACAATCAGCAATCACACTTGCAGAAGGTAAAAAAGAAGCTGCAATACTTGAAGCTGAAGCAGACAAAGAAGCTGCAATTAGAAGAGCTGCCGGTGAAGCTGAAGCTATAAAACAAGTTGCTGATGCCAAAGCAGAAGAAATTAAAAAAGTATATTCAGCTGTAATGGAATCACATCCAAATGAAAAATTAGTACAATTAAAATCTTTAGAAGCTTTAAAAGAAATTGCAGATGGAGAAGCAAATAAAATC
>CAKPKU010000032.1 GCA_934167365.1 uncultured Clostridia bacterium
CTTATATAGAATAAATTTTCTACTAAAAAATATTTGATAAAACTTAATTTCACACATAGCATAATTTAACTTTAATTATCATACACTACTTTCTTACTATATGCAACACTTTTCGTACCTCATAATTCGACAATTATTATCAATACAAAATATATAATTGAAGCAAAACATTTTTGTATAAAATTGTATGTTCTAATTTAATCTTTTTGTAGATTTTTATTACTAATATATATCACAGTAGGGATTCTTAATATATAATTACATAACCACTTGTGGGTACTATAAATACATATTTAGAATCCCTTTGTGATAAAAACAACTTTGAGTATATTCTAGTAAGGCTCATACTTTCTTTATAACAATCTAAAAAACGAGAAAATTCTTATTATTGAACTTTTATTGTGCCATCTTCTGCAAAAACCTTAGCTGGTTTATTAGGTTGAATTTTATCATCTAAAATTGCCTCTGCAATTTTATCTTCAATCATATTTTGTATTGCCCTTCTCAATGGTCTAGCACCATAATTTGAATCAACACCATTTTTAGCAACCAAATCTTTAGCTGAATCCTCAATAACAACATTAATGTTTTGAGCTTTCAATCTTTCTTCAACCTGTTTAAGCATAATATCAATTATCTGTTTTATATCTTCATCTCCTAATT
Source organism: uncultured Clostridia bacterium (assembly GCA_934167365.1). GTDB lineage: Bacteria > Bacillota > Clostridia > TANB77 > CAG-508 > CAG-492. The sequence goes on from CAKPKU010000032.1 coordinate 664, forward strand.
TATGGAATACAATTATTTCATCAATACGATTTATAAATTCAGGTTTAAACTGCCTTTTTAGCTCTGATAAAACTTCTTTCTTACTTTCCTCATAATCATGTGACTGTTCAGATTTTTTATCCATATTTGCAGAGAAACCTAATGCTTTTTTATCAGATAACAATCGTGCACCAACATTAGATGTCATTATAATAACCGTATTTTTAAAATTTACTAAACGACCTTGACTATCTGTTAATCTACCATCATCCAATATTTGAAGAAGCATATTCATTACATCAGGATGTGCTTTTTCAATTTCATCAAACAATATTACTGAATATGGTTTTCTTCTTACTTTTTCAGTTAATTGTCCCGCTTCATCAAAACCAACATATCCAGGAGGCGCACCAATTAATTTAGCAACACTATGAGATTCCATATATTCAGACATATCAATTCTAATCATTGAATCTTCATTTCCGAATAAATTCTCAGCCAAAGCCTTTGAAAGCTCAGTTTTACCAACACCAGTTTGACCTAAAAATAAGAAAGATCCTATTGGTCTATTTGGATCTTTAAGACCTAATCTACCTCTTCTAATAGCTTTAGCAACCGCAGATACAGCTTCATCTTGTCCAATTACTCTTTCATGTAATGACTGTTCCAAATTTTTTAATTTTTCATTTTCATCTTGAGTTAATTTCTTAACAGGAATATTTGTCCAACTAGCAATAACACCAGCAATATCCTCCTCTGTAAGAATAGTAACACTTCTACTATTTTTGTTTTCCCATTTTTTCTTTTCCTTTTCCAACTTTTCTTTTGTAGAATGCTCTTTGTCTCGTATATTAGCAGCTTTTTCAAAATCCTGATTACGAATTGCCTCATCTTTTTCTTTTGATAACTCATCTAACTTTTCTTCAAGTACCTTTAAATTATCTGGTGCAGTATATGTTTTCATTTTTAATCTTGATGCAGCTTCATCAATTAAATCTATTGCTTTATCTGGTAAAAATCTATCTGTAATATATCTTACTGACAATTTAACAGCTGCATCTATTGCTTCATCTGTAATTTGAACATTATGATGAGCTTCATACTTATCCCTAATTCCTTTAAGAATTTTTACAGTATCTTCAGAAGATGGTTCAAGCACAGTAACAGGGCTAAACCTACGTTCTAAAGCACTATCTTTTTCAATATATTTTCTATATTCATTTAAAGTTGTTGCACCAACTAATTGAATTTCGCCTCTTGCCAATAAAGGTTTCAAAATATTAGCAGCATCAACTGCACCTTCTGCTGATCCAGCTCCAACTATTGTATGAATTTCATCAATAAATAAAATTACATCTCCAGCTTTTTTTACTTCATTCAAGCATTTTTTTATACGTTCCTCAAAATCACCTCTATATTTAGCCCCTGCAACTAAACTAGAAATATCCAAAGTAACAACTCTTTTATTTTTTAACATTTCTGGAACATCTTCATTTACGATTTTCTCTGCTAATCCTTCAACAACAGCTGTTTTACCAACACCTGGCTCTCCAATCAAACAAGGATTGTTTTTAGTTCTTCTAGATAAAATTTGAATTACTCTTTCAATTTCATCCTTTCTACCTATAACAGGATCTAATTTACCATCTCTTGCCTGTTTAGTTAAATCTGTACCAAATTGATTTAAAGTTTGAGTTGAATTATAACTACCTGATTGTCTTGATTTTTGCTTGCCAGTTGTTGTTCCATCATTTTCGCCCTCTTTTAAAACTTTAACTAACTCATTATATAGTTTTTGAGGATTTATACCTATATCCATCATTATTCTTACAGCAACACTATCTCCCTCAACCATAATTCCAATAAGTAAATGTTCTGTACCTATATATTCACTCCCCATTTTTCTAGCCTCTAAAAATGCATTTTCAATAACACGCTTTGTTCTTGGAGTAAATCCTTCGGGTTCATCAATTGGCTCTTCAGATCTACCAATTAATTCATCAATTTCTTCTAATATTTTATCTGTTGTCATTCCTTGACTTTCAAGTACTTTACTTGCAATACCAGTATTTTCTTCAACTAAACCATATAAAATATGTTCAGTTCCTATATAATTATGACCTAATTCTGCAGCAATATCAGTTGCAATTTGAATAACCTTTTCAGCCTTATTTGTAAATTTATATGACATATAACATCCCTCCTTATACATTTATTATTCTGAAATTATTTTTTTAATAATTTCACATCTTTTTATATCTCTGTCAAACGAATTTAAAGCATTACCACTATATTTTTGTAAATTTCCTGGCTTTGTGTATAGCTCTAGCTTTTTAACCTTTGCATCATTAAGCTCTGTAATTATTCCCAAATCTGTACCTAGCTTAACATCAGATAACAAATCCCTACATTCATCAGAAGTAAGTTTACGAGCATTCACCAAAATACCGTATGCTCTATATACTCTATCATCTAATTCAATTGTCTTTTTAGTTAAATTTTTTCTTGCTAATCGCTCTTGTTCAATTATTTTATCAGTAATAATTTTTACATTTTTCATAATTTCCTTTTCAGACAAACCTAATGATTGAGTATTAAAAATTTGATAAATATCTCCCTTACTTTCAGTACCTTCTCCATAAACCCCTCTAATACTCATTCCAAAATTATTAACAGCCCTCAAAACTTTTGAAATGTTACCAGTCAAAGTTAGAGCTGGTAAATGTACCATAACAGAAGCTCTCATTCCAGTTCCAACATTTGTAGGACATGCAGTTAAATAACCAAATTTTTCATTATATGCATAGTTTAAAATTCCACTTAGCTTATCATCAATTTCAGTAATTAAGCCAACTAAATTTTCAACCTCAAACCCACTACTAAAAACCTGAATTCGTAAATGATCCTCTTCATTAACCATTATACAAATATTTTCATCATCATTAATTAAAATAGCCTTATTTGGTTTATTATTCATCGCAAAATCAGGACTAATTAAGTGTTTTTCCATTAAACTAATTTTTGTAATATCATCAATATTTTCTAATTTAATAAATTTTAAACCATATCCTAAACTTGGAGTAATTTCTTCTAGCTTATCCATAACCAATTTTGAATCATCACGAACTATTTTATTTGGAAAATTATATTCGGCAAGATTTCTAGCTGCTCTAACACGAGAGCTAATAACAACATCAGAATCTTTACCACTTTGTAAATACCAATTTGACATATCTAAACCTCATTCCTTTCTATTTTTGTAATTTTTTAATTTCATCTCTTATTTTTGCTGCATCTTCATAACGTTCATCTTTAATTGCAGATTGTAAATCACTATTTAATTTATTAATTTTTTCTTGATTTTCATCTACTTTTTGCTTTTTTACTTCTTTCTTATTATTAACAATATTTTTGCTATCTAAAATATTTTTAGGTTTTCTACCAATGTGTTTTGAAGATCCATGTAAATTTTTTAAAATGCTTTCTAATTTATTAGAAAAAGTATTATAACATTCACCACAACCAAATTTTCCACCTTTAATAAATTCATCATATGTTAAACCACAATTTTTACATTTTTGTGTTTGAAAACTAGAAATACTTGGTAATATAGAATCATCTTCAAAAAAATCACTTAAAAAACTTGAAAAGTTTATAGGCATACTAAAATCTAAATCATCTAAACCTTCTTTTCTAGCACAATCTTCACATAATGCAAATTCTGTTTTTTCTCCATTTATTATACGAGTATATCTTATAGTGGCCTCATTTTTACCACAATTTGAACATAACATTATAAATCAACCTCCTTAAACTAAATTTATTAACATATTTTTAAAAATACTAGCCCTTAATTCATCTCTATATTGTTGAGGAACAATAAGGACATTGTCACTTGTTGCAACTTTAAGTAGTTTTGCCTGAATTTCAGTTATTATTTGATATGATAGTAAATTACTTATAAAAATATCAACTTCTTGTGCTGAAAGTTTGTCTCCAATACTTGGTATGATATGCATAATGTAATTGCTTTTTGTAATATTAACTTTTTTTATAGTAATATGACCTCCTCCTCCACGCTTGCTTTCAACATAATAACCTTGTGATGGTTTAAATCTTGTAGAAATAACATAGTTAATTTGTGAAGGAACACAATTAAATTGCTCTGCTAATTCATTTCTTTGTATTTCTATATAATCATTATCTTCATCGAACATTTCTTTAATAAATTCTTCAATCATATCAGACATTCTCATTATTTATTCCTCCTTTCTTGACTTTGACTTTCTTTGACCTTATATTTTTTATTATACTCACCTGTACATAAAAGTCAATACTTTTTTAAAACTTTTTTAATTTTTTCATTTGCCTAATTGCGTTTTTGTCTAATAAAAATGTTTATTATGGCACATTGTGGTAAGTTGGAGTTTTTTTAGAGGGCTTTTAAAAGTGCTTTAAAATAAGCCGACCAAGATGTATGTATATCTAAAAAAATTCACTCCTTACTGGTCAACCTGTTTGAGGCGATATTTGTGGTGGGAATGGATGCTCTATTCTTTTAAGGGAATTTGGAACTTGGAGACAGTCTCCCAAACTGCGCGTCGCAAATTTTTTTAGATATACATACACCTTGGTCTACTCTACAATGTCAAAATTGTGTTATTGTAAATATAGAAATGTACATTTTGGACAAAATGTTTTTGATTATCACTAATAAATTGAAATATAATAGCAATAAAAATTTAGATATTTAACTAAATAAATAATAATAGTCTAATTTAATTATTTAGAGTAGTAAAAAGAGGTTATATATAAAAAAAATTTTAGCGACGCGCAGTTTGGGAGACTGTCTTCAAGTTCCAAATCCCCTTAAAAGAATAGAGCATTCATTCCCACTACAAATATCGCCTCAAACAGGTTGACCAGTAAGGAGCAAAATTTTTTTAATATATAACCTCTTTTTACGGACCACTTTAAAGCACTTTTTAAACTAACCCCAAAAATCTCAAACTCAAATTATACTCATATCTTATCTTTTGTCATATCCTGCAACTCTTCTGCCCTCTTCTTCTGTTTACTAATTGGAATCCACACAAAATATGAACTTATAAATTCACCATATTTAGTAGTATCTTCATCTAATATATCATCATCATCCATATTCATACCTCCATAATATATTATTTGTAATACTATTATATATATACATACAATATAATCTATTGGAGCTTTCATTAAAATGACTTATAATTGACTTTTTAAATAATTAACTCTTTCCTCATGTAACTTTTGTTTTAATTTTATACCTGGTTTCATATTATATTTATCCATGACCATTTCCCCAGTTATATTATTCATTAAATTTTTTCCAAATTTTGCAAATTCTACTTTATCAAATTTATCATTTCTGCAATTTCTATCTGATTCTACAACAATTTCTAGACCCTCTAACCCCAATGTTGTTTTTGACATTTGCTCTATGAATTCAACTTTTTTGGCAGGTTTCATTTTATAAAAAATTCCAGCTTTCATATGAGCACTTGCTGCTGTTATACCACATTTAATCCATGAATTTGGCATTTTTAATCTTCTTCCGAACTTTTTTACTTCTGTTACACCATTTATATCATGATTTATATGATGTGGATATTCGCTTTTTGGTGTTAAAGCCTTTCCTAAATCATGAACTAAAACTGAAAATCTTATTTTTTCATCATTTGTAATTGATGCTGCTTTTTTTAAAGCAAGAATAGAGTGTTCAAATGCATCTCCTTCTGGATGATATTTTTCAGGCTGTAATACTCCAATAAGATTATATAGCTCTTTAAAATGAACATCTAATAAATCGGCTTTTTTTAATACATAAAAAAAATTCTGCGGGAAACTGGAATTTAAGGCTTTTCTAAACTCATCAAAAACTCTTTCAGCAGATATATATGTTAGCTTTTCTTTTAAACTTCTCATTACTTTTAAAGTATTGTCTTCAACATTAAAATTTAACTTACTTGAAAATCTAGCAGCTCTATACACCCTTAATTGATCTTCTTTAAAAGCATCAGATGTCGCTTTTAAAATTTTATTTTTTAAATCATCTTTTCCCCCATATGGATCTATTATTTCACCTGTTAGAATATCTTCTGCCATGGAATTTACTGTAAAATCTCTTCTTTTTAAATCTTGCTCTATTGTTATATATTTATTTGACACTATTTCAAAATCAACATGTTTATCACCTATTTTTCGCTCTGATCTTGCTAATGCAAATTCTTTGCCATTTATGTCATATACCTTAAAGCTTTTTCCTCTTGGTACTGCGTTTTTAAAAAGTTTCATAAATTCATATCCTGTTAATCCTGTAACACAGTAATCTTCATCATGAGGTTTAATTCCACATAGCTTATCTCTAATAGCTCCACCTACACAATATAGTCTTCCATTATTTTTATAAATAATTTTAGCTATTTCTTTTATATCACACATATTAATATCTCCTATTTACTACAAAATAAAAAGAGCATTTATTGCTCTTCCTCTAATATAATAGTTACTGGTCCATCATTTAGTAATTCAACTTTCATATCAGCTCCAAAAATTCCAGATTGAACAACTTCAATGCTTTCAGCACATTTATTTTTAAAATATTCATACAACTCAGTTGCTTTTTTAGGTTCACATGCTTCTGTAAAACTTGGTCTGTTACCACTTTTACAATTAGCATATAATGTAAATTGAGATATTATTAGTAATTCTCCATTTATATCTTTTATAGATTTATTCATTTTTTGTTTTTCATCTTCAAAGATTCTTAAATTACATATTTTCTTTACTAACTTATCAGCTACAATTTCATTATCATTATGTCCTATTCCCAAAAAGATTAATAAACCTTTATTTATCTTTCCTACTGTTTTTTTATCTACATTAACACTTGCATATTTAACCCTTTGTATAACTATTTTCATTATCTTCTCCTATTTTTTCATTGTTGTCTTTGTTTCATTATCTTTCATTTGAAATATAGAATATGTACTATCAACTTCTGTTGATGCTCCATAATAAGAATTTACTATGTTTTTTGTAATAATTGCAGTAGATACAATAACTAATATTGAAACACCTACAAAACCAATAACTCCAGCACTAGCCATAAATAAACCTCTTACTAATTTAGCTAAAATTTTAACTGTTGCCTTTACAAATTTCAAAAGTCCAACAAGTGTTTTATTTTCTTTTAATATATTAATTTCATTTTTTATTTCAACTAATGCTAGCTCTTTATCTTTTATAATAACGGGCAATAACATACTATTATCTATTTTAACTTGTGGTAAAATATTTTCTTCTTGTTTAACCTTTATTTCTTGATTAGGCATTATTTCTAAACAATTTTCTTTAATTACATTATTTCCCATATTTAACACTTCCTCCTTATTATATTTTATTATAATTGCATTTTCTTTTGTTTCCTCCTTAATCTTATCTTCTGTGCATTTTTTGTATTTTGAATCATAATCTATAAAAACATTATCTAATTTTATTCCACAGTTTGTACAAAAATTAGCTTTTTTTAAAAATTTTTTTCCGCAATGTTTGCAAAAATAATTTTCATAAACTAGTTTATTTCCACATTTGCTACAAAATTTTGCATTTATATTTAATGATTCATTATTGCAAACTATGCACCTCATATTATCTCCTTAATCTAAATTCTATGATTTCATTATAACTCAAATTTTCCCAAAAATAAATAGATTCTCGCCATTTTATTTATTTTTTATATAATAGTGACTTCCATTTTATTATATTTAGTTTCTTATTATTTCCTATTATATAAAAAAAGCTTATAGATTATATTACTATAAGCTTTTTTTATTAATTTTGTACTTTTTGTGTAACCATTTCTGTATCAGTTGTTATAACATCAAATGTATATCCATTTGCTAAACCATAATCTATTATTCCTGGTAATGCTTCAAGAGTCTTTTTATTTCCACTAAAATCGTGCATCAAAACTATATTATTCCTTCCTGGTTTTAAGCCTTTAGTTACATTGTTATAAACAGCCTCTTTTGTATTAACATCTCCAGAATCACCAGATGCAACATTCCAGTCATAATATTTAAATCCTTCTTCTAATACTTTCTTTGTTATTGCACTCATTATTCCTGGACAATATTTTCTACTTACAGTATTTGAACTTCCTCCTGGGAATCTTAATATATTAGTTTTTACTCCAGTTGTTTTATATATTTTTTCCTGTAAATCTTTAATATTACCATAACATACATCAACAGATTTATATATTTTAGCATAATCATGTGAATAACCATGAATACCAACAGCATGACCTTCTTCTACTTCTCTTTTAACAAGATACTCATTTGCTTCACTATAATTTATAACAAAGAATGTTGCTTTGACTCCTTTTTCCTTCAAAACATCTAATATATGTGGTGTTATTGTTGAGCTTGGTCCATCATCAAAAGTTAAATATATAACACCAGTTGTATTTTTCGTTCCAACCATTACTTTTCTTTTTTCTGTTGCAACATTTCCATTTGAATCTGAAACTGTATATGTTACTGTATATGTACCTTCTTTACTTGTATCAACATTTCCTTCAACTTTTATTTTACTTGATACATCTCCATCTTTATTATCAGTTGCTGTTGCTCCTTGTTCAGTATATTGTCCTCCAATTAAAATACTCATTACAGAGCTACCTTTTAAGGTGATTTTAGGTGCTACATCATCAACTATATTTACATGTCTTATAACTTCTGTTTTATTTCCAGATGAGTCTGTAACTTCATAGTGATAATCATAATTATTTTCATCTATATCAGTTTTATTTACACTAACTTTTTCAGTTAAATCTCCATCATAATTATCTTTTGCAGTGTATCCTTGCTCTTGATATTCTTTTCCAAATGTTAATTTATAATTAACATCTCCATTTAAAGTCAGCTCTGGTTTTTCTGTATCTACAACATTTATAGATCTATTATACTCTTTATATTTACCTAAATACGGAACTTTGTATGTTACTGTATATGCCCCTAATTTTGACGTGTCCACATTGCTTTCAGTAATTACTTTATCATTTATATTTTTAAATTTTGTATATACATTTATCCCTTCATCATTATAAATACTACCATATTCGACATTTTTAACTTTTTCTCCTTTATATTCAACAATTGGAATTCCCATAAAATAAAAGATTGCAACCCCTATCAATAATATAACAATAAGCACTAGAAGCACAATTTTCAATATTTTTTTTCTTTTATTGTTATTATTGAAATCATCTTTTTCATGCTTTCTTTCATTGCTTTCGACTGCTCTTTTTTTGTGAAATTCAACATCCTCATCATCAATTAATTTTTTTTCATAAATCTCTGACATTTTTTAGCACTCCTCTTTTATCTTTCTTTTCTCAAAATCATTTTATCTCTTTTTTTAATATTATACAACATTTTTCAACAAAAAAAACAATGTAATTTTATGAAAAATTGGAATGAACATAATAAGGATTATATCTCAAAATAATAAATATACCCAATAACATATACACAAAAAATGATATGTTTATGGGTATATTATATACTTCTAAAATTCTCTATTTAAATTATTCAAAAAATTGTTCAAATTCCTCAGCTGAAATAATCTCTTTTCTTAATAATGCATTTGCAACTAGTTCTAATTTATCCATATGCTCAGAAAGTATTTTTTGTGCTTGATAGTAGGCATTATCAACTAATAATTTTATTTCTGATCCAATTGCATCTTCAAATTTATCTCCTAATAATTCCATTTGATATGGATCTTTTTCAAGGTTAATTGATATAGGACCTACAATATCACTCATTCCATATACAGTAACCATATCTGTTGCAATTTTAGTAGCTACTTCTATATCATTACTTGCACCTGTTGAAATATCATCTAAAGCTAATTTTTCAGCTGCTCTTCCACCTAATAAAGAAATCAATTTTTCTTGCATTTCTTGTTTTGATACATAAAATTTATCTTCATTAGTTTTATACATTGTATAACCACCAGCAACACCTCTTGGTATTATTGATACTTCTTTAACTTCCTTTTGTGTTTCTAAATATCTACTTACTATTGCATGTCCTGCCTCATGAAAGGCTGTTAATCTTTTATCTTTGTCAGATATTGTTCTACTATGTTTTTCAAGTCCAACAGTAACTTTCTTTACTGCATCTTCAATATTTTTATTTGTAATTGCTCTATTGTTTTCAATTGTCGCAATAATTGCTGCTTCATTTAAAATATTGGCTAATTCTGCTCCTGTAAATCCAGCTGTATCTTCAGCTATATTTCTTAAATCAACATCATTTTCTAACTTTTTATCTCTTGCATGTATTTTTAAAATAGCTTCTCTTCCATTTAAATCAGGTAAACCAATTGTTATTTGTCTATCAAATCTTCCTGGTCTTAAAAGAGCTTTATCTAGCATTTCTGGTCTATTTGTTGCGGCTAAAACTATTATAGCTTCCTCTGTATCAAAACCATCCATTTCTACTAATAGCTGATTTAGTGTTTGGTTATTTTCGCTTTCAGCTCCATTAGAAGTTGATCTTCTTGAACCTATTGCATCTATTTCATCTATAAAAACTATACAAGGTGAAATTTTTCTTGCTTTTTCAAATAATTTTCTTACTCTAGATGCACCTAAACCTGCAAACATTTCTATAAATTCAGATCCACTCATTGATATAAATGGAACATTTGCTTCTCCTGCAATTGCTTTTGCAATTAATGTTTTTCCCGTTCCTGGATTTCCACAAAGTAAAACTCCTCTTGGTATTTTTGCTCCCATTTCTTGGAATTTTTTTGGTTTTTTTAGAAAGTCTACTATTTCAATCATCTCTTGTTTTTCTTCCTCTAAACCTGCAATATCTTTAAAAGTTGTCTTTGTTTTTTGGGTAGTTGAATCATATACTTTACCTTTATCACCAAGACCTTGCATTTGGAAAATCATTACTATAAGTACTAAAAGAATTATTGTTGGAAGAAATGACAATAATTTTCCTCCTATACTTATAAATGCATTTTCCTCTTTTTGAATAAGCTCTATTGACTTACCTTCTTTAATTTGATCTTGTACATATTGTATGAAAGCTTCTGTATCTGGTATTAAAGCTTCACGCTCTTTTTCTTCATCTTTTAACTTTACTTTTACAGTTGTACTATTTTTTTTCATTTCAATTTTTTCTACTGAATTTTCCTCATCCTTTAACTTTGTAATTAATTCAGTATATGCTAATGCTTTTTCTTCCTTTTCTTTGCTATAATTCATATATTGTATTACTCCATATACAGCTCCTATGATTGCTAATAATACAATTAATACAATAATAAAAGTTTTCTTTTTATTGCCTTTTTTGTTTTCATTTGAATTCATTATTTAACTCCCTTCATTTGGATCTTATTGCTCTTGTATATCTATCTTATTTCTATTCTTTTTCATTATTTGATGCTATCAATATGATTGCAGTCATCATATATATTACAGCTATTGATGTATACATTATAGAAAAATATTTTATATAAAATCCCAAAAAACTATTAATAATACCATATATCATTGCTAATAATATTGGAAGTGTTATTGAATGTATTGAAATTTTTAGTATTTGTTTAAAATCTAAAACCAAATCTCCTTTTATAATTCTTGACATTATATATCCCATAATAGCAATTATAACAACATCAACAAATGTTGATATTCCTAGAAGAATTATTTCTATCAAAAAAATTATCATTCCACTTATAATATAATATTCTATTCCAATATTTGATACAAATTTAATTACATCATCTTTATTAATATCCTCCTAAAAGTAATCATTATACCTTAATTTTAAAATATTATTTTCAAATTTTATACTACAATATTCTTTTCCAAAAACAGCAATAGCAGTTGTTTCATATTTAGAATTATCTGATGTTTCTGTATCGATTATTAATAAACCATCAATAAGTGATGTATATTTATTGTCATTTATTGACAATGTTCCTTTTGAATATTCAAGACTGTTTATTTCATTATTTATAAGATTTTTTATATAGTTAATTCTGCTAATTGAAGTATTTAATATTCCAATAGTAGAAATTATTGCATAAATAATTATCATAATAATAAAATATTTAATCGTATTTGACTTTTTTTCATCTTTTACAAATTTATAAAATTCAAAATCTTTTATGCTTTTTATAAAAGTAGAAAAAAACGAATCTTTTTTTATTGATTTCACTTACTCACCTCAACTATTAATTAATCCATAAAAGTAGGAATAATTCCTACTTTTATATTCATTATATCATTCTTATGGATTATTTTCCTCTTCATCTGGTGTTGTAGGAGTTTCAGTTGGTGTTTTTGACACTTCTGGAGTTGGGGTTGGTGTTTCCTTTTTTACATTGTTTACATAGATTGTTATTTTTGTATCTTTGGCTACAACAGTTCCTGAAGATAAACTTTGACTTAAAACAACACCATCTCCCTTAGTATTATCAGTTCTTTGTCTAACAGTAACATTTAAATTTTTAAGTGCTTTTTTAGCTTCCGCCTCAGTCATACCAACAACATTTGGAATAACAATATCAGATGAAATATCTATATCGACACCATCAGTGATATTTTCTTTAGTTGGGGTTGGTGTTGGCGTAGCAACTGTGTGTATTGTACAATATTCTGATGGAACAGAATAGTCAGAACTTGTTTTCCAACTAGGATTTCTCTCTTTTTCTGGAAGATAACTAAAATATTGTGTATTTGGGCAATACTCTGTTGCTAATTTTCCTGATTCAGTACAAATTTTTAAAGAATGACCTTCACATGTTTCAGGCTCTTCACCAGATACAAAATACTCTGTATATGTATCTGAACATGAATTTGATGCTTTTAATCCAGATTTTCTACAAACTTTTAATTGTACAATTCCACTTGGTTCAGTAAATGTTGCACTTGGTAAGCTAGAATGTACTTTTTTCATTACTTCAGACCATAATTTTGCTGCATTATTTCCACTTCCATTTATTGTAATTGCATTATCATATCCATACCATGCAGCAGCTGTATAATATGGTGTTATACCACATAACCAATTATCTTTCTTTTTATTTGAAGTACCTGTTTTAGCACCTACATCCATATTATCCATTTTACAAACTCTCGCAGTTCCATTTGAACCTTCAACTGGTTGTTTTAATAATGTTTTCATTATATATGCATGTTGCTCTGACATAACTCTCTCAGTTGTTTGTTTTGATTCTATTACAATATTTCCTGATGAATCTTCAACTTTTGTATAAAAGACTGGTGAAATATATACACCATTATTTGCAATCATAGCATATGCAGCTGCCATTTCTAATGGACTAACACCCTTAGTTTGACCTCCCAATGCCATTGATGCTATATTAGAATCATTTTTCCTTGAATTTTCACTTGCTTTTACTAATGTTGATATCCCACATTTTCTGGCAAAATCTATCGCATTATCTGGACCTAATTCAGACATTATTTTACAAGCAACTATATTTACAGAACGTTCTATTGCATTTCTAACTGTTATCATTCCAGAAAATCCACCACTATCATTTTTAGGATCATATGTTCCAAAATATGTTTTTTCATCATTATAAACTGTACTAGCAGTTATTGTTTTGCTTTCGATACCATAACCATATGTTACAATTGGTTTAATTGATGATCCTGTTTGTCTTGTACAATCTACCACTCTATTAATACCAATTGCATCGACATCTGAACCCAAGCCTCCCATACAGCCAACAACTTGACCTGTTGTATGATCTATTACAACCATTGCTGATTGTGAATGTGTTGGTGAATTTGGAGAAGTTAATATATATTTATCACTTTTATAAACTTCTTCAAGATCTGCTTGTATTGATGCTGATTCAGTTGTATAAATCTTATATCCTCCACCATATACACGACTTTCAGCATATTCTTTTGAAAGTTGTTTCTCATTTACTAAATCTTCAACAATATCATCAATTGCTGCCTGTACGAAATATGATTTAATCTTTGAGCTTGGTAGCTCTCCTTTATTAAAGGTTAAACCAGAATCAACATTAGCATAAGCTGTTTTATATTGCTCTTCAGTTATATATCCAAGCTCTTTCATTTTAGTTAAAACTGTTTTTGTTCTTGTTTTAATTTTATTATCAACGGCTGCCCTTTTTGATTCATCATCATATGTTTTGAATGGATTATATGTACTTGGTGCATTATTTATACCAGCTAAAAATGCACATTCTTCTATTGATAAATCACTTGCAGATTTGTTAAAATAATAAGTTGATGCCATTTCAACACCACAAACATCTTTACCATCTGCTCCTAGTGGAATTAAATTTAAATATAGCTCTAAAATTTGATCTTTGGTAATCATTTTTTCAACTTGATATGCTCTTGACATTTCTTTTATTTTTCTTTCAACGCCAGCCTTACCACTATTTTCTTTTTCATCAGTAATATTTTTAATTAACTGTTGTGTTATAGTACTTCCACCAAATGAAGAATTTCCTTTAGTTACATATATTGCTGTTGCTGCTAATGTTCTTTTCCAATCTACACCATTATGATCATAAAATCTTTCATCTTCAATTGCTACAAAAGCCTTTGGCAAATATTCACACATATCACCAATACTAATTATTTCCCTATTTTCACTACCTGATAATTCACAAATTACATTACCATCTTTATCATACACAACTGTATTTGCATTTGATAACAATAAATCATCTTTTGATAATGCAAATTTATCACTAAAAAATATTCCACAGAATATACCTATACCAACTAAAACTACTAAAACAAATAATAAAAGTAATATTATTAAAGCTTTTTTCAATTTTGAATGTTTTTTCTTTCCATTCTTCTTGTTTATTTTTTTTGATTTTTGTGTATTTGTTTCAATAATATCATCCTTAGTAAATTTAGTAGAAATTTTATTTTTTGATTTTTTCTCCATAATTACTAGCATATGTTAGTATTTTACTAACATTTCTCCTTTCATAAAAATTAATAAGTATTAACCTTATATTATATTTTCAAGTATATAAAAATTTTTATATGCTCATTACATTAAAATTATATTATAAAATTGTAAAAAATAAAAGAGTTTTTATGATTTTTTATATAATACAAAAAATATAATGTACCAAAAATTAACTTAATGGTTAATTTTTTTGTATTATAAAATTGTTAACCATTATTATATAAAATTCTATAAAGTTTATTTGCAAAATTATTTATTTTATGATTTTTATGCATAAAAATTTCGATTTTGACAATAGACATTATTAATTTTATTTTGATAATAATACTAATGCTTTTTTTATCATAATCTCTAAATCTTCATTTTTACAATTCATTTTTGGAATAATATTTTCAACTTCTTTTCTTGTATAACCTAATACTTGTAATGCTGAAATTAGCTCTTCTATATTTTCTTGTTTAAAATTAATTTCTTCTGTACTGCTCATAATTTCTAAATCATTCATATTTTTCACTTTATCTTTAAGCTCTAATATTATTCTTTGTGCACTTTTAGTTCCAATACCAGGTAACTTTTTTAGTGAATTTACATCATTAGAAACCACTGCAAATGCAAAAAGTGATGGCTCTATATTTGAAAGAATTGTAATTGCAGATTTAGCACCAACTCCACTTACTGATATTAAAAATTCAAACATTTTAAGCTCTTCTGCTGTTGAGAATCCATAAATACTTATGTCATCCTCTCTAACTTTTAAATAAGTAAAAACTTTAACTTCAGTATCAATTAATCCTATACTTTTCATGGAATTCTCTGACATGAATATTTTATAGCCAATTCCATTAACATCAATAACAATGTAATTAGGCTTTTTTAAGACTAAAATACCTTTAATATATTCAAACATATTTTTCCTCCTTTAGTAAATTTACTATATTTTATCATAAGAAAATTATAGTTCAAGTAAATTATACAAAATAAAAAGCGATAGTATAATTAAATACTTATCGCTTAAATAAATTATTTTTTGGTTAGGTAAGATTCCAATAATCTAAAATCTTGATTGCTTCGTCAATTTTCGATCCATTTTTGGATACTTTGTCTAATATAAAACAGACCACACGATAATTCCTTTGCTTTGAATATTTTTCTCCTACGAAGACAATTAAATTTTTAACTGCCTTCTCACGTTCTTTAGGATCATCGAAAACATTTCTTATGATCCTAAGCTCTTGATAAGTGTACTTTATAATGCTGTCCATCTTTGAACCTCCTAAATATTTTACGCATGTTTCTAGCTTATTTACATATTATATCTTCATTTTAAAGTTATGTCAACTTTTATGAATATTGTGTGTATTTAATTTATGATAAAATCACCTTAAAAGTTTATAAGCAAATATTTCACCCATGCATGTATAAACATGTAAAA
>CAKPKU010000033.1 GCA_934167365.1 uncultured Clostridia bacterium
AAAAAATGGAGAAAAGTTATGAAAAAACAAGAGCTAATAATAGAAAAAAATAATGATTTTGAATTAAAGGATATATTTGACTGTGGGCAATGTTTTAGATGGAATAAAAACGATGATGAGAGTTATACTGGAGTTATAAAAAATGGTGTGTTAAATGTAAAATGTGATAAATCAAAAATATACTTTAATGGAATTTTGAATGAAGATATAAGGAAAATTGTTAACGACTATTTTGATTTAAACAGAGATTATACCAAAATAAAGCAAGAGCTATCAAAAATAGATGAGTATATGGAAAACAGTATTAATTACGGTAAAGGAATAAGGATTTTAAATCAAGACTTATGGGAGACAATTATATCATTTATAATATCAGCTAATAATAATATACCAAGAATAAAAGGAATAATAGAGCGACTATCACAAAGGTATGGAACAGAAATAGAATTTGAAGGTGTAAAATATTATTTATTTCCAACGGTTGAACAATTAAAAAATGTTACAGTTGCTGAGTTTAGAGGAATTGGGTTAGGCTTTAGGGATATTAGGCTATATGAAACTACTCATATGATTTTAAACAATGAAGTTGATTTAGAAAATCTACAAAATTTAGACACAAAATCAGCAAGGGAAGAGCTGTTAAAATTATCAGGAGTAGGACCAAAAGTAGCTGATTGCATATTATTATTTTCAACATTAAAAAGATTTGATATATTTCCAATAGATGTATGGGTAAGAAGAGTAATGAATGATTTGTACATAAAAAATCCAGAAGAAAATAAAGTAAATAAAAATTTAATAACTAAAATAGCATTTGAGAAGTTTGGTAATTTAGCTGGAATAGCACAACAATATTTATTTTATTGGAAAAGAGAAAATTAATAATAAAATATTAAACAAAAGTAGAAAGGAACAATAAGCATGGGATTACGATTAGTGTATGGTAAATCAGGTACAGGAAAAAGTACTTTTATATTTAATGAAATAAAAGAGCAAATTAGTGGCGAAAGTAAAATTTATATTATTACTCCAGAGCAATTTTCATTTACAGCAGAGCGTAAATTAATTGAAACTGTCGGCGTAGGAGCAGCTTTAAATGCAGAAGTTTTAACTTTTAACCGTATGGCATACAGAGTAATGAATGAAGTAGGAGGAGCAACAAAAACTCCATTATCATCTTGCGGAAAAGCTATGCTTATTTATAATATTTTATTAAATGAAAAAGGAAATCTAAACTTTTTAGGAAAATCAGATGAAAATATAGATTTAATTTCAACACAAATAACAGAATTTAAAAAACATGGTGTTAGTATAGAAAATTTAGATGAAATGATAGACACAACAAAAGATAAATATTTAAAATCAAAAATGAATGATATGCGAATTGTATATAACAAATTTGAAGAAACTATAAAAAATAAATATATAGATGAAAATGATGTATTAACAATACTTGCAAATCAATTACCAGAAACAAACATATTTGATAATACATTAATATATATAGATGAATTTGTGGGATTTACCAAACAAGAATATGATATAATCAAAATTCTATTAAACATGGCTAATCAAATAACAATAAATATATGTACAGATTCTTTGGAAGAGTCAACATCTCCAGATACAGATATTTTTTATGCAAATAAATTAACAGTTCAAAAAATAAAAGAAATGGTAAAAGAAGCTAATAATAAGTTGGATAAGCCTGTATATATGAATAAAATATATCGTTTTGAAAATGAGGAATTAATGCATATTGAAAAAAATTTATATGCAGTACCATATAAAAAATATGAAGAAAAAGACTTAAAAAATGTGCACTTATTTTTAGCAAATAATCAATATTCTGAAATTGAAAATATTGCTATAAAAATAGTAAAATTAGTAAAAAACGATGGATATAGATATAGAGATATTTCAATAATAACAAAAAATTTAGATACATATTCAAATTTGTGCAAGGTTATATTTAATAAATATCAAATTCCAGTATTCATAGATGAAAAAAAGGATTTAAGCCAAAATATTATAGTAAAATATTTACTTTCAATATTAGAAATATTTGCCAAAAATTGGTCATATGAATCAGTATTTAATTATGTAAAAACGGGATTTTTAGATATAACAAATGAAGAGCTATATTTATTAGAAAACTACTGTTTAAAATGGGGAATAAAATATAGCAAATGGTATAAAGGGGAATGGAACTTTCATGATGAAGATGAAAATAATCATGAATTAATAGAGCGATTTAGAGAGCTTAGAAAATTAATTGTAGATCCATTAATAAAATTCAAGGGAAATTTATTAGGAACAAATTCAGCAAAAAAGATAACAAAGAATCTGTATGAGTTTTTAATTGAAAATGAAATTGATAGAAAATTAACTGAAAAAAAAGAAGAGCTTATAAGCATTAATAAAACCGAAATCGCAACAGAATATGAAACTAGTTGGAAAATTATAATGCAAGTTTTAGATGAAATTGTTTTAGTTTTTGGAGATGAAAAGATTACATTTGAAAGATATATGCAAATATTAAAAACAGGATTGGGAAATAGTAATTTAGGTAAAATACCAGGAACTCAAGATCAAGTAATATTAGGAGATGTTGATAGATCACGAAGTCATAAAGTTAAAACAATATTTATAATAGGACTAAATGATGGAATGTTTCCAAGTGTTAATAAAAATGAAGGATATTTTAATGATAAAGATAGATCTGAATTAAAAGATAATGGTATTGAACTTGCCAAAGGAACAATTGAACGATTGTATGAGGATAATTTTAATGTATATAAAGCATTTACGGCAGCATCAGAGCATATTTATTTATCATATTCATCATCAGCCTCTGATGGAAAGACATTAAGAGCATCTATGCTAGTTTCAAAAATTAAAAAGTTATTTCCATCAATAATTGAAGATAGCGATATTATAAAAAGATCTCCAGAAATTTTAATTGAAAGCAATACATTTGAGGAGTTATTAAACCAAATAAGAGATTATAGAGATGAAGAGCAAGATTTAGATGAAAAATGGATAGTTGTATATAATTATTATATGAAAAATGATAAATGGAGATATAAATTAATTAGCAGTTTAAAGGCAATTGAATATTCAAATTTACCAGAGCGAATAAATAAAGAAAATGTTGAAAAATTATATGGAAAAACATTAAAAACAAGTGTATCAAGATTAGAGCAATATAGATCATGTCCATTTTCTTATTATTTAAAATATGGTTTAAATATTTCAGAAAAAGACAGTTTTAAAGTTGATAGTCTAGATACAGGCTCATTTATGCATGACACAATAGATACGTTTTTCAATAAAATAAAAGAGCGAAATATTAAAATACGTGATTTAACACAAGAAGAAACAGAGCAAATTATTGAGGAAATTATTACCGAAAAGCTTAATTTAAATAGAAATTTTATTTTCCAAAGTAGTCCGAAATATAAAGTATTAGCAATGAGGTTAAAAAGAGTTGTAACAAGATCAATGAAATATATATTAGAGAGCCTTAAATACAGTGATTTTGATGTATTAGGAAATGAAGTAGAATTTAAAGAAGGAAAAGAGTATGAGCCAATAATTTTAGAGCTTTCAGATGGTAAAAAAGTTGAAATTACTGGGAAGATTGATAGAATAGATATTGCAAAGGATGAACAAAATAGATATATACGAATAATAGATTATAAATCATCTATTAAAAATATTGAACTTAATTCAGTATATGCAGGACTTCAATTGCAGTTATTAACATATTTAGATGCTGTCTGTAAAGAAGAAGATGTACTTCCAGCAGGAGTTTTATATTTTAATTTAATAGATCCAATAATAAAATCAGAAAAAAACATGACAGAAGAAGAGCTTGAAAATGAAATTAGAAAGAAATTCAAAATGCAAGGTTTAATTTTAGCAGATATAAACATTGTCAAAAAAATGGATACAAGATTGGAAAAAGGTGCATCAAATGTTATTCCCGCATATATAGGAAAAGATGGAGATTTAAGTATTACAAGAACTAATGGAGTTAGTAGAAAACAATTTGAGTATTTGCAAAAGTATATGAATAAAATAATCAAACAAATTTCAGAAGAAATTATGTCAGGAAATATTGACATTAATCCGTATTATAAAAAGAAAAGAAAACCATGCGACTTTTGTAAATATAAGGCAATATGTGGTTTTGATACAGCGAATAGCAATAATCAATATAATTATATAAGTGAAATGGATAAAAATGCAGTATTAGAGCAGATTAAATGTGATGTAGAAGAGCTTGAATAAATTAGTAATTTGAATAAAGAAAGCTCAGAAAACTTACCCAAAAACATAATTAAGTGCTAAAATATATAAATGGTTTATAGGAAATCCAAATAAAAACCTAAATACATTATACAAGGAATGAATTTTTATGAATTTATCTAATGAAAATATTGTCCATATAGAAAAAGATGGAATTCAATATTTACAATTTAAAAAACTATTAGAATATGAAAATAAATTGAAACATTGTTTTACACTAAAACCATTGAATTTCAGAGAAAAAACAAAAGATGCTGATGATTACAAGGAAATTTGTAATTCACTATGCATTAATTGGGAAAACATTATTTCTCCAAAACAAACACATACTGATATTGTTAAAAGGGTTAACAAAAATTCAGTAAATTCAGATTTTAGTGATGTTGATGGATTAATTACAAATGAAAAAAATAAAGCATTATCTTTGAAATTTGCAGATTGTACATCATTTTTATTATATGATCCTGAAAAAAATGTAATAGGAGATATTCATTCAGGCTGGAGAGGAACAGTAAAAAAAATTGGAAAAAATGCAATTGAAAAAATGGAGCAAGAGTTTGGTTGCAACCCAAAAGATATAATATGTTGCATAGGACCAACAATTAGAAAATGTCATTTTATAGTTGAAGATGACACAAAAAATGAATTTATAAAATCATTTAATAATCAAGATATAATAGAAAATATTGGAATTATAGATGGAAAACAAAAATATAAAATAGATGCTGTTAGTGCAAATATAAGCATGTTTAAGCAATGTGGACTAAAAGAGCAAAACATTATAGATTCAGGATTATGTACAGTATGTTATCATGAATTAATGCATTCATATAGATATGATAGGGATTTTTCTGGTAGAAATGTTGCAATAATGTGTTTAATATAGTATATTAGTAAGAACATCTGGAATTTTAAATTGATATAATAGATAGGACTTGATATAGAAATGTTTGATAATTGGGAAGAATTAGAAAAATCAATAATTAATTGTAAAAAATGTAAATTATGTGCAAATAGAAACAATATAGTATTTGGACAAGGAAATAAAAATGCAGATATAATGTTTATAGGAGAAGGACCAGGAGCAGATGAAGATATGCAAGGAATACCATTTGTAGGGAAAGCAGGAAAGCTCATGAATATGGCATTTGAAGGATTAGGAATAAACAGATCAGAAGTATATATAGCTAATATTGTAAAATGTAGACCACCTTCAAATAGAGTACCAGAGCAAGATGAAGCTATGGCATGTTTAAATTACTTGCGTAATCAAGTAATTTTAGTCAAACCTAAAATAATTGTATTATTAGGAAGCACAGCACTAAAAAATATATTAGGACAAGAATATTCAATTACAGCATCTAGAGGAAAATGGGTAGAAAAAAAGGGAATATTATACATGCCAACTTGGCACCCAGCAGCATTATTAAGAGATGAAAATAAGAAAATTGAATTCTGGAAAGACTTAAAAGAAGTGGTTAAAAGATTTAATGAATTATAATAAATAATTATAGGACAACTATGCAATAATGTATATAATCCTAAAAAAGATGTTTTATAATATAAAAATTTTACACATAAATATAAATTTAAACGGTAGGAAGGTCTAATTATCAAATATTTAAAAGTAGCATTTTTCTATTATGTAAAAAAGTTTGGCAAAACACTAGTATAAAAATATTAGGAGGTAAAAATTTGAATTATTTTGAAGACATTAATTATAAAATTATTAGCAAAAAAGAGGCATATAAAGGCAAAAGAATAAGTGTAGAAGAGATTATATATAATAATGGAGAAAAAGATTTTTATAGAGAACATGTAAAAGCTGGAAATGCAGTAGTAATTTTAGCAATTACAGAAGATAATAAAGTACTTATGGTAAGAGAAGCTAGAAGTGCAATAGGAAAAATAGTACTAACATTACCAGCAGGAAAATTAGAAGAAAATGAAGATCCAAAACATGCAGCTATTCGAGAATTAGAAGAAGAAACAGGTTATAAGGCTAATAATGTAACTTTATTAAGATCAACATATGCTTCATGCGGTTATACTGATGAAAAAATATATTATTATTTAGCAAATAATTTAGAAAAATCTAAACAAAATTTAGATGAAGATGAAGAAGTAGAAATTTTTGAAATTCCAATTGAAGAATTTAAAGCAATGATTGACAAAAATGAAATTATTACTGCTAGTACTACTATTGCAGGATTGCACTATTTTAGTTATATAGCAAAATAAGAATTATGGTATCATTAGTTTAATATTAAAAGTCTAGTTTTCCATTATAGTAAAAAATATTTTATATAATGGAAAAAGTAGAAAAGTCAAAATAATTGAGCTAATAGATCAGCAATTTTTATTAAAAATATTTAATTGAGTAAAGAAAAAACGGAATTTATGATTATAATCAAAATTCTGTTTTTTCTTTTTGATATTGATAGTTTTTCTAAATTGTATATAATGTAATTGAACAAAAAATATAAAAATATTTGATTCTTTAAATAAAACTTGCAATAGGAACTACTGATACTTGCATTTACTTTTGTACTTCATTTAAGAAAAATTGCTTATAATAGATAAAAACATTTGACATAGAAATAGAAAGGTTATATAATATCAAAAATTGTGTATTTAGTATACTCCGTAATACTAGAAATGTTTCATAAAGGTTTATTAACCGGAGGAGGAATTTTTATGATAAGAAATGATTCTTATTGGCAAGAAAAGCATAATCTGGCTGAAAATGTCTATGACTTTGTGAATAATCAGACATTAGAAGCACAGCATTATGTTTTAAAGGAAATCGAAGACTGGGCAAAAAACATGCCTAGAGCTCATATTGAAATGAGCATATTTGAAATGCTAGCAATCCTATGGACAGATGAAGCAACAACAACAGATGAGATGGAAAAAGAAAAATTATGTAATAGGCTTTCGCTATGCATTTTTATGATATCGAACCATGAAAACCATAAGAACTCAAACGAGAAGAAGTACTACGAGAAAGAAATCTGTAGCATAGGTATTAAAATGTTCACTGGCAAGACTGTAGAGCAAATAGAAAAGGCCCTAAGGACATTTTAGTAAATTTATAATAAAAAGGACTTTCCGAAAGGAGAGTCTTTTTTTTGCAAAAAAATAAAAATAATGATATATCTAAATTAAGATGTTTATGTGACTATTTTGTGAAAAGTCTTCAGATTATTGACAATATATTTTATAGATAGTAAAATTTAGGAAAGACTTTATGAAATGAGGTTAATATGAATAACATAAAAGAAAAAGTAAATTACTGTTTAGGATGTAAAGTAAAACCATGCAAAAAAGGTTGTCCATTACAAAATGATATAACAGAAATTATAAGATATATGAAAAATGAAGAATATGAAGAAGCATATAAAATAGCTACTAAAACAAGTGTACTTCAATCTGTATGTGGAAGAATTTGTCCACATATGAGTCAATGTGAAGGTAGCTGTATTAGAGGAATTAAAAGTACACCTGTAAGCATTGGTGAAATAGAAGCTTATTTAGGCGATATAGCAATAAAAAATCAATACAATATGTGTGAAATTGAAAAAATAAAAAATAATGTAAAAATAGCAGTTATTGGTAGTGGACCAGCAGGTCTAACATGTGCAGCATATTTAGCAAGAAGTGGCGCAAATGTTACTATATTTGAAAAATATGATAAATTAGGTGGTATATTAAGACATGGAATACCAGAATTTAGATTATCAAAAGATATATTAGATGAAAGTATAAAAAAAATAATTGATTTAGGAATTAAAGTTGAATGCAACAAAGAGCTAGGAAGGAACTTACAAATCGACACGTTAAAGCAAGAATTTGATGCAATTTATTTGGCGATAGGTGCAAATATTTCATGGAAAATGAATATTCCAGGAGAAGACTTAAATGGAGTATTTGGAGGTAACGAATTACTTGAAAAAGCAGACCATCCAGATTATAAAGGAAAAACTGTAATTATTTCAGGAGGAGGAAATGTTGCCATGGACTGTGCTAGAACTGTAAAAAAATTAGGTGCATCAAGTGTAAAAGTTGTATATAGAAGAGCACAGGAACAAATGCCAGCAGAAAAAAAAGAAATAGAAGATGCAAAAAATGAAGGAATAGAATTTTTATTTCAAAATAATATAGTTAAAATAATAGGTGACACATCTGTTAAAGGAATAGAATGTGTAAAAACAAAGCTAATACAAAAAGAAGGTGAAACAAGATTAAGTCCTGTAAATATAGAAGAAAGTAATTACAAAATAGATGCAGATTATGTTATAATGGCAATTGGATCTACAATAGAAAAAGAAGTAATAGACAAAATAGGAGTATCAGTAAATAAAAAAGGATATGTAGATATAAATGAAGATTATGAAACATCAATAGAAAATGTTTTTGCTGGAGGAGATTTAGCAGGAACAAAAGCAACCGTGGCTTGGGCTGCAAGAAGTGGAAGAGATGCAGCAGAAAAAATTTTGAAAAAGTTAAGTTGGTGTGTAAATGAGTAAAAAAAATCTTAATGAAAAAAATGGTAAGCATGGGATTGAAAAAGAAAATCCCAAAAAAATTAAAAAGCAAAATAAAAATATAAATAAAAATATAAAAAAAGATAAAAATGATAAAAAAGTTAAGCAAACAAATTTTAATGAAAAAGTGGACAATGAAAATAAACAGTATAAAAATATAGATATAAACACAAATAATTATGAAGGTAAATCAGATAGTAAGAAAAGAAAAAAGGGAAACATAGTTCTTAAAGTAATATTATCAATATTATTAGTAATCATGATTGTGTTAGGAGGAATATTAGGAAGATACATATATTTATCTGATGGAAATATTAAAGGTGCAATAATACATATGGTGAAAGATGTTGTTGGAGATCAAGATCCTATATTTGTTTTAATAATGGGAGTAAGTGAAGATATATCAGCTGAATTGACAGATACAATTATGTTGGCAGGGTATAATCCAGACACAAATCAAGCTTTTGTATTATCAATACCAAGAGATACTTTCGTAGGTAATAATCAATCAACAGCAGGAGGTTTTGATAAAATAAATGCGTTATATCAAAAAAGTCCAGAAAAAACTGTTGAAGCAGTCGAAAAATTAACTGGATTAAATATTGACCACTATATCACAGTAAAAACAAGTGCATTAGTAGAAATTGTAAATTCGGTAGGAGGAGTGGAGTTTGATGTCCCAATAAACATGGATTATGATGATACTTCTCAAGATTTGCATATTCATTTAAAAGCTGGAAAACAAGTATTAAATGGTGATCAAGCAGAGCAACTAGTTAGATTTAGACATAACAATAATGGTACAACATACAGTTCATCATATGGAGATAATGATGAAGGTAGAATGAGAACACAAAGAGAATTTCTAAAAGTTCTTGCACAAAAGGTTATTAGTTGGAAAAATGTAGATAAAATAAATAGTATAGCAACAGCTGTCTTTAGTAATTTAGAAACTGATATGCAGTTATCAAAATTATTAAATTATGTTCCATATGCAATAGAATTCAATATGGAAAATTTAAGTATGGAACAATTACCAGGAGAGCCTAAAAAAATGAATGAATTATGGTTCTATGAAGCTGATGATGAGAAAATTGAAAATTTAGTTAATGAATATATAAATAAATTAGGATTAAATGATTCTGAAAAGAAAAAGTATGTAAAACAAGATAATAAAAGTACAAACAATAAAACTACTAATAACAAAAATAAAACTACAAATAAAACAAACGATAATTCAAAAAATAATACTACAAATAAAAATAATACTGTGAACAAAGGTAAAACTACAAATAAAACAAATGTAACAAATACAACCAAGAACACAGTTAAAAAAACTACAACAAAATCTGATAATAATACTACCGAAGAAAATACAACCAAAAATAATACAACTCCAACAAATAAAACAGAAGACACCAACAAAAATGAAGCAGAAAATAATAATAATAAAAATAACAGTGAAAATCAGGATAAAGAAGACAAAAATGAAGATAAAACAACAAATGATGACAATACAAAAAAGGATGATAACAAAGAAGGTACTGAAACAACAGGTACTGAAAAAACATTAAATTAAAAGCATAGGAAATTATATAAAAAAGCAGATGAAATAGATTAAATTTTCATCTGCTTTTTACTATTAATTTATTTTATTACAATATTGTAAATTTTATTAGGAATATAAATTTCTTTAACAATAGTTTTTGAATTAATTAAAGAAGATATAGTTTCATTATTTTTTACAATTTCGCATACAGTTTCTTGGTCTCCGTTTAAAGGTATCATAACAGTAGCCTTCAATTTTCCGTTAATTTGAACAGGTAATTTTATCTCATCATCAATTATTTTTGACTCATCATATTCAGGCCATTTTGAGTATGCAATAGAATCAGAATGTCCTAAATTAGTATTCCATATTTCCTCAGTAATAAATGGGGCAATAGGGTTTAATAATTGAATAAATCCTTCTGCATATTTTCTTGGTAATTGTGGCTCTTTATACACACTATTAACAAAAATCATTAATTGACTTATTGCTGTATTATAAGATAATTTATCAAAATCTTCAGTAACTTTTTTTACTGTTGCATTATAGATTTTTTCAAGACTCTTATTTTCTTTATCTGAAATTTCTTTTTCTTCAAATATTCTATATACACGATCAATAAATCTTTTAGCACCCTCAACACCATTTTCATTCCAAGGTTTGTTGGCTTCAAGAGGACCCATAAACATCTCATATAATCTTAAAGTATCAGCACCATATTTTGCTACAATATCATTTGGATTAATTGCAAATTCAGGATATCTTTTACCCATTTTTATACCATTTGAGCCTAGTACCATACCTTGATGAACTAGTTTCTTAAATGGCTCTTGAACAGGAACCAAATTTTTGTCATATAAATAATTATTCCAAATTCTTGAATATATAAGATGCCCAACAGCATGTTCAGGACCACCAAGATATAAATCGACTGGAAGCCAATGTTTTAATAATTCAGGGTCTGCAAATGCTTTATCATTATGTGGATCGATATATCTTAAGAAATACCAACTTGAGCCAGCACTACCAGGCATTGTACTTGTTTCTCTTTTGCCTTTTTTACCATTTTTTGTAACATATAACCAATCATTTCCAGCTCTTTCAAGAGGACTATCTCCATTTTTGCTAGGAGCATAATTATCAAGCTTTGGTAATATTAAAGGCAATTCAGAATCATCAAGTGCTTCGCTTGTTCCATCTTCAAAATTAATAATTGGAATAGGTTCACCCCAATAACGTTGTCTAGCAAAAATCCAATCATGAATCTTATAATTAATTTGCTTATGACCAATCTTGTTTTCCTCTAACCAAGAAATCATTTTTTCTTGAGCCTCTTTTACAGATAATCCATTCAAAAATCCTGAATTAATTAAAACTCCTGAGTTTGTATCTGTAAATGCAGAATCCTCCTTACCTAAAAGTCTATATGCAAATAAATTATTTTCAAGGTTAATGTAATTTTCAATATCTTCTGCATTAATCCAGCTAAATGAATGATTTTTTGTTTCAGTTTCTAATGTTGGAATTTGCTTTTCATCGGCAAGCTCTATATAAACAGGAGTAATTTTTGCATAACGATTAATTTTTTTGTGAGGAGCATATACATAATTATCCATTCTCAATGGAAATGCTTTTACAGTTTTTATATTGCAATATCCAGTTTCTTCTTTTACTTCACGTATTGCAGCTTCTTCAGCAGATTCTCCATCTTCAATACCACCTATTACAAATGACTTCCAGTCAGCAGTATTCCATTTTAAGGCAATATATGCATCTTTATTCCAATGTTTAACAATGACTAAAACGTTATATCTTTCAACAGTTTCTAAATCTGGATGTGGAGTGTCATTTCCAACACCTAATGTGTATGGAGCGATTACTTGAATTATTGGAAGATTGAATTTTTTTGCAAACTCGTAATCTCTTTGATCATGTGCAGGAACAGCCATAATTGCACCAGTACCATATGAAGATAGTACATAATCTGAAATCCATATAGGTAATTTATTTCCATTAACAGGATTTATTGCATATGCACCTGTAAATACACCAGTTTTTTCCTTATTTAATTCAGTTCTTTCTAAATCTGACTTTGTGCTACAAACTTTTATATACTCTTCAACAGCAGATTTTTGATCTGGAGTTGTAATTTGTTTAACTAATTTATTTTCAGGAGCTAGAACACAATAAGTAGCACCAAATAATGTATCACATCTTGTAGTAAATATTGTAAAACTTAAATCATCATGATCCGCAACTTTAAAATCTACTTGAGCTCCAACAGATTTTCCAATCCAGTTTTTTTGGATTTCTTTTGTAGATTCAGGCCAATCTAAATTTTCTAAATTTTCAAGTAATTTTTCAGCAAATTTAGGAGTTTCAATAACCCATTGTTTCATATTTTTACGTACAACTGGGAAACCGCCTCTTTCACTTTTTCCATCAATTACTTCATCATTAGCAAGAACAGTTCCAAGCTCTTCACACCAATTAACAGGCATATCAACCAATTTTGCATAGCCATCTAAATATAATTGTTTAAATATCCATTGTGTCCATTTATAAAAACTAGGATCTGTTGTTGAAATTTCTTTATCCCAGTCATAAGAAAGACCTAAATTTTCTAATTGTTGTTTAAAAGTAGCAATATTTTTTTGTGTGAAACCATCAGGATGATTTCCTGTATTTATTGCATATTGCTCTGCTGGAAGTCCAAATGCATCCCAACCCATAGGGTGAAGAACATTGTATCCTTGCATTCTTTTAAATCTAGCCATAATGTCTGTTGCAGTATATCCTTCAACATGACCAGCATGAAGACCTACTCCAGAAGGATAAGGAAACATATCTAAAGCATAATATTTAGGCTTTGAAAAGTCCCATACATCAGTTTTAAAAGTTTTATTATCTTTCCAGTATTTTTTCCATTTTTTTTCAATTTCTTGAAAATTGTAATCCATATATATATCACCCTTTCAAAATTTTGTAAAATTTACACAATTATACTATAATTAAGTAAAAAAATAAAGGCAAAGAGGTAAATTTATTGGAGATAATTACAAAAGATAGTATTAATTTGGTATTGTCTTTATATTTTTAGCATAAAAAAAATGTTACTATTTAAGCATATAAAAAGTTTAGCTTAAACAGTAACAGTATTATTCCTCAATAGTTTTTTTTTTACCTTTTGACATTTCAACTTCTGTTTTTTTTATATTTGTGTATTACTCCTCGATAGTTTCTTTTTCTCTATTTTCAGTTTCATCAGCTAATTGAGAAGTACAATGAGGGCATCTTGTAGCATTAATATCAATTTCAGAAAGGCAGTAAGGACATTTTTTTGTTGTAGGTTTATCATCTTCATCAGTAGATTTTTTTCCTAATTTTGACATAGCTACTTTATTTAGTTCATTAATTTTATTTACAATTTTAATAGCCATAAATAATGAAAAGGCAATTATTAAAAAGTTTAAAACTGTATTTAAAAATTGACCATAGGCAATATGTATTTCTCCAATATCTGCTGTTAATCCTGAAATGTCAACTTTCCCAATAAGGCAAGAAATAGCAGGCATTATTATATTATCAACTAAAGAATCAACAATGTCTTTAAAAGCATTACCTATAATAATACCAACAGCCATATCTAAAACATTGCCACGCATTATAAATTTTTTAAATTCTTTAAGCATAAAAATTCCTCCTTTTATTTAAATATGTAAACTAATTATAATATTTTATCGAAAAATGTCAATAAATATTAGAAAATTAGTATTGATTTAATCCAAAAAGTGTGATAAAATTGCACTATTGAGAAAATAGCAAAGCTATTTTTCCTTACTTACAATATAAATTGTAGGTTTTATATCCATAAGGAGGTGAAGAGATAATGAATAAATACGAAAGTGTTATCATTATTAATCCAAATGTAGACCAAGAAGGAATTAAAGCATTAATTTCAAGATTTACAGATTTAATTAATAATGATGGAAAAGTAGAAAAAGTTGATGAATTAGGTTTAAGAAAGTTAGCTTACAATGTAAAGAAATTTGCAGAAGGATATTATGCAGTATTCTATTTTGAAGCAAACAGTGATCTAATCGCAGAGCTTGAAAGAAACTACAGAATAACAGATGAAATTATAAAATTCATGACAGTAAAAAAAGATTAATTATAAAAGGCTTTTAGATATGCTAAAAGAATGGTGAGAATATGAATAAAGTTATATTAATGGGAAGATTAACAAGAGATCCAGAAGTTAGATATACACAAACTAATAATACATTAGTTGCTTCATTTTCATTAGCTGTAAATAGAAGATTTGCTCGTCCAGGAGAAGAAAGACAAGCTGACTTTATAAATATAGTTGCATGGAGCAAATTAGGTGAATTTTGTAGTAAATATTTTAAAAAAGGTCAACAAGTTGGTATAATTGGAAGAATCCAAACAAGAACTTGGGATGACGAACAAGGTCAAAAGCATTATGTAACAGAAGTTATTGCAGAAGAAGCATACTTCGCAGAAGGAAGAAGAGATTCAGAAGCAGCAGGAAGTGCAAATTTTGATTCAACATTTGGAAATATGCCAGCAGGAGCACCAAGTGAAAATTCTGATTTCGAAACATTTTCAGGGGATGACCTACCATTTTAGATTGTATAGATAGGGGGGAAAAATAAAATGGCAGATAAGAAAAATAATAGAAGAAATAATAGAAACAATAATAATGATGATGATTTTAATCCTAAATTCAAGAAAAGAAAGAAAGTTTGTCCTTTATGTAAAGACAAAAATCTTGTATTAGATTATAAAAATCCAGAACAATTAAAGAAATTCATAAATGAAAGATGCAAAATATTACCAAGAAGAGCTACTGGAGCATGTGCACTACATCAAAGAGATATTACTTTAGAAGTAAAGAGATGTAGACAAATTGCTATGTTACCATATACTCAAGACTAATAAAAACATAAAAATAAGCTGTAACCATTGAAAATTATGGATACAGCTTATTTTTTGTTTTATAAGACATCAAATAATGCAATTTTAATGCACCTAGAATATTATTATAATAACATATTTATATAAAGATTTATGAAATATTTAAATTTCTATACCCAATATCTTTTTGGCTTTAGCAACATCCTCATTATTAGCAGTTCTAACACCTTCTAAAGGATACTTTAAATTTAAGTTTTCCCATTTGAATTTTCCTAAATCATGATATGGTAGGATATCAATTCTTTTAACAGTTTTTAATGTATCTAAAAATTGCTTTAAATCATATAAATCATTAGGATTATCAGTGTAACCAGGAACTAGTACTTGTCTAATCCAAATATCTTTATTATTGTCAGATAAATACTTTGCAAATTCAAGCTCTAATTTATTAGAAACACCTGTTAGATCTTTACAAATTTCATCATTAATACATTTTATATCTAATAAAAATAAATCAGTAAGATTAATTAGCTCTTTAATTTTATCATTAATTTTTATAACTCCAGATGTGTCAATTGCAGTAGAAATATTATGTTTTTTTAGCTCTTTAAATAACTCAATAATAAAGTCAGCTTGTAATAGAGGTTCACCACCGCTTACTGTTACACCACCACCAGATGATAAAAAGTAGTTTTTATACCTTAATATTTTAGTTACCAAATCGTTTACAGTATACAAAGAACCTTGAGTAGTATCCCAAGTATCACGATTTTGGCAATATTTGCATCGTAAATGGCAACCTTGGAAAAAGATAATATATCGTATTCCAGGCCCATCAACTGCTCCAAAAGTTTCGAATGAATGAATTCTAGCAACTTGATTATTCATATATAAAAATTCCTTTCTTTAGACATGATAAAGTAATTAATTTTGCAAAATTTATATTAACATATATGGTAGCAAAATTCAATAATATAGATGGAGTAATGTTGATTTTATATTTTTACGTTTATGTGGTAGAATGAGGGATTAGTTGTAGTGAATTGTGAAGGGCTTATGATTAAAGTAATTATGAGCTCAAAATGTAATGGAAATTATTGGAAAAGCTTTATAATATGTGAATAATAACATTTTTTTAGCATTTGTCGAAAAATGTAATGTGAAAATTCTTGAAAAAGCTTATAGAGTGTGATTAAATAAATAATCATAGAAATTTGATTTTATTTAAGGTCTTATTTTATAATATACTTAAAACAAAAAAAATATATTCAAAAACTTTAAATTCAAGGTGTAAATTCATACACAAAATTTTCAAAATAATTGAATGAATAATACAAATATGTTAGAATAGGAAGTGATAAATGGAGCTATTAAAGCCAACGAACGATTATGTATTTAAAAGAATTTTTGGTCAAAAGAA
>CAKPKU010000034.1 GCA_934167365.1 uncultured Clostridia bacterium
ATTATACGAGTATAACCACCTTGTCTTCCCTCATATTTAGGAGCTATTTCGTTGAATAATTTTGCAGTTAAATCTACTGGATTTCCTTCAGAATCTTTAACTTTGTTTAATGATTTCATCATTATTCTTCTTGCATTTAATCTTGAAGGCATATCTTTTTGTCTTTTTTCTGTAGTTTCTTCTTTAACTACTTTTAAATATTCATTTCCGTTTTTGCTTTTTACTAACTCAGTAACTTTGTTTCCTGTACTATCTAATTTTGCTTTAACAACTTTTGCATCTACTTCTTCAAAATTGTCTTTTTCTTTAATAGCTAAGGCAATTAACTTTTCAGCCATTGGTCTAACTTCTTTAGCTCTTGCTAGAGTAGTTTCGATTTGACCATGTAATAATAAATCTGTTACTTGAGTTTTTAGCATTGCTAATCTTATATCTGTTGTTTTTCCCAATTTTCTATTTATAGCCACTTTAACAAGTCCTCCTTTTTTTAATCATCTTCTCTGGCAAAGTCTAATCCTAATGCATGTAACTTATTAGTAACTTCATCTAAAGACTTTTTACCTAAATTTCTAACTTTCATCATATCAGATTCAGTCTTATTAGCTAAATCTTCTACTGTTGCAATGTTTGCTCTCTTTAAGCAGTTGAATGATCTTACTGATAATTCTAAATCTTCTATTGACATTTCTAATACTTTTTCTTTTTTAGATTCTTCTTTTTCTACCATTACTTTAGTGTTTTTAGTAGCTTCTGATAAATCTATAAATAATTCTAAGTGTCCAGTCATTACTTTTGCAGCTAGACTTAATGCTTCATATGGTTTTAAGCTTCCATCTGTCCAAACTTCTATTGTAAGTTTGTCATAATCTACCATTTGTCCAACTCTTGTGTTTTCTACTGCATAATTAACTTTCTTTACTGGTGTGTAGATAGAATCTATTGGAAGTAATCCTAAAGGTTGATCATCTTTTTTATTTTTTTCAGCAGTATTATATCCTCTACCCATATTAGCTACTAAATCCATTACTAAAGATCCACCTTCTGAAACAGTTGCTATATGTAAATCTGGATTTAATATTTCAACTGATTCATCTGTAATTATATCACCTGCAGTTACTTCTCCTTCTCCCTTAAAGTTAATTCTTAGAGTCTTTTCTTCATTTTTATCTAATTTTAATCTAACGTTTTTTAGATTAACTATTATCTCTGGTACATCTTCTACTACATTTGGTATTGTTGAAAATTCATGTTGTACTCCTTCTATTTTTACTCCAGTTATTGCACTACCTGGTAATGAAGAAAGAAGTATTCTTCTTAATGAATTTCCTATTGTGATACCATATCCACGTTCTAATGGTTCACAAACAAATTTAGCATAATTATTATCATTGTCTATCTCTAAGCATTTAATATTTGGCTTTTCAAATTCTATCATTTTTACCTCCTAATATAAGAAGTGAGATTTTATTTCTACACTTTAAAATAAATTCCAATATAAATCGACAAATATAGTGTTTCATAGCTAAACTACTATTTTGAGTAAAGCTCTACTATTAAGTGCTCTTCAACAGGGTAATCAATTTCTTCTCTTGAAGCTATTGCTAACACTTTACCTGATAATTTTTCAGCATCTTTTTCTAACCATGTTGGAACTAATCTTGCTGCATTTTCTTCAGCACTCATTTTTATTGTTCCATTATCTTTTCTGATTTCTCTTACTGCAACAACATCTCCAGCTTTAACTAAGTATGATGGTATATCTACTTTTTGTCCATTTACTTCAAAAGCACCATGTGTTACTTGTAATCTAGCTTGAGCTCTTGTTTTTGCATATCCTAATCTAAATACAACATTATCTAATCTGCTCTCTAATATTTGTAGTAATACTTCACCAGTTTTACCTTTCTTTTTAGAAGCCATATCGAAATATTTTCTAAACTGTTTTTCACTAACTCCATAAATGAATTTTAATTTTTGTTTTTCTTTTAACTGAATAGCATATTCAGAAACTTTCTTTTGCTTTCCTGCTGATTTTTTACGGTTAGATTCTTTATCTATTCCTATTACTGTTGGACTGATGCCTAAATATCTACATCTTTTCAAAACAGGTTCTCTATATCTTGACATTTCTAATTTCACCTTCCTTATTATATTAAATTATACACGACGTCTTTTTGGTGGTCTGCAACCATTATGTGGTATTGGTGTTACATCTTTAATACTGCTTATTTCTAAACCTGCTGCTTGTAATGATCTTATAGCAGCTTCACGACCAGCACCTGGTCCTTTTACAAATACTTCTACTGTTTTTAATCCGTGTTCCATAGCTGCTTTTGCTGCAGTTTCTGCTGCTTCTCCAGCTGCAAATGGTGTGCTTTTTCTTGATCCTTTAAATCCTAATTCACCAGCACTTGCCCAAGATAAAACATTACCTTGAACATCTGTAAGTGTAACTATTGTGTTATTAAAACTAGAATGAATTTTAGCCATACCTTTTTCGATATTTTTTCTATCTCTTCTTCTAGTTACTTTTTTTGTTACATTTTTTGTAGCCATTTATGTTTTACCTCCCTTTATTATTTTTTACTCTTACTAACTAATTTTCTTGGTCCTTTTCTTGTACGAGCATTAGTTTTTGTTCTTTGTCCTCTTACAGGTAGACCTCTTCTATGTCTTAATCCTCTGTAACATCCTATTTCTGTAAGTCTTTTTATATTTAGAGCAACTTCTCTACGTAAGTCACCTTCAACAACAT
The DNA here is from genome assembly GCA_934167365.1 of uncultured Clostridia bacterium. Taxonomy (GTDB): domain Bacteria; phylum Bacillota; class Clostridia; order TANB77; family CAG-508; genus CAG-492. The sequence continues at coordinate 2,756 of CAKPKU010000034.1, forward strand.
AACCTTCCATAGCACTTCTTATTGCTTTTTCTTGATCATCTGTTAAATCTTTTACTCTAGTATCTGGATTTACACCAGCTTCTTTAAGTATTTTTTGAGAACTTGATAAACCTATTCCATAAATGTATGTTAAACCTATTTCAATTCTTTTTTCTCTAGGTAAATCTACTCCTGATATACGAGCCATTATTTTTGCACCTCCAAAATATTTTCCATTTAATTATTTATTTTTAATTTTTGTTTGTTGTTTTAAAGCTATATTAAAGGTGAAATGCACTAATCATAAATTAATCGGATTCTTAATTTATATTAGTCTTTAATATCAATAAAACTATATATATTAACACAAATTTAAACTTTCAGCCGCTTTTCTAAATTTGTGTGAATACCTAATTTGTATACTATCCTTGTCTTTGTTTATGTTTAGGATTTTCACAAATCACTCTTATTACACCTTTTCTTTTGATAACCTTGCATTTTTCACAAATTGGTTTTACTGATGGTCTTACTTTCATTCTTAACACCTCCCTAAACATGTTTTTAATATATTAATTGATTGGGTATCAATCAGATATTTACTTATTTATTTTGCTCTCCATGTAATTCTTCCTCTTGTCAAATCATATGGTGAAAGTTCAACTTTAACTTTATCTCCTGGAAGAATTTTTATGTAGTTCATTCTTAATTTTCCAGAAATATGTGCTAGAATTTGATGTCCATTTTCAAGCTCAACTTTGAAATTAGTATTTGGTAATGTTTCTACAACAGTTCCTTCTACTTCAATAACATCCTCTTTTGCCATTTCTACCTCCATTTTTCTTTCATAACATAATATTTACTATTTAATAATAGCTTTTATAGTATATAACAATTTTACAATAATGTCAATATTTCAGGCTCTTTTTCTGTAATTAAAATTGTATTTTCGTAATGTGCTGTTGAGGTTCCATCTTCTGAAATGATTGTCCATCCATCATCAAGTTCCAAAATATCAGGATTTCCTGCAATTACCATTGGTTCAATTGCAAGTGTCATACCTGGTTCAATTCTTGGTCCTTTGCCTGCTTTTCCATAGTTTGGTATTCCTGGATCTTCATGCATTGATCTTCCAATTCCATGTCCTTGGAATTCTCTTACTAATGAATAACCGTTTTTTTCAACAAATTCTTGAATTGCATGGCTTATATCTCCGATTCTATTACCTTTTTTTGCATATTTTATTCCTTCAAAGAAAGCTTGTTTAGTAATTTCTACTAATCTTTCATCATCTTTACTTCTGGCTTTTCCAACAATAAATGTTCTTGCTGCATCACCATTAAAGCCGTTTTTTAATAAAACAGTATCTATACTTAATATATCGCCTTCTTTTAATATTACCCTTTTTGATGGAATTCCATGAATTACCTCATCATTTACTGATGTGCATATAGAGCATGGAAAAGGTGGAACTCCTTTAATTCCTGGATTGTATCCCTTTTGAGCTGGAATTGCTCCATGCGCTCTCATAAAATTTTCTGCTATTTTGTCTAATTCATATGTAGAAATACCTGGTTTTATATGCTTTTCTATTTCTTCATATAAAAGTCCTGTTAATTTACATACTTCTTTCATTAGCAGAATTTCACTTTTAGATTTTATAGTTATCACTTTAATTACTTCCTTACTAATATATTTTATTTATTTTTTAAATATTTTTCTACTTCTGAAACATTATCTTCTAATACTGTTTCTGAATATATATCAGGATGAACTGTATATAATGCTCCTGTTGTTTTATAATATTCTAATAAATCTTTTGATGTATCATGATATACTTTTAATCTTTGCATTACAGTTGTCTCATTGTCATCTGCTCTTTGTATTAATTTAGAGCCACATTTATCACATATTCCTTCTACCTTTGGTGGTTTGAATTCTGTATTAAATGATTCTCCACAATTTTTATTTGAACAAACAACTCTTTTTACTATTCTTTTTACAATATCTTCATCAGATACATCTAGCTCTATTGCTGCTCCAATTTTTTTCCCTTTTTGTGAAAGGAACTTGTCTAAAGCAATAGCTTGATCTTTTGTTCTTGGGAAACCGTCTAATATTGCTCCATTTTTAACATCGTCTTGTGATAGTCTATTTTCTACAATTTCTATAACTACTTCATCAGGTACAAGTAATCCATTATCCATGTATTTCTTTATTTTTTTACCTAATTCAGTTTCATTTTTAAGTTCAGCTCTGAAAATATCTCCAGTTGCTATATGTGGTAATTTAAGATCTTCTGAAAGTTTTCCTCCAACACTTCCTTTACCACTACCTGGTCCTCCTAACATTATAATATACATAATATAACCTCCTTTTAGTTAGTACATATAACTTTTTAAATAACTACTATTAAATAAATTATTATTTTATATGTTAATGTTAGTTATTTAAAAAATCATATATAAAGTTGGAAGACAAAACTTTTCATTAAATTTACCTTCCAACTTTTGTATATTTTTTATTTTGATTAATTTATATTTATTGCTTTATTCTAAAAAACCTTTATAATGTTTCATTACTACTTGTGATTCCAATTGTTGCATTGTTTCTAATGCTACACCAACAATAATAAGTATTGAAGTTCCACCAAATGCTAAATCTACTGATGTAAATCTTAATAACATTGGTAATATTGCAATAACAGCTAAGAATAAACCACCAAATATTGTTAATTTACTAATTACTGATGATAAATATTCTTTAGTTGATTTTCCTGCTCTAATACCTGGAATAAATCCACCATTTTTCTTAATATTACTTGCTATTTCAGCTGGATCAAATGTAGCATATGTATAGAAGAATGTAAATCCAACAATTAATAGTAAATATATTACTGCATTTGCTATTGAATACCATATTGGTAAATGATAACTAGCACCTGATGCAGTTGTAATGGTTGATGCTGATGTTGCTAATGATAATTTATACAATCCAGCTAAAAAACCTGATTGTTCAGCTATATTATTATTGAATATTTGAATTATCATTGCAGGGAATGTCATAAATGATGATGCAAATATGATTGGCATTACTCCTGCCATAGCCAATTTTAATGGTATATGAGTGTTTTGACCACCCATCATTTTTCTACCAACAACTTTTTTAGAATATTGTACTGGTATTTTTCTTTCAGCTTGTTGTACAAATACAACTGCTGCAATTAATACAACTGCTCCTATTATAATACCTAAAGCTAGTAATAAATTCATAGTATTAAATGTTGTTGTAAACACCATTTTATATAAAGTTCTTACTGCTTCTGGTAATCCAGATATAATACCAACAAATATTAACATTGAAATTCCATTTCCAACACCTTTTGTAGTTATTTGTTCTCCTAACCACATAAGTAATGCTGTTCCTGCCATAAATGACAATACAACTAATGTTCCTGTTAATGCTCCTGGATTAATAAATATTCCAGTATTTTGATATGTAAGATATATTCCTAATCCTTCAGCTAATGATAAAAATAGTGTAAGGATTTTTGTATATCTATTAACTTTTGCCCTTTCTGTTTCTCCGCCTTCTTTAGTTAATCTTCCTAAAGATGGTATTACCATTGCTAACAATTGTATAACAATTGATGCTGTGATATATGGAGTAATTGACATTGCAAAAATCGAAAATCTTGAAAATGCACCACCAGTTAATGTATTTATAAGTTGTGTAATTCCATTAGAATTTACACTTGCTAATAATGTTGAATCTACAGTTGGTACTGAAATAAAACATCCAAGTCTGAAAACAATTATTAATAATAATGTATACATTAGTCTTTTTCTGACATCTGGAGTTTTTAAAGCGTTTTTTATGGTGTTAAACAATTAAATCACCTCTGTCTTTCCACCTAAAGCTTCAATTTTTTCTTTTGCTGCTTTAGTAAATCTGTTAGCTTTTACAGCTAATTTTTTCTCTAAGTTTCCAGTAGCAAGAATTACGATACCATCATTAGCTTTACTAATAATTCCATCTGCAATTAAGCTTTCTGCTGTTACTTCTTCAGTAGTAGCTTTATTAAGCATTGTTAAAGTTACTTCTGTATAAGTTTTTGCATGAATATTTGTAAATCCTCTTTTTGGTAATCTTCTATATAATGGTGTTTGACCTCCTTCAAAGCCTCTTCTTACTCCACCACCAGATCTTGCTTTTTGACCTTTATGACCTCTACCAGATGTTTTTCCAAGTCCAGAACCTATTCCACGTCCTACTCTAGTTCTTGTTTTTGTACTTTGTGCTGGTGTTAATTCATCTAATTTCATTATGTGGTTACACCTCCTTAATTTTTATTATAGTAAGTATATACTATGTACTTTTATAAATCAACTAATTTTTTATAAAATATCTTCTACTTTTTTACCTCTTTTTTTAGCAACATGCTCTAATGTTTGCATATTTTTAAGAGCTTCGATTGTAGCGTATACAACATTTCTTGGATTGTTAGTTCCTATAACTTTTGTTCTTATATCTCTATATCCAGCAAGTTCTATTACAGGTCTAACGCTTCCTCCTGCTATAATACCAGTACCTTCATCAGCTGGTTTTAGCATAACTTTTGCACTACCGAATTCTCCTATGAATTCATGTGGTATACTTGTTCCAACAACTGGAACCTCTATTAAATTCTTTTTAGCTTCTTCTATAGCTTTTTTGATTGCATCTGGAACTTCGGCTGCTTTTCCATTTCCAATTCCTACATGTCCATTTCCATCTCCAACAACTACAACTGCACTAAATCTAAAAGTTCTACCACCTTTTACAACCTTTGCAACTCTGCTGATTGATACAACTTTTTCTTTTAATTCTGATGTATTATTTTCCATGAATCTTTATTTCCCTCCTTTTTTATAATTTTAGAATTTTAATCCTGCTTCTCTTGCAGCTTCAGCAAATTCTTTTATAACTCCGTGATATTGATATCCACTTCTATCAAAAACAACACTTTCTATACCTTTTTCAAGAGCTTTTTTTGCAATTAAAGTTCCTACTTCTTTTGCAGCTTCTTTGTTAGCATATTTTGTTTTTACAGTTTTATCAAGAGTTGATCCACTTACAATTGTAGTACCTGTAACATCATCTATTATTTGTGCAAATAGATTCTTGTTACTTCTATATATACATAATCTTGGACGTTCTGCTGTTCCGCTGATTTTTCTACGAACTCTTATATGTCTTCTTCTTGTTTCAAATTTTCTATCTGTTTTAGAAACCATTTTATTTCTCCTTTCTAACTAATGTAACAGCATTAGTTTTTCTATTTGAGTTTTATCAAAAATATTTTTTATAATTATTGTAAAGTTAATAACTGATTTACTAATAAAATTTATTATTTTATTTTTTACCAGCTTTTCCTTCTTTACGTCTAATATGTTCTTCAACATATTTGATTCCTTTACCTCTATATACTTCTGGTGGTCTTTTAGTTCTTATTACAGCAGCTACTTGACCAACTTGCTCTTTATCAATACCTTTTACGATAATTTTGTTTGGAGCTGGAACTTCAAAAGTTATTCCTTCTGGAGCTTCCATTTCAACAGGATGTGAATATCCTAAGTTTAATACTAATGTTTTACCTTTTAATTGAGCTCTATATCCAACACCATTTATTTCTAATTCTCTTTTATATTCATTAAGAACACCTTCAATCATGTTGCTGATTAAAGTTCTTGTTAATCCATGTAAACTTCTATTTTCAGCTTCATCATCTGGTCTTGAAACAGTAATAATATTTCCATCTACAGCAACTGTCATGTTTTTATGAATATCTCTTTCTAATGTTCCTTTTGGTCCCTTAACAGAAATGTGTTGTCCATCTAATTTAACTTCAACACCTGCTGGAACTGTAATAGGTTTATTTCCTATTCTAGACATCTGATTTCCCTCCTTAAAATTTTTATTACATTTATTACCAAACGTAAGCTATAACTTCTCCGCCTAGTCCTTCATTTCTTGCTTCTTTATCAGTTTTTATTCCTTTTGATGTAGATATTAGAGCAATTCCTAAACCATTAAGAACTTTTGGTAATTCATCTTTAGATGCATATACTCTTAGTCCTGGTTTACTGATTCTTTTTAATCCATCAATAACTCTGTTACCCTTTTCATCATATTTTAAAGTTATTCTTATAATACCTTGATTATTTTCAACTTTTATTTCTTCAAAAGATTTTATGTATCCTTCTTTTAATAAGATATTAGCGATAGCCAATTTCATATTTGAAGCAGGAACATCTACTGTTTTATGTTTTGAACTATTTGCATTTCTAATTCTTGTAAGCATATCTGCTATTGGATCAGTAGTAATCAATTTTATCCCTCCTTTTTTTATTTTTATGTTATATAAATTTTACCAACTTGCTTTTTTTACACCTGGTATCTCACCTTTATGTGCTAATTCTCTAAAACATACACGGCAAATTCCAAATTTTCTGATATATGCATGTGGTCTTCCACATAACTTACATCTGTTATATTCTCTTGTTGAATATTTTTGCTCTTTTTGTTGTTTAACTTTTAAAGATTTTTTAGCCATGAATTTCTCCTTTCTTCTTAACTAATTTAAGATTTCCAAAAATTAATTAGAAGCAAGCTTTGCTAGGCAAACTCATAAAAACTTTGTACTAAAACACTAGGTATATAATATAAAATTTTTATGTAGTTTAACGACGCAAGACCTAGCTTATAATTAATTCTTAAATGGCATACCTAATAATTTTAATAACTCTCTAGCTTCTTCATCAGATTTTGCTGTAGTTACAAATATTACATCCATACCTCTAATTTTATCAATCTTATCATATTCAATTTCTGGGAATATTAATTGCTCTTTAATACCCATTGAATAATTACCTCTTCCATCGAAAGAATTAGCAGATACTCCTCTAAAATCTCTTACTCTAGGAAGTGCTACATTAAATAATTTATATGCAAAATCATACATTTTTCCTTTTCTTAATGTAACTTTACATCCTATATCAACATTAGCTCTTAATTTGAAAGCTGCGATAGCTTTTTTAGATTTAGTTACAATTGGTTTTTGTCCTGTTATGTCACTTAAATCTTTTATTGCATTTTCTAATGATTTAGGATTTTCTTTTGTATCTCCTAAACCTATATTAATTACTATTTTGTCCAATCTTGGAACTTCCATTACTGATTTATAATTAAACTTTTTCATCATAGCTGGAATTACTTCTTTATTATATTGTTCTTTTAAAATTTCCATAATTTTTTAATTATCCTCCTTTCTTTAATTATTTAATTTTTTCACCACATGATTTACAAACACGAACTTTGTTATCTTTATCCATTTCAAATCCAATTCTTACTGCTTTACCACATTTTGGGCAAACTACACTAAGTTTACACATATGAATTGGGAATTCTCTAGTTATGATTCCGCCTTCTTCACCTTGTCTTCTAGGTTTTACGTGTTTTGTTTTCATGTTTATACCTTTAACTACAACTTTTTGTGTTTTTGGCATAACTTCTAAAACTTCTCCAGTTTTTCCTTTATCATTTCCAGATAAAACTTTAACTGTATCACCTTTTTTTATTTTTAACATTTAGGATTTCGCCTCCTCTATTATTTTTATTATTATATTATTCCTATTATAAAACTTCTGGAGCTAATGATAATATTTTCATGTAATTTTTTTCTCTTAGCTCTCTAGCTATTGGCCCAAATATACGTGTTCCTTTTGGGTTTCCATCTTCTTTTATTATTACAGCAGCATTTTCATCAAATCTTATATAAGATCCATCAGCTCTTCTTGTAGCTTTTTTAGTTCTAACTACAACTGCTTTAACTACATCACCTTTTTTTACCATTCCACCTGGAGCAGCAGATTTTACAGATGCAACTATTACATCACCAACTCTTGCATATTTTCTGTAAGATCCACCTAAACATCTAATACACATAATTTCCTTTGCTCCTGTGTTATCAGCAACTTTTAATATAGTTTGTTGTTGTACCATTTAAATTTTCCCTCCTTTAAACAAATGTTATTTTGATATTAATACATATGTATATATTTGATAAAGATTATTTTATTACAGCTTTCTCAACTATTTCTACAACTCTCCATCTTTTATCTTTTGATAAAGGTCTTGTTTCCATAACTTTAACTTTATCTCCAGTTTTGCACTCATTATTTTCATCATGAGCTTTTAACTTATAAGTTCTTTTTTGGATTTTTCCATATATTTCATGTTTAACATTTGTTTCTACTGCTACAACTACTGTTTTATCCATTTTGTCAGAAACAACTGTACCAATCATTACTTTACGAAGATTTCTTTCTTCCATTTGAACGATCTCCTTCCTTCAAAAATTTGAAATATCTGCATTATTTTGCTTCATTTACTTTTCTTTCATTTAATATTGTTTTTATTCTAGCAATGTCTTTTCTCACTTCTCTGATTTTCATAGGATTATCTAAACCATTTGTTTTTTTAGTAAATCTTAATTTGAATAATTCAGTTTTTAATTCTCCTAATTCTTTTTCTAAATCTGGTGTAGACATTTCTTTAACTTTATTTATTTTCATCTACATCACCACCTATTTCAGTTTCCTTTTTTACAAATTTACATTTAACAGATAGTTTGTTTGCAGCTAATCTTAAAGCTTCTCTAGCTACATCTTCAGGAATACCAGCAATTTCAAACATTACTCTTCCTGGTTTAACAACAGCTACCCAATATGTAACAGCACCTTTACCTTTACCCATACGAGTTCCAATACCTTTATTTGTTATTGGTTTGTCTGGGAATATTTTAATCCAAACTTTACCACCTCTTTTTGTGTAACGTGTCATAGCGATACGAGCTGCTTCAATTTGGTTTGATGTGATTAGTCCAGCATCAACTGCTTGTAGACCATATTCTCCATCTGTAACTTTATTTCCTCTAGTAGCTTTTCCTCTCATTCTACCTTTTTGTAATTTTCTATATTTTGTTCTTTTTGGCATTAAAGGCATTATTCTTCTCCTCCTTCCACTTTATCTTTTTTAGCAGGAAGTACTTCTCCTTTATATATCCAAACTTTTACACCTATTTTTCCGTAAGTTGTATCTGCTTCTGCAAATCCATAATCGATATCAGCTCTTAAAGTTTGAAGTGGTATTGTACCATCTTTATAGAATTCAGTTCTAGCCATATCTGCTCCACCTAATCTTCCAGATACTGAAGTCTTTATTCCTAAAGCACCTGATTTCATAGTTTTTTGCATACATTGTTTCATAGCTCTTCTGAATGAAATTCTTCTTTCTAATTGTCCTGCGATATTTTCAGCAACTAATTGTGCATCCATATCTGCATTTTTTACCTCAACAATATTTAAATTAACATCTTTGTTAATCATTTTTTGTAATTCTGCTTTTAATGTTTCAGCTAAATTTCCACCTTTTCCTATTACTAGTCCTGGTTTAGCTGTATATACATTAACTTTAACAAATTTAGCAGTTCTTTCGATCTCTACTTTTGAAATTCCGCTAACATATAATTTCTTTTTAATATATTTACGAATTTTGTTGTCTTCAACTAAATAGTCAGCAAAATTCTTTGAATCAGCATACCATTTTGAACTCCAATCTTTGATAATACCAACTCTTAATCCATGTGGATCCATTTTTTGTCCCATTTTAAAAAATCCTCCTTTCCATTATGCTCTTTCTCTTAATTTTATTGTTATATGGCTTGTTCTCTTTCTAATTCTTACTGCTGAACCTTTTGCAGCTGGTCTAATTCTTTTCATTGTTGGACCTTGGTTTGCGTATATTTCAGATACATATAAGTTATTAGATTTCATACCATGGTTGTTTTCAGCATTTGCTATAGCTGATTTTAATAATTTTTCTATTACTTCAGATGAAGCTTTAGGTGTAAACTTAACTATTGCTAAAGCTTCTTTAGCATCTTTTCCTCTTATTAAATCTGCTACTATTTTAACTTTTCTAGCTGAAATTCTAGCATTTTTAAGAGTTGCTACTGCTTCTGGAATTATTTCTTGCTTTTCTTCCACTTTATTTACCTCCTTATTAATCTAAGAGCTAGCTCTTATTTTTTTGTTGTTTTATCTCCGGCATGACCTTTGAAAGTTCTAGTAGGAGCAAATTCTCCTAATTTATGTCCTATCATTTCCTCTGTTAAATAAACTGGTACATGTTTTCTACCATCATGAACAGCTATTGTATGTCCAACCATTTGTGGATATATTGTAGAAGCTCTTGACCATGTTTTTAAAACTTCTTTTTCTCCAGATTCGTTCATTTTTTCTATTTTAGCTAGAAGTTTTGGAGAAACATAAGGCATTTTTTTGCTTGATCTTGACATATTAAAATTTCCCTCCTTAATAATTATTATTTATATATTATCTTATTTTCTTCTCTTTACTATGAATTGATTTGATTTTTTGTTACGTTTTCTTGTCTTGTATCCAAGTGCTGGTTTACCCCAAGGTGTCATTGGTCCACTGTGTCCTACTGGAGCTCTACCTTCACCACCACCATGAGGGTGATCACATGGGTTCATTACAGAACCTCTAACTGTTGGTCTAATTCCTAAATGTCTTGTTTTTCCAGCTTTACCAATTTTAACATTTTCATGATCTGAGTTACCAATAGTTCCTATTGTAGCTCTACATCTAGCCATAACTAATCTCATTTCACCTGATGGAAGTCTTACATGGGCATATTTTCCTTCTTTAGCCATTAATTGTGCTTCTTGTCCAGCTGCTCTAACTAATTTTCCACCTTGACCTGGATTTAATTCAATATTATGAATCATTGTACCAACTGGTATATTTTCAATTTTCATGCAGTTTCCTGGTTTAATATCTGCTTTTTCTCCAGATATAACTTTATTTCCATCTGTTAATCCGATTGGAGCTAATATATAAGCTTTTTCTCCATCTTCATATTCAATTAATGCTATGTTTGCACTTCTGTTTGGATCATATTCGATACCTATTACAGTTGCTACCATATCATCTTTTTGTCTTTTGAAATCTACTATTCTATATTTTTGTCTATTTCCTCCACCTTGATGTCTAACAGTTATTCTTCCATAAGAGTTTCTTCCTGCATTTTTCTTTTTTGTTGCTAATAAAGATTTTTCAGGAGTCTTTTTTGTTATTTCATCGAATGTAGAAACTGTCATGTTTCTTAAAGATGGTGTTGTTGGATTGAAATGTTTCATTCCCATTTTTATTTCTCCTCTCAAAATTTAGTTTTTTATATGTTTTATTACTAAATTTTATTAACTTATTTTTTGCGACTTTTTTCCTGCTCGCAATTACAGATATTCTTTATTATCCGGGTGTTTTCCCGATATATTATGAAATTTAAATTCCGTAAGCATCAATTGAATTTTTAACTGATTTAGAAACTTTTTTAGATTTTCCACCTTTTGCTAAATATGTTTTAGCTTTTGGATCTGTATCAATAGTTACTATTGCTTTTTTCCAATCTGAAGTTCTTCCGATTGATCTTCCTACTCTTTTTTGTTTTCCTCTAACTGCTACTGTGTTAACATTTACTACTCTAACATCGAATAATTTTTCTACTGCTCTTGCTATATCAACTTTTGTAGCTTTTTTACTTACTTTGAAAGTATACTTTCCACCTTGAAGTTCATCATTACTTTTTTCAGTAATAATTGGCTCTATTATAATATCTTCTGGCATCATTATGCGTACACCTCCTCTAATTTCTTAACTGTATCTAATGTAACAACTAATTTATTGTATTTTAATAAATCATATACATTTATTGTATTAACTAAAGTAGTTTTTACGTTTTCAATATTTCTTGCAGATTTTTGAACTGTTTCGTTCTTTTCTGGTAATAATATTAAAGTTTTTCCTTCTACTTTTAAATTATTTAAAGCTTTAACCATAGCATTTGTTTTAATTTCTTTTAAATCTAAATTATCAACTACTACTAATTCGTTTTCTAATACTTTTGAACTTAAAACTGATTTTATAGCTAATCTTCTTTCTTTTTTATTTACTGTGTATGCATATGTACGAGGTTTTGGTCCTAAAGCTATACCACCTTTAATCCATTGTGGAGCTCTAATACTTCCTTGTCTTGCTCTACCAGTTCCTTTTTGTCTCCATGGTTTTCTTCCACCACCACGAACTTCTGCTCTTGTTTTTGTACTTTGTGTTCCTTGTCTTTGATTAGCTAAAAAATTAACTAATACACTATGTACAACTGCTTCATTTGGTTCGATTCCAAATATTTCTTCTTTTAAGTTAACTGTATTAACTTTCTTTCCTTCAATATTGTATACATCTATACTTGGCATTCTCTATTTCCTCCTTCCTTACGCTTTTACACTTGTTTTTAATTTTAAAATAGCTCCTTTAGCTCCAGGTACACTACCTTTTACTAAAACAACGTTTTTATCTGTATCTACTTTAACAACATCTAAATTTTGTATTGTTACAGTAACTCTTCCCATATGTCCTGGTAATTTTTTACCTTTAAATACTCTACCTGGTGTTGAAGTTGGTCCCATTGAACCTGGTCTTCTGTGATACATTGAACCATGTCCCATTGGTCCTCTTGATTGTCCATGACGTTTGATAACACCTTGGAATCCTTTTCCTTTTGATGTTCCTTGGATGTCTAATCTATCTCCTTCAGCAAATACATTAACTGTTAATTCTGATCCAACTGTTAATCCTTCTACTGAATCTAATCTAAATTCTCTTAAATGTTTTTTTGCTGCTATATTAGCTTTTGCAAAATGTCCTCTTTCTGGTTTGTTTAATTTTGTTTCTTTAACATCTTCATAACCTAATTGAATAGCATTGTATCCATCTGTTTCAACTGATTTAACTTGTGCTATTACACAAGGACCAGCTTCGATAACTGTTACTGGAATAACTTTTCCTGTTTCATCAAATATTTGAGTCATTCCAACTTTTTTTCCTATTAAAGTTTTCATTTTTTCCTCCTAAACTATTGGCTGATATATTAAATTCATTTTTGTAATGTACATCAGCTTGGTCATATTAGAGACCGACTATTAAATAAATTTTAAATTATAATTTTATTTCTATATCAACACCTGCTGGTAAGTCTATTTTCATAAGACTATCTACAGTTTTTTGTGTTGGATAAAGAATATCTATAACTCTTTTGTGTGTTCTCATTTCAAATTGCTCTCTTGAATCTTTGTGTTTGTGTGGAGAACGTAATATTGTTATGATTTCCTTTTCTGTTGGTAGTGGAATAGGACCTGAAACCTTTGCTCCTGTCTTTTTAGCAGTATCTACTATTTTTTCAGCAGACTGTTCTAAAATTTTTGACTCATATGCTTTAAGTCTTATTCTGATTTTTTCGCTTGCTACCGCATTTCCTGTTACTGTTGCCATGTAAATTTTCCCTCCTTAAAATTTTTTGTTTTAGTCGGAAGTTATAAACGCACCCTGGTGTTTCATAAAACCCTAATATATAAACCCAAGTAATTTGCATGATTTTCTTGGGATAAGTGCTTATATTTATATAACTTACCGCCTGGTCTAAGCCACGACATACTCCATAGGAGTTCCCTCCAATCTTGCTATTTCAAAGATTGTAGCCACATCCTACTTCATCGCTAATCTTACATGCTTTTCCATTATATACTAATTATTGCCTTGTGTCAATTGATTTTTCGATATTTCTGTTTTTTTGTGTGTAGGTTAGTCAATCATTTGTCACAAATTATTTAAAATAAATACTTTGAGCACCTATATTGCAAATAACGATTCTT
>CAKPKU010000035.1 GCA_934167365.1 uncultured Clostridia bacterium
TCAGATGTTCCATCTTCATATTTCTTCTCATATGTTCTTGATTGAACTCTTCCTATTATTTTTACTTCAGTTCCAACTTCAATATTTTCACAAAATCTAGCATTTCTTCCCCATGCAATACAAGGAATATAATCTGATTTATTGTAGGCTCTATTTACTGCTAATAATATATCTGCTATTTCTCTACCAAATGGTGTTTGTCTGTAAATTGGTTTTTTACATATATAACCATTTAATGTAACTTCATTTGATACAAAATCTTTACTAGCCTGAATCTCTTCTTCTTGGTTCTCAGCAAATTTTACATCTTTAGCAAATACAGTTAAAACTAATTTATTTTTTTCATTTTGATAACTATTGTAAGATCTGAATTGACCTTCAATCATTACTTTTTTACCGATTGATAAATCTTCACTTTCTAATAATCTTTCTGATATTGTGATTGGAATAATATCAGCATTTCCACTTAAACGTGGAACTTCCAAATCAAATATGTAAAATTTCTCTCCATAGATTTCATGGCTAAATCTTTTATCACTAGTTACCTTTCCAACCAAAACTAAATGGTTATTTTCTAAATAATTTGTATTCAAATTTTTTTCCTCCCCTTATTTGTTTATCTACTGTATTTATTCATACTGTTTACCTATAAAAATTATTATACTATCTTTTTTTGGTTTTGTCTACATAAAATGTTATTTTTTTCAATATTTTTTAAAATTAATGCATTTTTACCATATTTTAGTACCCAAAAACATGATTTTTAAGAGCTATATATTAAATTTATAATTGTTGTTATCATCCCATCATATGCATTTATATTGTTTTTTGCTTTTTCAAATTTTATTTCTTGTACTCCTGCTATTTCATTATATCCATATATATTTTTTTGTATAAAAATTAAATAGCTTTCATCTGTTGCACTTGATATAGTTACAGTAGCATTTGAATTATAGCCATATGTTATTACATTAGAATTTACCTTTTTAAAACTATCGCTTTTTAAATCTATGTCTGAATTATATAAAATATACTTAGATTTGCTTAAAATTTTATCTAAAATTATATTATTTTTTATATTATTATTTATTACAATTGAGTCAAATTTGATATTTTTAAAATTATCTAAATTCTTTTCATTTAAAAATATCATTTCTTCTTCTAAGTTTTCTTTCATAATATTTTTTATATTATTTTCACTATTTTTATCAGTTATAATTCCAATAAAATGCATAATTCCTCCTGAAAATATACTTATAAATATTATTATTTTATCAAAAATTAATAAAAATATACATTTATTTTTGTATTTGCATTCCTGTACTATCAATAGTATAATTTGAATCATATATAATGTCTGAAACTTTTACTATGTTATATCCTGACTTTTTTATATTTGTAATTATTTGCTCTAAACTATCTGCTGTATGTTTTGTTCCATTGTGCATAAGTACTATTGAACCACTTGAAATTTTTCCATCTAATCTTCTCCACATTTCATCACCTGTTAATCCATTATAATCTAGTGTATCTAAATTCCATTGTATAGCTTTCATATTAATTGATTCTACCGAATTTATTACAGTATTATTATATTCACCATATGGACACCTATATAAAGTAACTTTTTTGTTGATTATAGATTCTATTTTGTTATTGCAACTTTGTATTTCATCTATATTTTGTGATTTGCTTAATTTATTAACATGTGGATGTGTGTTTGAGTGATTTCCGTATTTCATGACCTGCTTCATTTATTTTTTTTACTGCATCTGGATATTTATCGACCCAATCACCTACCATAAAAAATGTAATTTTAGTATCTGTCTTTTTTAATACTTCTAAAATCATGTCAATATCATCAGCATTCCATGCACAATTCATTGTAAGAGCAACATTTTTCTCATCTGTTTTTACAGAATATATTGGCAAATTATTACCAGATGAACTAACTTGTAATAATTCTGGCTGATTCCTCATATAAAACGCAATTCCTAGTAGAATTCCTACTGTAAAAACAGATACCATATAAGATTTCATCTTTTCTTTATTTAGCACTAAAAACATAAAAAAACCTCCAAAATAAGTATTACTTAATTTTATACTTATTTTACAGGTTTATGATTTATTTTATTAATTTAGCATATCTTTCTTTTTTAACCATAACATTACAATAAATGTTATAAATGTTGCAAATATTATAAGTACTATAAAACCATAACTTTGATTTTGAAGTGGTACTGGAACATTCATTCCCCATATACTTGCAACTAATGTTGGTATGGCTAATATAATTGTTATAGATGTTAAGAATTTCATTATATCATTTATATTGTTAGAAATAATTGATGCATACATATCCATTGTTTCGTTTAAAATATCACTATAAATTTTACTCATTTCAATTGCTTGCTTATTTTCGACAATTGCATCTTCAAGTAGATCTTCATCTTCTTCATATAGCTTTATTATTCTTCCTCTTAATGTTTTTTCCATTACTATTTCATTTGATTTTAAAGCTGTAGTTATATATACTAAAGATTTCTCTAAATTAAGCATTTTTAATAGCTCTTCATTTCTTAAGTTTTTCTTTAGAGTTCTTTCAATCATTTCTGTTTTTCTATTTACAATTTTTAACATATTTAAAAATGCTGATGAGTTTTCATAAAATATTTGAAATAGAAATTGACTTTTTTTATAAGTTATTGATTTTCTTCCTATATTTCCTTCCATTTTTTTTATAATATCTGTTTCCTTTAATGCTACAGTTATTAAATATTCATCTCTAACAAAAATAATTCCCAATGGCATAGTTGTATATACCTCTATTTCATTTTCCTTTTCTACTATTGGAACATCTATAATGAAAAGTACTGTTCCATCATCTTCAATATCAACTCTGGCTTTTTCTTCAAAATCGAGTGAATATCTGATAAAATCTTGTTCTATTCCTAAATTTCTACATACGTTTTCTATTTCGTTTTCTGTTGGATTAATCATATTTATCCAATTACCTCTTTGGAACTCTTTTACTTCATTTGTTATATTTGTTTCTAAACTTGTATTATACATCTTTACCATAATATTTTTTCACCTCATCTGACAAATAATTTTATATATTAAAAGTTCTTTTTTATTGTATCTGAATTTAGCTCTTTAAAGGGCTCCTTTTTTATATGTTCATTAATATACTTATTTTTTTCATTTGTGTATTGATCTTTAGTGCACTCATTTTCATTATAGTAATATAAATGCTCTTTTTTCTAAATCTTATAAAATAATTTAAATAGATCTTAATCAATTCGTGGTTTTAATTCTTCATATATAGGTTTTTCTTCTCTTATCATTGTTGATTTTCCGTGGCCTGGATATACTATTGTATCATCTGGTAATTTTAATAACTTATTTGTAATTGAATTCATTATATTTTCAAGACTCCCTGTTGGTAAATCTGTTCTTCCCCATGTTCCTCTAAACATTGTATCTCCTGAAAACAAAAGCTTTTCTTCTTTACAAAATAAACAACTACCTCCTATGGTATGTCCTGGTGTGTGAATAACTAAAAATTCTAATTTTCCTACATGGATTAAATCTTTATCATCCACTCTGGCTACACCATTTATAATGATTTCATTTAACCCAATATATGTTGCTAAACTTATTTTATCGTCTTCAAGACCTTTTGCATCTGCTCTATGTATTAGTACTTTTGCTTTTGTTAATTGTCTTAGCTCATTTACACCAGCAGTATGGTCAGCATGGCAATGAGTCAAATATATATATTTGACTCGTGCATTTAAAGTTTCTATTAATTCTATTATTTGTGATATTTCACCAGCTGGGTCTATTACCATTGCTTCTTTTAGCTCTTCATCAACTACTACATAGCAATTTGTATATTCCAATAATGGTGTTTTCACTTTAATTCTCTTTAGTATCATTTTGATATATACTCCTTTTTAATATATCTTATTTCTTTCTGTTTACTTCGTAAACACTATCTACTTTTCTTAATGTTTTTACAACTGTATTTAGAACATTAAGATTTTCAACTTCTATTGTTAAATTTGTTTCAGCAGTTTTATCTCTGTGTACTTTTGAATCTACTGCTATTAATGTACATTTATTATTTGAAATTTCACGAATTATATCTGCAAGTAAGCCATTTCTGTCATTTGCAAGTATTTGAATATCTACATTATATGATGACTTATTTTGCTCACTCCACATTACATCAATTATTCTATCACCTTGTGCTAATAGGTCATTTACATTTTGACAATCTTTTCTGTGTATTGATACTCCTCTTCCTCTTGTAATAAAACCTAATATTTCATCTCCTGGTACTGGATTACAACATTTAGAAAATCTTACTAAGCAATTATCAATTCCTTTTACAATTACTCCACTATTTGATGATCTATTTATATGAGCTTTTTCTGTTGATAACTGTTCAATTGTTTTTTCAATTTCCTCATCTTCATTATCTTTTTTATATGCTTCTAATATTTTTGCAATAACCTTTGATGATGTTATGGCTCCAAAACCTACTGCTGCATACATATCATCTATTGTGTTAAATTTATATCTATCTAAAGCTACTTGAATATATTCATTTTTAAATAAAACTGAATAGTTCATTCCAATTCTTTTTATTTCTTTTTCAATTGCCTCTTTACCTTTTACTATATTATCTTCTCTTTCATTCTTTTTAAACCATTGCTGAATTTTATTTTTAGCAGAAGAACTTTTTATAAATTTAAGCCAATCTCTACTTGGTCCTTTCGCTTGATCTGATGTCATTATTTCTACTATATCACCATTATTTAATTTTGTAATAATTGGCATCATTTTACTATTTATTTTACAACCTGTCATGTGATGTCCTATTTCAGCATGTACACTATATGCAAAATCTATTGGTGTTGCTCCTCTTGGCAATACTTTTATTTCTCCTTTAGGAGTAAATACATATACCTCATCTTCAAAAAGCTCTGTTTTTAATGTTTTTAAAAACTCCTGTGGATCTTGCATATCTTTTTGCCATTCAAGTGATTCTCTTAACCATGCCAATTTATCTTCTTGAACTATAACATTTGCTTTTTGGTTTTTATTAGCTTCTTTATAAGCCCAATGTGCTGCAATACCATATTCTGCAATTCTATGCATATCCCATGTTCTAATTTGAACTTCAAAAGGAGTTCCTTTTGGTCCAATTAATGTTGTATGCAATGATTGATACATATTTGGTTTTGGAACTGAAATATAATCTTTAAACCTGCCTGGCATTGGATTATATAATTCATGTACTACACCTAATGCTGCATAACAATCTTTAACAGAATTTACTAATATTCTAAGAGCAAAAAGATCATATATTTGGTCTAAATCCTTTTTATCTCTTTTCATTTTTCTGTATATACTATATAAATGTTTTGCTCTTCCTGTTATTTCTGCATCTATTTTCTGTCTTTTTAATTCTTCATTAATTTGCTCTACAATAGCATCTATAAATTTTAAACGTTCTTCCCTCTTTTTGTCAATTCCTTCTACAATTTCTCTATATTCATCTGGATGCAAGTATTTGAATGATAAATCTTCTAACTCCCATTTTAAAGAATATATACCTAGTCTATTTGCAAGTGGTGCATATAGGTCTGCTGTTTCTTTTGAAATTGCAATTTGTCTATCTCTTTTTAGGTATTTTAAAGTTCTCATGTTATGTAATCTATCAGCTAATTTTATTAAAATTACTCTAATATCTTTTCCCATAGCTAAAAACATTTTTCTATAATTTTCTACTTGTTGCTCTTCAGCACTTGTATATTTTAAGTTTCCAAGTTTTGTAACTCCATCAACCATTTCTGCAATTTCTGGCGAAAATTCTTTTTCTAGATCTTTTATTGTAACAGAAGTATCTTCTGCAATATCATGTAATAAGGCTGCACAAATTGTACTATCATCTAATCCTATTTGAGCAAGTATATATGCTACTTGCAATGGATGTATTATGTATGGCTCTCCTGATTTTCTTAACTGATCTCCATGATTAAGTTTCGCAAACTCATATGTTCTTCTTATTAATTTTATATCTGATTTTCTGTTGTTTTTTTTCATTAAATCAACAATATCATCAATTGTTGCATTTTTAATTTCAGACATTATTACTCCCCCTTTAATAAGATTTTCTCATATCTTTTAAATTTATTTGTATACTTTCTCTTCCATTAAATTTATTTAGCTCTAATGAACCTACTATATCAACCTTTTCTCCAAGTAAGTATTCATTTACTAGTTTTCCCATATTAAATCCTATTGCATCAAATACAACATTTTTATCTCTTAATGTTAACTTTATATGCTTACCTTCTGATAATGCTCTTATGGAATCTATTTTTAAATTTTTATATATAAAAATAGGCATTTTATTTGCTTCTCCATATGGCTCTAGTGCTTTTAAATTATTTACGGTTTTAATATTCATATCTTCTATTGTAATTTCTTTATCAATTTTTATTATTGGTACTAATTCATCTATATTAGTGTTTTCAACATATTGTTCTACATCATTTTTAAAATTTTCAAAATCAGATTTTTTTATTGTTATACCTATTGCCATAGAATGCCCACCAAATCTTTCAATATAATTTGGACATTTTGTTAAAGCTTCATGCAGGTCAAATCCTTGCACACTTCTACCTGAACCTTTTCCTTCATCACCTTCAAAACATATTAAAATACTTGGTTTATAGTACATTTCTGTTACTTTAGACGATACAATTCCTATTACTCCATGGTGCCAATTTTCTTTTCCTAAAATTATGCACTTTTTATTTTTTTCTCCTTCTTCAATCATTTTAATTGCATCATTAAATATTTTTACTTCTTTTTGCTGTCTATCTGAATTATATTTATTTAATCTTTTTGCTATTTCTTGGGCTTCAACTATATTATCTGTTAAAAATAAATTTAATGCTTCCTGCTCAAAACCCAATCTTCCACAAGCATTGACTCTTGGCGCTATGCCAAAGGATATTGCAGTTGAATCTATATTTTTACATCCTGCTGCATTTAGCAATGCCCTAAGTCCTATATTTTTTGTAACTGCTACAAGTTTTAACCCTAATTTTGATATTACTCTGTTTTCATCTACTAATGGAACAATATCTGATATAGTTCCTACACAAACTATATCTAAAAATTTCAAATATTCTTTTTCTTCCAAATTAAACTTAATTGATATAGCTTGAATTAGTTTGAAAACTACTCCAACTCCAGCTAATTGATTAAATGGATATTTATTATCTTTTCTTTTGGCATCTACAACAGCTAAGGCATTTGGTAATACTTCTGCTGGTTCGTGGTGATCTGTTATGACTGTTTCTAAACCCAAACTATTTGCATATTCTACTTCTTCTATTCCAGATATTCCACAATCTACTGTTATCATAAGTGTGTAATTCTTACTTACTATGTAGTCAATGGCTTTTTTATTTAATCCATATCCTTCATCTAGTCTATTTGGAATATAGCTATCTACAACTAGTCCTCTATCTTGCAAAAACTTTTTTAGTACTGTTATACTTGTTATTCCATCAACATCATAGTCGCCATATATTATTACTTTTTCATTTTTTTCAATTGCTTTTATAACTCTATTTACTGCAATTTCCATGTCTGGCATTAAAAATGGATTATAAAAATCTTTTCTTGTTGGATTTAAGAATACATCTATGCTACTTTGTATATTCTTATTATAAATTACTGTTGCTACTAAATTACTGACATTATATTCATTTTCGATTTTTTTAATTTCTTTGGCATCTGTATCATAATATTCCCATTTTTTGTTCATCCTTTTCTCCTTATATATTACAAATTTTCTATATTGTATCTCATTTTTTGTAATTTTAAAAGAGGATATTATAAAAAAATACTAGTAATTTATTCTTTAATAAAAATAATATAAGATGTATTATTAATCAGTATTATAATCCAACATACTATAATACTGATTTTAAATACATCTTAATTACTATCTAAATTTTTATTTACTTTACAAAAACATCAGACATTGATTCTGCAATTATTTTATTTACATCTGCAATCATTACATTAAATTTTACTTCTAAATCAAAATAATCTTTTATTTCTTTATTTTCAATTAAAATTTTATACATTTGTTGCAATTTTTCCATTTTTTCAGGATCTTCTTTTCCTTTTTCAAATGATAATATTTGTACGTCATATCTAATTTTTTCAAATTGTTCTATTTGCTCTTTTAACTTTGGATTTGATAGTACCTTAGCTCTTGCATTTTTATATTTTACAAACTCTTCTGATGATTGTATTTCTTTTGCTAATTGATTAGCTGTATCGTAAACTTTCATTTAACACTCTCCTTAAGCATATGCATGTTTCTTTTTGAAACTTAATAATTTTGAAATTTCTTTTTCTGAATTTTGTGCTTTTGTAGCTTTATTTTGTTTTTCTTGCTCAATTTGTTTTAATTGTTTTTCAGCCTCTGTTTGGCATATTGCTCTTTCATAAACATAATGTGTGTCTTGTGCTATTTTATTCCAATTGTATTGTGCTTTTACTTTTGTAATTGCATTTTTTGAAATATTTTCACATAATTGGTTATTAAACAATAATGATAATACTGAATCTGCAATTGAATTTGGATTTCCTGCATAACTTTTCATTCCATCAACACCATGCTCTATAATTTCGTTTAAACCTCCTACATCTGATACAACAGTTGGAGTTCCAGAAAGCATTGATTCTAATGCTACTATTCCAAATGGTTCATATGTGCTTGGAAAAACTGCTATGTCCGCACATTTATACATTTTTTTTACAGAATCTGAATTTAAATATCCTGTAAAATATACTTTGTTATCAATTCCCATACTATAAACTTGTGCTTTTAATTCATCCATCATTCCGCCTTTTCCCGCAATTACAAGTTTTGCATCATGATAACTATTTAATATTTTAGGCATTGCTGATATTAAATTTTGTACACCTTTTTCATATACCAATCTTCCTAAATATAAGATTATTTTTTCATTATCCATAGCATACTGTCTTCTGAAATTATAATCTCTTTCAACATTATCAAAATTATTTAAGTTAACTCCATTAGGTATTACATTTATTTTGTCATATGGTAATCCGAACAATCTTTGAAGTTCGCATTTCATATAATTACTGTTTACTATAACATCAGTAGATTCATATGTTAATAACCATTCTGTGTCATTAATATATCTTTGTATATCATCATGTATTCCACTATTTCTTCCTGCTTCTGTTGCATGAATAGTTGCAACTAATGGTGTTTTATATGCTTGTTTTAGTGTTTTGGCTGCATATGTTACAAGCCAATCATGTGCATGGATAACATCAAAATTTCCCTCTTTATTCATTAGCTCTGTTGCTTTTGCAATCATATTGAAATTTAGTTGCATAATCCAATCTGTAAAATTGTTTGGAGTTATCATATAGTTATCTACTCTATATACTTTTACTCCTTTATCATTTTCAAAATCTGATAAGTTGGTGTCTTTATATGTTACAACTGTAACATCATGCCCATCATTAATTAATTTGTGTGATAAATCATGCACTACACGAGATATTCCTCCTACTATTCTTGGTGGATATTCCCATGTTAACATTAAAATTCTCATACCAATTCAGGCTCCTTTCTAATCTTATGTATAAAATTTATTTTTCTCTTTTTTTCATTTACATTTTATACAAGTTTAATTTAAAAGTAAATAAATTTTTTTCTTTTTTTTTATTTTGTTATAACTTCCTATTGAATTTATACTTTTTTTGATATAGTATATCATTAGCAAAAACTAAACTTAAGGAGGAAGATAAATGAAAGAAACTAATGAAAAAAAAGATATTACTTTAAATCAAACAAAACCTCAAAAAAATAAAAAAGCAAAAATAACTAATAAAAAGGGGCTTTTTAACTTTGGCAAAAAAGAGCAGAATACAACAAAAAAACAATTGCCACATGTCAAAAGCCATTCAAACTCCGATGATTTAAATTCTCTATTAAAACTAAACCCTACAGCACATATAAGCGAATACTATGATTTACCTTATCGATATAATCAAACAATTATAAAAATCTTGGCTCAAACCCCTCATGCGATCTTTATTTACTGGGATATTTCAGATGCTGATAGAGCTGAAATGATAAAAAAATATGGTAATAACTTTTTTAATGAAACAAAACCTATTTTATTAGTGCACAATAAAACTCAAAATTATTCATTTGAAGTTGAAATTGATGATTTTGCAAATAGTTGGTATTTACGTACACCAACAAGCAATTGTGTATTTAATATAGAGCTTGGTAGAAAACCTATATCTAATACAAATGTAAATTTTGAAAATAATGATAATGTATTACATATAACATCATCAAATACAATTGTATCACCTAATGATCATATATTAAATGGCAATAATATAGTTTATTTTAAAAATATAAAAACAAATGAAACAACAGAAAAGTGCGTTTCAGATTTAAAACCAATTTATAATATTTATGACTTATATGAAGATGATTATATTAATAATCCTTCTTCTAACTTTAAAATATAAAAAATGGAGAAAATAACAATGGAAAAAAATATACAAGGATATGTAAGTTTTGTATTACATGCACATCTTCCTTTTGTACATCATCCAGAAAGCGAAGATTATTTAGAAGAGCAATGGCTATTTGAGGCAATTTCAGAAACATATATTCCTCTTCTTACAAATTTTGAAAAATTAGTAGAAGAGCAGGTTGATTTTAGAATAACAATGTCATTAACTCCCCCTCTTTTAAGTATGCTTGATAATAAATTACTTCAAGAAAGATATATTAAATATTTAAAAAAACATATTGAGCTATCATCAAAAGAAATAGAGCGAACAACTTATGATGATAGAGTAAACAGATTAGCTCACTATTATTATGATAGATATTCAAGTGACCTAGAAATTTTTACAAAAAAGTATAATTGTAATCTTATTAAAGGTTTTAAACATTTTCAAGATATTGGAGTTTTAGAAATTATAACATGTGGTGCTACTCACGGATATTTTCCAATTCTTTATGTTACTGAACAAACTGTAAAAGCCCAAATTGCTATTGGTGTTCAAACATATGAAAAATACTTTGGTAGAAAACCTCGTGGAATATGGCTACCTGAATGTGGATATATACCAGAAGCAGATAAATATTTGAAAGAATTTGGAATTGAATATATTATAACAGAATCACATGGAATATTATATTCTGATCCTGCTCCAATTTATGGTACTGCTGCTCCAATAGTTTCACCTGGTGGTGTTGTTGCATTTGGTAGAGATATGGAATCTTCAAGACAAGTCTGGAGCTCTATAAATGGATATCCTGGTGATTTTAATTATAGAGAGTTTTATAGAGATATTGGTTATGATGCAGATTATGAATATATAAAACCTTATATAGCATCAAATGGTGCTAGGGTAAATACTGGTATAAAATATCATAGAATTACTGGTAAAACAGAAAATAAAGATTATTATGATGTTCAATGGGCAAAAGATTCAGCTGAAAAGCAAGCTGGACATTTTTTGGATAGTCGTGTGCAACAAATAAATGATTTAAGTAATTATACTCAAAATCCCCCTATTATTCTTTGCCCATATGATGCTGAACTTTATGGTCATTGGTGGTATGAAGGTCCTTATTGGTTATATATTTTATTTAAAAAGATATATTATGATGATTGTAATTTTAAACTTATTACCCCTGGTGAATATATAGATAAATATCCTAATATGCAAGTTGCTCAGCCATGTCGTTCAAGTTGGGGGGCTAATGGATATAGTGAAGTATGGTTAAACCCTACTAATGATTATGCACATAGACATCTTCATAAGGCTGGAGAAAGAATGGTAGAGCTAGCTCATTTATATAATAATACTGAAGATGAATTATTAAAAACTGCATTAAATCAATGTGCAAGAGAGCTTTTATTAGCTCAAAGTAGTGACTGGTTATTTATTATAACAAACGGAACAATGGTTGATTATGCCAAAAAAAGAATTAAAGATCATATTGGAAGATTTACTAAGTTATATAATCAAATAAAAGAAAACAATATAGATGAAGATTTCTTAAACTACCTTCTTGAATATGATTGCGTATTTCCGGATATTGACTTTAATATATATTACTAAAATTCAATTTGAACTATAATAAAGTAGTTGCAATTTCTATTTAGATTTTAGCAACTACTTTTATTTTTGGCTAACATATGTTATAATTTACCATAGGTGGTGATTTTATGAAAAAATTAAGAGCTATTTCAATTACATTATTTTGTATTATTACCTGTATTACATTAACAAGTTGTAGTATTGGCAAACGAAAAGATTCAATTACTCCAGATACATTTTGTTCAAAAATGCAGGATAAAAGTTTTACTATTGTAGATTCTACTGAGCAATTTTCATCTACAGATGGAGTACAAAATGTTTATATTGCAATTGCTCCAAATTACACTTATCAAATAGAATTTTATGAACTTTCAGATGATTCACAAGCTGAAGAATCTTACGAAAAAAATATACAAACCTTTGAGAAATCAAAAACTAATGTAAGCTCTAATACAGAAGTAAAATTAGCAAATTATGCTAAATATACATTATTATCAAATGGAAAATATATGGTTATTTCTCGAATAAATAATACTTTTATTTATGTTAATGCAGATTCTGATTATAAAGATGATATTGATGATATATTATCTAATTTTGGATATTAAAAAAATAGTTATTCAAATTTATAAATTTGAATAACTATTTTTTTACTCTGATTTTTTATCTCTTTGCATTAATCTATACACTGCTTCTTTTGGATCAACATTATTATATAAAACATTATATACTTCATCTACAATAGGCATTTCAACATTGTATTTGTTTTTAAGCTCATATGCTGCTTCAATATTATCAATACTTTCAATAACCATACCAACTTCTTTTTTTACCTCTTCTAGTGATAATCCTCTTCCAATTAATCTACCAGCTTTTCTATTTCTGCTATGCTCACTATTGCAAGTTACAATTAAATCGCCTAATCCTGTTAAACCATAAAAAGTATCTTTTTTTGCTCCAACTTTTACACCAAGTCTTGCTATTTCTGTAAGACCTCTTGTTAATAATGCCGCAAAAGTATTGTCTCCTAAATCAATTTCAACTGCTATACCTGCACAAAATGCTATGATATTTTTTAATGCTGCTCCATATTCTACACCAATCATATCATCAGATGTATATACTCTCATGTTTTTATTCATAAATAAATCTTGAACATAATTTCTTACATATTCATCATCAGAAGCACTTACTAGTACTGTTGGTATTTCAATAGATACTTCTTCTGCATGACTTGGTCCAGATAACACACCTACTTTTGCAGTTGGTAGCTCTTCTTTTATAACATCTGTTAAAATGGACAATGTTGATTGCTCTAATCCTTTTGAACATACTATTATTGGTTGATTAGTTATATATTTTTTATATTGATTAAATATATTTCTTGTAAATTTTGATGGTGTTACATGTAATATAATATCTGATTCTGGTATAACATCCTCAAAGTTTAAAAAGCACTTTATATTATCAGGAATAGTTATATTTGGTAAGAATTTACATTTTTTTTCATTATTAATTAAGTTTGCTTCTGATTCATCAAAAGACCATAACTTTACATTATTTCCATTATTTGCTAAATGAATCGCTAATGCAACTCCCCAACTACCACTTCCAATTATTGCTATATTTTTCATATATTACTTGCTTCCTTTCTTTTGTTTTTCTATTTTTTGAAACTTAATTTATTTTCTTCACCTTTATATATTCTTTTTAGGTTTGATCTATGATTAAATACCACAAATACTGCCATTGCTATACCAAATATTACATAATTTCCATCTACTATATAATGGTCTGTTATAAATATAGTTAAAACTGGAAATAAAATAGCAGCCATAATTGATCCTAATGATACCATTCTTGTTATTGCCATTACTAATATTGCAAAAATTAGACATATTAGGCCTATTTGCCAATTGACTAAAAGTAAAATTCCAAGTGATGTTGCAACGCCTTTTCCGCCTTTAAAACCAAAGTATACTGGAAAAGTATGACCAAATACTGCAAAAAATCCAGCTAACTGTACCAAAATTTCTGATTTTACACTTTCTCCTGCAATTTTTCCAATCCAATATGCTACTAGTACTGCAACAATACCTTTTAAAATATCACATACTAGAGTTAATGCTGCTAACCCTTTTCCTACACTTCTTAACATATTTGTAGTGCCTGCATTACCACTACCTTTTTCTCTAACATCAAATCCCGCAAACTTTTTGCTAAATATAATTGAAAAATTTACACTTCCTATTGCATATGCAATTACTGCAACTAAAATATATATAGCCATTTAACTCACTCCTTCTTAAGTTTATTCTTTTTCCCTTTTTTCTCTTACTATCATTCTAATAGGTGTTCCTGTTAAAACAAATTCTTTTCTTAATTGATTTACTAAATATCTTTCATATGAGAAATGGAATAATTGTTTATCATTAACAAACACAACAAATGTTGGTGGTTTTGTTGATGCCTGTGTCATATAAAATATTTTTAATCTTTTTCCCTTATCAGTTGGTGGTTGTACTATTGCAATTGCTTCATTTAAAACTTGATTTAATACTGATGTAGAAACTCTCATTGCATTTTGATTTGCTACATTGTTTATCATTTCATATAATTTTTCTACTCTTTGCCCTGTTTTCGCAGATATAAACATTATTGGTGCATATGATAAATATGAAAGCTTATTATAAATTTCTTTTTTATACCTTTCGATAGTTCCATTATCTTTTTCATATTCATCCCATTTGTTAACTGCAATTATTATACCTTTGCCTGCCTCATGTGCTTCTCCTGCAATTTTTGCATCTTGTTCTGTTACTCCTTCATTTGCATCAATCATAAATATACATACATCAGATCTTTCTATTGCTAAACTAGTTCTCATTACACTATAACGCTCTAAATTTTCTGTTACTTTGCTTTTTCTTCTAATTCCAGCTGTATCTATAAATACATATTTTCCATATGAATTTTCAAATTCAGAATCGATTGCATCCCTTGTTGTTCCTGCAATGTTACTAACAATTACTCTATTTTCTCCAAGAATTTTATTAACTAATGATGATTTTCCTACATTCGGTTTTCCTATTAATGCTACCTTTATAACAGTACCATCATCACTTTCTTCTGTATTTTTTGGTAGCTTATCATATATTGCATCTAAAACATCACCTATTCCTAATGCATTTAATGATGAAACTGGATGTGGATCACCTATTCCTAAATTATAAAATTCATAAATATCATCAGTTGTTTTACCAAAATTATCTGCTTTATTGCAGACTAAAACAATTGGCTTTTTTGACTTTCTAAGCATTAATGCTATTTCGTTATCTGCATTTGTTACTCCGACTTTTAAATCAGTTACAAATACTATAACATCAGCCATACTGATAGCTATATCAGCTTGATTTCTCATTTGTGTTACAATTAAATCTTCTGACTCTGGCTCTATTCCACCTGTATCAATTACTGTGAAATCCATTCCACGCCAATTTGCTTCAGCATATATTCTATCTCTTGTTACACCTGGTGTGTCTTCTACAATAGAAATTCTTTTGCCTACTATATAATTAAAAAAAGTTGATTTTCCAACATTAGGTCTACCAACTATTGCAACTACTGGTTTTGACATACTCGTTTTCCTTTCATTTTTTTGAATATTTTATAACACTTTATTTATTTAGTCAAGAAAAAAGAAAAGCTAAAAACTTTACAATTAAGAATTTATTTTTTTGTTTTCTCTTTTATTTCTAAAGTATTTAATTTATCTGAAATAATGATGTTTTATTTCTTATGTTAAGTATATTAATAATTTATGAGTCAAAAAAAACAGCATTGTTAATGCTGATTTTTTTATTCTTGATTATCGCTTTTTACACTTACAACTTTTTCTCCATCATAATATCCGCAGTTTGCACATGCTCTGTGTTGTTGCATCATTTCATGACAATGTGGACATTCTACTAAATTTTGTGCTTTTAGAGTCCATGTTGATCTTTTTAAATGTGTTCTTGCTTTTGACCATCTTCTTTTTGGTTGTGCCATTATTAATCCCTCCTTTGCCAATTAGTAATCTATATTATACTAATATTTTGACTATTTAATATCACTTTAAAAGTATACTAGTTTTTTCCTATTTTGTCAATAGAAATTTCTTATTAATAGTGTAAAATGGTTTCGGAATATACAAAAAGAAAGTCCTTTGATATAATAATTTACGACTAAATAAACCAA
>CAKPKU010000036.1 GCA_934167365.1 uncultured Clostridia bacterium
TGATACTAATAAAATCCATAAATTAGGAGCAACTACAATAAATGATATATTTTTAATAAATTTTGATAACAAAAAATATATTGTAAAGATTTATAATGTAGATGGAGAAAAAAATCAGAAATTCTTTATATACACAAAAGAAGATATATCAGTCAAATTGGAGTATATAGAATATTTTGTGTAAAGTAGAATCAACTACACATATATCCGATATACTCGTTACTTGAATATTTGACTTTCTTGTGTTCCCATATTTCTATATTCTTTCGGTACATCTCTTACTATTTCTTGTTGACAATACATTAAAAACAAAGTATAATTGATGTTATGTTAACAAAAACAACAGATAAAATAATAAAAAATCAAACTTAAGATAATAATATAATTAAAATTATTAAAAGGAAGTAATTATGAGTTTATCTAAAATAAGATTTTGTATTTTATCTATAATAGTATTTTTTACTTTGTTTGAAGGTGTATTATTAACTAAATATCAAAAAATATCTTTAGCACAATTAAGTAAAAATAACCAAATAAAAATGCAGTTAGAAGATGAAAAAGTTTTTTTAACAAATGAAGAGCAAGAAACATTAGATTTAATAAATAAGTACAGAAAAAAGCAGAATCTTGAAGAGCTAAAACCATTAGCTTGTTTGCAGAATATAGCTAAAATTAAAGCAGAAGATTTAGTGCAAAATTACTATTTTTCTCATACTTCAGCTAATTTAGGTACACCATTTGAAATGTTAGAATCTAATGGAGTTTATTATAAAATTGCTGGAGAAAATTTAGCAGGAAATGCAAATCCTCAAAAGGCAGTTGAAGCATGGATTAATTCTAAAGAGCATAGAGATAATATTTTAGAGCAAAATTTCAATTATACTGGTATATGTGTAATTGACAGTTCAATATATGGAAAAGTTTTTGTTCAGTTATTTATAGGAATATAAGACTAAATTTATAATTAAAATTTAGTCTTTTTTTTTATATCTATAATATTATTTATAAAGAAGTAATATGGATAACTTGAAAATATCAATTTCCTATATGGAGGTATTATGAGTAATATTAGAAAAATGAAGAAAAAACTAAAGAAGGAAAAAAATAAGTTTAAGTTAGTAGAAAAAATAGGTGGTATTACAAGAAAAAAAAGATTAAGAAATATGATTTTTGTAATATTTATAATTTTAATTGGATTAGTGTTTAGAATAGGTTGGATTCAATTCAAAATGGGAGATAAATTACAACAAATGGCTTACTTACAACACACATTGGAAAGAGCATTTAATCCTAAAAGAGGTACCATATATGATGCAACAGGAGAAAAAATTTTAGCAGTAAGTGCATCTGTTGAAAGTATTACTGTTAATCCAGTTAATATTGCTAAAGAAGATAAAGAAAAAGTCGCACATAAATTGAGTGAGTTATTTGATTTAGATTATGAAAGAGTTTTAAAAAAGGTATCAAAGAAAAGTGCAATTGAAACTATTGCAAAAAAAGTTGATAAAGAAAAAAGCAATGAGCTTAGAAATTGGTTAGAGGAAAATAATATACATACAGGTGTCAATATTGATGTTGATACCAAACGATATTATCCATATAATAGTTTAGCTGCTCAAATTATTGGTTTTTGTGGAAGTGATAATCAAGGATTAATGGGAATTGAAGCAAAGTATGAGGAAACTTTAAAGGGAAGTAGTGGAAGTATTGTAAAAATGACTGATGCAAGAGGTGGAAATTTAGATGAACATGGAGAAGAATATATAGATGCTGTTAATGGAAATGATTTAATTCTTACAATTGATGCTACAATTCAAGGAATTGCTGAAAAATATCTTGAAGAAGCGTGTATTGATAATGTTTGTACAGATGGTGGAAATATTGTTATTATGGATCCAAATAATGGAGATATTCTAGCAATGGCAGGATATCCATCATACAATTTGAATGAGCCATATACACCTATGGATAGTGAAGTTTTAGCAAATTGGGATAATATGTCACAGGAAGAAAAAACTTCGGAAATGCAAAAAATGTGGAGAAACAAAGCAATTTCAGATGCATATGAGCCAGGTTCAACTTTCAAATTGATTACTTCTTCAGCAGCTCTAGAGGAAAAAATAACAGATACAGATAATAAAGGAGAATTTTGTTGCACAGGAAGCATTACAATTGCTGGTGTTAGGATTAAATGTTGGAGATATTATAGACCACATGGATCTGAAAGTTTAAGAGAGGCTTTAATGAATTCATGTAATCCTGTTTTTATAGGTTTAGGACAGAAATTAGGAGTTCATACTTACTATACATATTTAAATAAGTTCGGTTATTTAAATAAAACAGGAATTGATCTTCCAGGAGAAGGTGGTAGTATATTTTTAGCAGAGGAAAAAGTTGGTCCAGTAGAGCTTGGAACAATTGCTTTTGGCCAGAGGTTTGAAGTAACACCTATTCAAATGGTAACTGCTATTTCTAGTATTGCAAATGGTGGAGAACATGTAGTGCCTAGAGTTGTAAAACAAATTGTAAATAGTACAACAGGAGAAATTACAAATATTGAGCCTAAAATAAAGGAGCGTGTGATTTCTAAAGAAACATCAGATAAGGTGCTTAGCATGATGGAAACAGTTGTAGCAGAAGGAACAGGAAAAAATGCACAAGTAAAAGGATATTCAATAGGTGGAAAAACAGGAACTTCAGAAGATGGTGTAAATACAGGAAAATATGTAACATCATTTATAGGAGTAGCATCAATATCAGATCCTAAACTTGTTATATTAATTACATTATATAATCCAACAGGAGAGGGAGGACACCAAGGAGGTGGTGTTGCAGCACCAATTGCTTCACAAGTACTAGGCGAAGTTTTACCATATATGGATATAAAAAAAGATAATGAAAATACAGATGAAACAAAAAATAAAGTAGTAGTTCCAGAAATTATTGGATATACTTTTGCAGATGCCAAAAAAATGCTTTCTGAAATGAAATTAAACATTGACTTTGGAGGAGATGAAGCAGATTTTTATGATGAAAAGGTTATAAGTGAGCAATTACCTATAAGTGGAGTTGAAGTTTTTGAAGATAGTAGAGTTATAGTAAAATAAGATGTTTGAATTTAATTATAGAAAAAAGTCAATCTTTTCTATACAAAAACGAAAATTAGTTATATAATGTATTAAAATTTATATTAGGAGGTTATTTATGGAGCTAAAAAAGATTTTAGTTGGAATAGATGGAATAAAAGCAAAAGGTGATTTAGATATAAATATTTCAAATATTGAAAGTGATTCAAGAAAAATAAAAGAAGACGGACTATTTGTTGCAATAAAGGGCTTTGATGTTGATGGAAACGATTATATAAAATCAGCAATAGATAATGGTGCTGTTGCAGTAATTTCAACATCTGATATAGACAAAGATTTATTAAAGGAAATAGTAAGCAAAGTTACAGTAATAATAGTACCAGATTCTAGATTAGCATTAGCACTTGCATCAGCTAATTTTTATGGTAATCCATCAAAAAAATTTAAATTAATAGGAATAACAGGAACAAAGGGAAAAACTACTACATCATTTATGACAAAAGCAATATTAGAAAAGCAAGGGTTGAAAGTAGGTTTGATTGGTACAATTGCTGTATATATAGGCGATAAGAAAATTATAGATAGTGATAGAACTACTCCTGAAAGCAATGTATTACAAAAAATATTCTATAAAATGGCGAAGGAAAAATGTGATGCTGTTGTTATGGAAGTTTCATCTCAAAGCTTGAAGTTAAATAGAGTGGCTGGATGTGATTTTGATATAGGAGTATTTACTAACTTTTCAGAAGATCATATTAGTCCAAAGGAACATCCTGATATGCAAGACTATTTTGAGTCTAAATTAAAATTATTAAAAATGTGTAAAGTATGTTTTTCAAATGCTGATGATTTAATGGTTGCTAAAGTTCCAAAATTATTGCCAGATTCTAATATAACAACATATGGTATAGATAATTATTGTAACTTTTTAGCAAAAGATATTACAATAACAAATTCATATGTTGATTTTAAAGTAAAATTAGAAAATAAAAATGAAAGAGTTAAAGTATGTATACCAGGAAGATTTAGTGTATATAACGCATTAGCTGCTATTTCTATTGCAAAACAAATGAATTGTAGTGCTGAAAATATTAAAGAAGCTTTAGCAGAAGTTAGAGTGCCAGGAAGAAGTGAATTAGTTACAAACAAGAGAGATTTGACTATTATGATTGATTATGCACATTCTCCAAAAAGTTTAGAAAATATTTTAGAAGCAATCAAATCATATACAAGAGGAAGAGTAATTAGTGTATTTGGTTGTGGTGGAGATAGAGATTCTGCAAAACGTCCTATAATGGGAGAAATATCAGGAAGAATTGCTGATTTTACAATTATAACTTCAGATAATCCTCGTACTGAAGATCCTGAAAAAATTGTAAAACAAATTGAAGAGGGAATAAAAAAGACAAATGGAAGCTATAAAGTTATAGTTGATAGAGTTGAAGCTATTACAGAGGCTATAAAAATGGCAAATAAAAAGGATATTATTCTTCTTGCAGGAAAAGGTCATGAGCCATATCAAGAGATTAATGGAGTTAAACATCCTTTTGATGAAAGAATTATAGTTAATGAAATTATAGAAAAATTAGATTCAAAAAAATAGTTTAAAGATTTATAATATAGGACTACATTATTAATTAGTGTCAAGTCCTATATTAGACTGTCCTAAATACATAAGAATAAACTTCTTAAAAGTTAAAAAAAGAAAAGAAGAAAGGAATGGAATTAATGAATTTTGAGTTAAAAGTATTACTACTATCTTTTGGAGTTAGTGTAATATTGGCATTAATAATCGTACCAATTTTAAGAAGGTTTAAAATTGGTCAAATTGAAAGAACAGATGGACCACAATCGCATTTAAAAAAACAAGGAACTCCTACAATGGGAGGAATTATTATGGCACTGACATTAGTTGCAGTTGCAGGATTTTTATTTTATGATCGATCTAGAGTCGAGATTGATATAGTCAAAAGAATGATTCCTCTTGTTTTTATTACATTAGGGTTTGGGTTAGTTGGTTTTGTGGATGATTTTAAAAAATTAATTTTAAAAAACACAGAAGGTCTAAAGCCAATGTTAAAAATGTTTGGGTTACTTATTATATCTGTAATTTATACATTTTATTTGATTAAATATTTAAATTTAGGAACAGAAACATATATACCAATTTTAAAAGAATATATAACTTTGCCAATATGGCTATATATTCCATTTGCAATTTTTGTATTATTAGGAACTACAAATGCAATAAATTTGACAGATGGAATTGATGGACTTTCAGCTAGTGTTACTACTATAATTTTAACATATTTAGTTGCAATAAGCATTATATTAGGTGTTGAAGAAATAACACTTATTGGAATAATACTTATTGGTGCATGTCTTGGATTTTTAATATTTAATTTGCACCCAGCCAAAGTATTTATGGGAGATACAGGATCTTTGTTACTTGGTGGGGCAATTTCTGGAATTGCTTTATATTTAAAAATGCCACTTATTTTAGTTATAATTGCTTTAATACCAATTATAGAAACAATTTCTGTTATGATGCAAGTTGCTTATTATAAAAAGACTGGAAAACGAATATTTAAAATGGCTCCAATACATCATCATTTTGAATTATGTGGATGGAAAGAAGGAAAAGTTGTTTCTATTTTTAGTATAATTACTTTGATTTTATGTATTATTGGAATTAATGTAATATAAAATTAAAATGAGGAGGTACAGATGCAAAAAAAGAAAAAGAAAGTTTCAAATTTTGTTAATAATCAGTTTGATTTTATATTGTGTATAACAGTATTACTTTTATTAGCAATAGGAATTATAATGGTTTTATCAGCAAGTGCACCATCTGCTTTATCTGTTACTGGTAATAGTTATACATATGTAAAAAGGCAATTAGGGTTTGCCATTGCTGGTATATTTGTTATGTTGTTTTTGTCAAAAGTAGATTATAGATTTTATAAAAAGTATTACTGGCAAATATACTTTGTGTCTTGGATTATTTTATTGTTAGTGTTAGTTCCTGGATTGGGAGTAGATGTTAAGGGAGCAACTAGATGGATAAAAATTGGACCACTTCAATTTCAACCATCTGAACTTACTAAAATAGGTATGATAATATTTTTCTCTGGATATTTAACTGACCATAAAGATGATTTACAAGATTTTAAAAAGGGATTTGTAATACCATTGTTATTTTTATTACCACCAATTGGAATATTATTTTTTGTGCAAAATCACCTTAGTGTTTCTTTAGTAATTTGCGTAATTGTAGTGGTTATAATGTTTATAGCAGGATGTAGACTAAAACATTTTATGGTTGTAGGAATTATAGCTGTGTCAGTGTTAGCTGGTGTATTAGGATTTTTACAATTATCAGGATCTAATAGCTTTAGAATAAACAGAATTTCAACTTACTTTGATCCATGGGCTGATGCTCAAGGAACAGGATATCAAACTGTTCAAAGTTTGTATGCGATAGGATCTGGCGGAATGTTTGGTGCAGGGCTTGGAAATAGTAAACAAAAATACTTATATATTCCAGAGCCACATAATGATTTTATATTTTCAATTTTGGCAGAAGAGCTAGGTTTCGTGGGATGTCTATTTATAATTATCTTATTTGCAATTTTTATTTGGAGAGGAATACTTATTTCAATGAAGAGCACTGAAATGTTTGGTACTTTAATGGCAGTGGGTATTACAACTCAAATAGCATTTCAAGCAATTGTAAATATTGCTGTTGTTACAGCTACAGTTCCAACCACTGGTATGTCACTTCCATTTATTAGCTATGGTGGTACTGCTTTATTATTGTTATTAGCTAATGTTGGAATATTACTAAACATATCTAGATCAAATTCAAAAGTTTGATAATATAAAACCCATACTCGTATATGTGAAAAATATAAATAAGAGATATTAAAAAATGTAAAAAATATTTTTTAGTATCTTTTTTTATTTTCAAAATAGTATATAATTAGATAGAACTTTTGTGACAATTAGAAAAAAAGGAGGAATTTTTTATGAGAGTTATAGTTTCTGCTGCTGGTACAGGAGGACATATTAACCCAGGTATTGCAATTGCTAATAAAATTAAAGAAAAAGAGCCTGATTCTGAAATTGTATTTTTTGGAACTAATAGAGGTTTAGAAAATGACCTTGTGCCAAGAGCAGGGTATGAATTAAAAACAATAGAGGCCTATGGTATTCAGCCAAAACCTTCTATTAATAATATTAAACAAATAATTAAAACAATGAAAAGTACTAAAGTTGTTAAGAAATTTATAGATGAATTTAAACCTGATATTGTTATAGGAACAGGAGGATATATTTGTGGACCTGTTTTTGCAGCAGCTAATTCAAGAGGAATTCCTACTGTTTTGCATGAAAGTAATGCATATCCAGGAAGAGCTGTTAGAATATTTGCTAAAAAAGCAAATAGAATTTTTGTTGGTTTTGAGGAGGCAAAAAGCAAGTTACCAAATTCTGATAAAGTGGTTGTTACAGGAACTCCAACTAAAGTAAAGAAAATATCAGATATTGAAGGTATACGAAATAAAATCATTTCTGAATATAATCTTAAACCTGATTTACCAATTGTTTTAGTATTTGGTGGAAGCCAAGGTGCTCAAAGAATTAATGAGGCTGTTACAGATTTATTAACTAAAGAGCTTAATAGTAAATATCAATTAATTTGGGCTACTGGTCCAAAACAATTTGATATTGTTAAAATTAAGTTAGGTGAAAATGATATTGATATTGAAAAAATAAGAAATGCAAAAGTTTTACCATATATTTATAATATGGAAGAGCTTATTAATATGTGTGATTTAGCAGTTTGTAGAAGTGGAGCAATGACTATTACTGAAATGGGAATCGTCGAAAAACCAGCAATATATATTCCATTACCAAGTGTTGGTGCTAATAGACAAGAAGATAACGCAAGAGTAATGGAAAAGCTAGGTGCTGCTAAAGTTATATTAAATTCAGAAATTAATTCAGAAATTTTAAATAAATATATAAATGAAATGATTTCAAATAAAGCAAATCTTATTAATATGGGAAAAAATGCAGGAAAAATATCAGTAAAAAATGTTGAAGAGAAGATTTATGAGGAAATTAAAAAAATTGTAAAATAATCTTAAAAAAATAATAAATAATTTTTTTAATCCTATTTGGTATTATAATATTTTGTTTAATGCCAAATGGAATTTTTTATATAATAAAAAAGTATAGAATCAATAAAGATTGTCTATACTTTTTTCCATATAATTTAATGTGATGATGATCCAACATCTTCTTGTAATGTTACAGTAATTACAGATCCTTCTAATACTTCAGTTCCTGCAATTGGATCTTGACTTATAGCTTTTCCACTACCAACTGTGTTTATATTTAAGTTTTTGGCAGCTAATGCTGATTTGGCGTTAGTAAATGACATTCCCTTTAAGTCTGGTACTGTTGAGGTTGGTTTGTTCTTACTTGTTTCTTGAGAGTATAATTTTATAACTGAACCAGAAACTAGAGATGTACCTTGTTTTGGAATTTGCTCTGTTATAATATCTGATGATCCACATGTGAAAGAACACTTGAATCCTTGCTCTTCTAATATAGTTTTTGCTTCAGCAGCAGTTTTGTTACGTACATCATGTAGTGTAGATTTTGTTGTTTGAGATGTTGTGGTATTTGTATTTGTTGTGTTTGTTGTTGTATTATCTGAAGGAATACCTAAATATGGTAAAACTTCTGATAATATTTGAGATACAACTGGTGCAGCAATATGACCACCAAAATGATCTTTTCCTTTTGGATTATATAATGTAAGTAATACAACTAGTTGAGGATCATCAGCAGGGGCAACTGCTACGAATGATGATACATATCCTGAAGTTGAGCCTTCTGTTGCTTCAGATGTTCCAGTTTTTCCTGCAACTGAATAACCTGCTACTTGACCATATTTTCCACCACCATCAGTTACAACAGATTTCATCATACTTAACATTTTTTTAGATGTCTCTGAGGAGATTACTTGTCTAACTTCTTTTGTATCAACTGCTGTTACAGATTTTGTATCTGCATTTTCTATTTCTTTTACTATTCGTGGTTGCATTAATACACCGTCATTAGCAATTGCTGAAACTGCTGTTATCATTTGAAGAGGTGTAATTGTAAATCTTTGACCAAATGAAATTGTTGCAAGTTCAACAGGTCCAACTTCTTTTTCTTTATGGAATATTCCTGTGGTTTCTCCTGATGTGGCTATTCCTGTTTTATTGAAAAATCCAAATGATTTAAAGTATTTGTATAATGTTTCTACACCAATTTTTTGACCGAGTTGTATGAATGCAGGGTTACAAGAATTTTGTAAAGCTTGTCTTAGTGATTGGTAATTGTGACCTGCTACATTAGCACAGTGGATTTGTCTGTCTGCTACTTCTTGTACACCATTACAGTAAAAGACTCCGGCTTGATCTGCTTCAACAATATTTTCTTCTAGTGCTGCTGATGCTACAACAACTTTAAAAACAGATCCAGGTTCATATGTATTAGATACTGCTGTATTTCTCCACATTTTTTGTAATGCTTCACTTTGGGCTGAGGTTGAAAGTGTACTCCATGTTTCTGATAAAGATTCATTTGGTTCAAATGGTGTATTTAGATTGTAGTCAGGATATGTTGCCATTGCTAAAATGTCTCCAGTATTTGGGTCCATTATTATTATATTACCTCCATCAACACATTTATTTGTAATACATGCTTGAGCCAAATATTTTTCAGCTATTGTTTGAATATTTATATCTACTGTAAGTTTCAAATTACTTCCATTTTCTGGTGCATAATATTGAGCATCTTCATTAGAAATTATGTCTTGAGATGCATCTTGTGTTGTTGTGATTTTTCCAGCTGTTCCTGCAAGTGTTGTATCCCAGTAATATTCTAGACCTGTTAAGCCTTGATTATCACTTCCACAAAATCCAATAAGATTTGATGCTAAATTGGAATATGGATATGATCTTTTTGTATCTTCATCTATATTTATTCCGGCAGATATTTTATTTTCTTTCATCCAAGTTTGTAGCTCTGATATTTTATCTTTTTCTACTTTTTGTACTATTGTTTCAACAGAATTTGTACTAGAAACTTTAGCTAATGTTTCTTCATAATCAAGTTCAAAAAGCTCTGAAAACTTTTTGGCTAC
Organism: uncultured Clostridia bacterium; assembly: GCA_934167365.1. Classification (GTDB taxonomy): domain Bacteria; phylum Bacillota; class Clostridia; order TANB77; family CAG-508; genus CAG-492. The sequence goes on from CAKPKU010000036.1 coordinate 10,291, forward strand.
TTGTTCTTTTAATGCTTTAGTGCCTTCTTCATCATTTTTTTTAGCAATTTTCTTTGGATTGATTGTTATAGTATCGACATCTGCACTTATTGCTAGGGCAGTGCCAGTTGAATCATAAATAGTTCCTCTTTTAGCACTTATTATTCGACTTGTTGTTTGTTGTTTTGTAGCAAGCTCTTTCAAATATGAGCCTTTAACAAATTGTAGGTAGCCTATTTTTATCAATAGAAATATAAATAAGGCAAGTATTATTATTAATAAAACAAACAGTCTCTTGGGCTTTGAAAATTTATATTTTATATTATTATTTTTTGTTTTATTTGTATTCAAAAAATCACCAACTTTTCTTTTAATTTGATATAAAACATTTTATATTAAGCAATGTAAAAAATCAATAAATGATTAAAAATTTATTTATCAAGGTAATATATTTTTTGTATTACATTTTTCGACAGTTCGGCGATAGTATTTTGTCATTTATTGTCTATCAAATATTATTGACATTCAGTAACGAGTTTGTTATTATAAAAAAAGTTTAAATCAAAAGAATTCTAAAAAGATTAGTTCTAAAAAAATTTCCAAAGGAGTAAATATGTTATCTATAATAAAAAGTATGACCCTACATGGTTTAGATGGGTTTATTGTTGATGTTCAAGTTGATGTTGGAGGAGGAATGCCTGGTTGGGAGATTGTAGGATTACCAGATGTTAGTATAAAGGAATCTAAAGAGCGAGTAAGAACAGCAATTAAAAATTCAGGATATGAATTTCCAAGCAGAAAAATTGTAATTAATTTAGCACCTGCCACAATAAAAAAAGAAGGCTCTATTTTTGATTTACCTATTGCTATAGCAATATTAATAAATACAAATATAATAAAACCATTTGAATCTAACAAAATTGTTTTTTTAGGAGAGCTTTCATTAGATGGCAATTTACATAGATTAGATGGAATTTTACCTATGTGCATTGAAGCAAAAAATCTAGGAATAAAAAAGATAATCCTTCCAAAAGCTAATGCCAATGAGGCTAGTATTGTAGATGGATTAGAAGTCATACCAGTTAGTTCATTAAGTCAAGTTGTTGAATATTTAAATAATCATATTACAATTTTACCTCAAAAATATATTATTAGTGAGGATAAATTTAATTGTAATTATAATATCGATTTTTCAGAAGTAAAAGGACAACGAAATATTAAAAGAGCAATTGAAGTGGCAGCTAGTGGTGGTCATAATTGCTTATTAATAGGAAGTCCTGGGTCTGGAAAAACTATGATGGCACGAAGAATTCCAACTATATTACCAAAACTTAGTTTTGAAGAATCTTTAGAGGTTACCAAAATACATAGTATTGCTGGAAATATTTGTGATGATATCCCAATAATAGTTAATAGACCATTTAGGTCGCCGCATCATACTATTTCTAAAACATCATTAGTTGGTGGAGGTAGAGTACCAAAACCAGGTGAAATAAGTTTATCACATTATGGAGTTTTATTTTTAGATGAATTGCCAGAGTTTGATAAGTCAACAATAGAGGTATTAAGAGGTCCTTTAGAAGATGGAAAAATAACAATAAGTAGAGTTAATGCAACATTAACATACCCATGTAAGTTTATGTTAGTTGCTAGTATGAATCCATGTCCATGTGGATATTTTGGCTCTGATCGTGAATGTACATGTACAACTCAAGCAATACAAAAATATATAGGAAAAATTAGTGGACCATTACTTGATAGAATTGATATACAGGTCGAGGTAAGTAGTGTTAGTTATGAAAATTTAAATAATCACAATAAGGAAGAAAGTTCAGAAGAAGTTAGAAAAAGAGTTCAATACGCTAGATTAATTCAATTGGAGAGGTATAAAAAGTATAAAATTTTTTCTAATTCAGAGCTTACACCAAGTTTAATTGAAAAATATTGCAAGCTAGATAGTGAATGTACTTCAATTTTAGAAAAGGCTTTTGATAGATTGGGTTTTAGTGCAAGAGCATATGGTAGAATTTTAAAAGTAGCTAGAACAATAGCAGATATGGATAAAAGTGAAGATATTAAGTCTAGACATCTTCTAGAGGCTGTGCAGTATAGAAGTTTAGACAAAAAATATATAAATCATTAAAGGGAGGTATACATTATCAATAATAGAGTTTATGAAATATATAAAAATGATACGATTTTTCCAGTTATGCTGAAAAAAATAAAAAAATGTCCTGAAAAAATATTTGTGTTAGGAAATTTAAATTTACTTAACCAAAATGCAATATCTATAATTGGGTCTAGAAATAGTACAGAATATGGTGAAAAGATGGCTAAATGTATTACTGAAGATTTGGTCAAAAATGATATAGTTATTGTAAGTGGGTTGGCAAGGGGGATTGACTCTATTGCACATAAGACATGTATAGATAATGGTGGAAAAACAATCGCAGTACTCGGGAGTGGTTTTAATAATATCTTTCCAAAGGAAAATGAAAAATTATTTTATAAAATTTTAGAAAAGTCTGGAACAATTATTTCAGAATTTCCAATTAATTATCCAGTGGAAAGTAAAAATTTTCCAAAAAGAAATAGATTAATAAGCGGACTTAGTTTAGCAACAGTTGTTGTTGAGGCAACATATAGGAGTGGTACAAGTATTACAGCAAGGTTTGCTAAAGCTCAAGGCAGAAAAGTATATTGTATTCCTAATAGTGTTGGAAACAAAAACAGTTGTGGTACGATTAATTTATTAAAAGATGGTGCAAAGTTAATTACAAATGGAACAGAAATCTTAAAGGATTTAGATATAAAAATTAAAGAAAAATTATCAAAAAAAGAGCCGACTCAAATTAAATTGTTGGATAATAAAAGCAAAGTAATATTTGATTGTATAAATTCTTATGGAATGATTGATTCAGAAGGTATTTCTATTCATTGTAATATGGCGATTTGCGAGATTAATCAATTATTAACAATGATGGAAATAGATGGAATAATTGAATCTGTAAATGGTAATAAATATAAGGTTAGTGATGTATATGTTGAATAAAAGTGAATTTGGAAGAGTGGGAGAGCAAATATCTTGTAAATATTTAGTTGATAATAATTATAAAATTTTGGATAAGAATTTTTATTATAAAGGTGGAGAAATTGATATTATTGCTTTTGATATTGAAAAAAATGAGGTAGTCTTTTTTGAGGTAAAAACTAGGTCGAACAAAAAATATGGATATCCATATGAAGCAGTAAATTCAAGAAAAATTGATAATATAAGAAAGGGGATTAAGTACTACTTGTTCAGAAAAAAGTGGCAAAATAAATACATTAGAGCAGACATATTGGAGCTATATTATAAAGAAAATAAGTTTTACATAAATCATATAAAACAAATAATTTAGTATTGTAAAAGAAAAATTTTTATTATATAATAAAAGAGTATAAAAGGTGGGAATATGGAAAATTTATTTGAAAAAACAAAATTTATATTAAAAAAATATAAATTATCAGCAAACAAAAACTTAGGACAAAATTTTTTAATTAACGATTCAGTAGTAGATAAAATAGTAGATTCAGCAAATATTACAAAAGAAGATTTAGTATTAGAAATTGGACCAGGATTGGGAAACCTAACAGAATTCTTGCTAGAAAAAGCTGGCAAAGTAATTGCAATAGAGCTTGATAATAGAATGATTGAAATTTTAAATGATAGATTTTCAATGTATGATAATTTTGAGATTATTAATGAAGATGTATTAAAAGTTGATTTGCACGAATTAATAAAAAATAATAAATCTTTAGAAATCAAAAATGTGAAAATAGTGGCCAATTTGCCATATTATATTACAACACCAATAATAATGAAATTATTAGAAGAAAAATTAGACATAGAATCAATAACTGTTATGGTTCAAAAAGAAGTAGCTGATAGATTAATTGCTACTCCAGGTGAAAAATTATCTGGCGCAATTACATATTGTGTATATTATTATGCAAGTTCTGAAAGTATAACAATAGTAGAGAATAATTCATTCATTCCTGAACCAGAAGTGGATTCTGAAGTTATAAAATTATCAATAAGAAAAAATCCGCCTGTAGATGTATTAGATGAAAAAATGTTCTTTAAAGTTATTAAGGCGAGCTTTATGCAAAGAAGAAAAACATTAATAAATGCTTTAGTAAATGGCGGAATATTACCAAATAAGGATGATGCTAAAAAGGTTTTTGACGATTTAAATTTAGATTATAATATAAGAGGAGAAGTACTATCAATAAATCAATTTGCTGAAATTTCTAATTATATAGTAAAAAATAAAGTTTAAGATTAGAAGGAGAGCTGCTTATGAACCAAATATTAGTTACAGATAAATTATATGTGACCAATAAAATAAAAAAGAAAAAGAAAATGTACAAAATGCAATTTATTGCTTCAATTATTTTAGTGCTCGTTTTTTCTGGTTGGTATATACAAGAAGAGGTTAAAAAGAAAGCGTCTGAAGCTGTATCACAAGATATGCTAAATAGTATAAATCTTGAAAGTATTGCAGATGATGAGTCATCTAACGATCAACCATTAGTTGTAGCTTTAGATAATACAGAAGTAGTTGAAGAGGAAGAGACAAATGTTATTGATGGAACATATACAGATGATTCTGGTTATACATATACATATGAATCTATATTAAGTATTCCATCATTAGGAGTTGAATATCCTGTGCTTTCAGAAACTTCAGATGAATTGTTGAAAATATCAATTAATAAGTTTTGGGGAGGAAGTCCAAATTCTGTTGGAAATTATTGTATAGTAGGACATAATTACAAAAGTGGAAAAATGTTTGGTAAACTTTCTTCAATAAATAATGGAGATATAGTAAAACTTACAGATTTATCAGGTAAAACACTTAATTATAAAGTATATAATAAATATGTTGTGTATCCTGAAAATGTTGAGTGTACAAGTCAAAAAACAAATGGATTAAAAGAGCTTACATTAATTACATGTACAAATGGTGGTAAACAAAGATTAATAGTAAAATGTAGAGAGGTTTAGTTAATAAAGTAAAAAGTATAGATTATTCAATTTTATTTACGAATAATCTATACTTTTTACTTTTTCTTTTCATTATTTATTATAACCTTGGCAATATCATATATTAATTTTTGAGTTTCGGTAGAACAATTATTTAATAGTTCACTAAATTCATTTGATAAATAATTTTTTGATTCTACACTTGTTCCATTTAGTATTAAGCCTTCATCTATGTTTAATATTGAACAAATTTCAGTTAATCTATTAAGATTGATATGTGTATTACCGCGTTCGATTCTGCTAACAAATGCAACTGATACATTTAACTTTTCAGCTAAATTTTCTTGTGTTAATTCATTATCAATTCTAGCTTTTCGTATACGTTGTCCAATGACTGAATAATCTAATGCCATATAATCACCTCACTATAAAAAATATAGTATAGTAAAAACATTGTACAGAAATGTATAAGTAAAGGTTTACTATATAGTATTTTGCATTTAGTTAAATTTATTCATGGAATACAGGAATTTTAAGTAAAAGAATATATTTACTTATAAGTATATAATTTATTAATAATTTGATTTTTTTGATATAAAAATTTTATATAAGTATAAATTACACTAACAGTAAAGTAAGACTATTTGATATTTAAGAATGCTGTTTTTTATTATATAAAAAATTCTACGAAATATTTTTTCAAAAAATATATTTAATTTGTTATAAATAGTACATAATATTTATTATCAAAATGAATTTTAATAGTATTGAATATTATATATTATGAAATTTTTAAATAATTAATTTTTACTAAAATACAAAAGAAAGGTTTTTTAGATAAAAAAATAACGTGGATTATATCCACGTTATTTTAATACTTCTAGTCATTAGATTGTTGTGTAGATCTTTTCTGAATTATTCTTTCTTTTTTAGATAATTCTTTTGAATCAGACATTACATCTTTAATTGCTCCTAAACTACTTAAAGCAGTTGTTGCATCATATGGTATAAATATTTTATTTGCTTCTCCATCTGCTATTTCTTTTAAGGCTTCTAAAGATTTTAATTGTACTAATTTTTCATTTGGATGTGATTCCATTACAGCTGAATATACTTTTTTAATTT